>CAYIBV010000012.1:0-16481 GCA_964361725.1 uncultured Methanosarcinales archaeon | reverse complement strand
AGAGCAAAAAATGAAACAGAAAAAAACTGTAAATAAAGGAGAAGATCATGAAAGCGCTTAAAGCAAGAATTATCCGGGCGTTGCCGTTGGAAGCACGTGTTGTTGCCTGTGACAACTCTGGAGCAAAAGTCCTTAAGATTATTGCCGTGAAGACGGCGAAAACAGTACGAGGAAGATATCCCTCAGCAGGAGTTGGTGATCTTGTCATGACAGCAGTCAAGAAAGGAAAACTGGAGATGAGAAAGACGGTCGTACCGGCAATCATTGTCCGTCAGAAGAAAGAATATCGTCGGTTAGACGGAACGCGCATTAAGTTTGAAGACAATGCCGCTGTAGTGCTCAAAGATGAAAAAGGGAACCCCAAAGGAACGTTGCTGAAAGGTCCCATCGCCAAAGAAGCAGCTGACCGCTGGCCGGCAGTAGCAAAAATCGCCAGCATCATTGTGTAAAAATGAAGATTGTATAAAAATGAAGAAAATAACAAAAACAATAACAGTAACAAAGAAGAGAACATAAACAAATGGTACGGCAAACATTTTCCACCAGTTGGAAGCGAAGCGTGCAACCACGCAAGCAGAGAAAGTACATATATAATGCTCCTCTTCATATCGACCAAAAACAAGTCCATGTTCATGTGTCATCAGAATTACGGAAAAAATATGGAATACGTGCCGTACAGGTACGGGTGGGAGATAAAGTGCGTGTGTTACGGGGAGGATTCCGGAAAAAAGAAGGCAGGGTGGAACGGGTTCTCATTAAAAAAAGAGAAGTGTACATTGCGGGAGTAGAATATATCAAGAAAGATGGGTCTAAGTTGCCACGAAGCACTGAACCTTCCAATCTTATGATCATAGAACTTGATACAAAAGATCCCCGGCGAAAGAAAGCGCTTGGTGGACGTACAGAACATCAAGCAGGAAAAGATACAACGGAAATGAAAGCGACAAAGAAAGTAAAGCCAGTTACAAAAGAAACGGCAAAGGAGAAGACAGCAAAATGAAGAATCACTTAAAGCGTATCGCAGCACCAAAATTATGGGATATCAATCGGGCAGCATCGATATTTATTGTCCGTCCTAAAGCAGGAGCCCATTCCCTGAAACGAGGAATGGCATTAGGGGTGTTGTTACGAGATACGTTACATATTGCCAATACCCTTACGGAAGTGCGCAAACTGTTAAGTGCTAACGACGTGCGTATAGATGGCACACGGCGCACAGAATATCGTCATGTAGTTGGATTATTTGATATCTTATCTATCCCTTCCCTGAAAAGATGGTATCGGGTATTGCTCACGGCCGAGCGGGGTATACATCTGCAGGAGATTCCTGCCGGGGAACAAGCAATAAAAGTATGTAAAGTGACGGGGAAGAGCGTTCTTCCCGGCGGTAAAATTCAGATACATCTCCATGATGGAAGAAATGTAACTTCTTCCCAACCGGTAGCGGTGGGTGATAGCGTGGTGATTACTATTCCCAAAGGAGAAGTAACGGAAGTTCTTCCTCTTAAACCAGGGATGCTGGTATACATAGATAATGGACGAAAAGTGGGAAATGTAGGAACATTACGGGAGATAAAAAAAACACAAGCAGTCTATGTTAAAGATGATATCGTCGTGGAAACAGCAAAGAAATATCTCTTTGTGGTAGGAAAAGAAAAGCCCTCCATCACCGTTCAGGCACATTGATGAATGCAACAATAACAGAAAATACATAACAGAAAATACTCATGACGGGAATAACAATGAAACAACAACAGATTAATGCCATGCGGAACATTAAGGTAGCGAAAATTACCCTCAATGTTGGTGCGGGAAAGGACGAAGAACTGTTAAAGAAAGGGTTAAAGTTACTTCAGAAACTGTCTCCGTTAGCACCCGTTAAGACTGTAACGAAAAAACGAATTCCTACATGGGGATTGCGTCCGGGACTGCAGATCGGGGGAAAAGTAACAATCCGCAAGAATCCTGAAGTGTTGTTGAAGAGGTTACTGGTAGCAAGGAAAAATGTATTGCCTCGCTCTTGTTTCGATGCCCAAGGAAATTTTTCTTTTGGCGTACCGGAATATATTGACATTGAAGGAATACAGTATGATCCTGAATTGAAAATTTTAGGGTTGGAAGTAGCGGTAACGTTAGAACGTCCGGGATTTAGAGTAAAGCGAAGGAAAATTCAACCTCATAGTGTAGGAAAAAAGCATATGATCACCCCAAAAGAAGCAGTCGCTTTTGCACAAGAGCGGTTAGGAGTGGAGGTTCAGTGAGAGAATGACAACCAGCCATTATTCAAAGATGTTTAAACAATTAGACGCTAAACCTGTGAAGAGGGCAAAATACGTTAAGTTTAATGAGCCGACAAAGCGCTCCTGTGGAATCGCTCTTCGCAAGTGCCGAAATTGTGGGAGAAATGGAGGGCATATCAATAAATACAACCTTCATCTGTGCCGACAATGTTTCCGGGAGATGGCCGTGGGGTTAGGATTCAAGAAGTATAGTTAAAGTAATGGTGAAACAAACATGTTACAAGATACGTTGGCAGCAGGGTTAACCAAAATCATGAACGCGGAACGTGTGGGAAAGCGAGAAGTAGTGATAGCCATTTCCACCAAAGTGCTCAAAAAAATTCTTTTGATTTTAAATGAACGAAACTACATAGGGGCTTTTGAGGAAGCAGAAACGGGAAAAGGAAATACTCTTAAAATTAACTTGTTGGGAAACATTAACAAATGCGGAGTGATCAAACCAAGATTTTCGGCAAAGAAAAATGGGTTTGAGAAAATGGAAAAACGATACTTGCCGGCAAAAGATTTTGGAGTTTTGCTTGTGTCCACACCGCAGGGGATAATGACCCATATTCAAGCGAAAGAGAAAAGTATAGGGGGGAAACTGTTAGCATACTGTTATTAGACCATGAAAGAAGAGATCCATAAAGAAGTGGCACTTCCTGCGGGAGTAACGGCTCAGCTAGAGAAAAGTGTCTTGACGGTGAAAGGGCCTAAAGGAACAGTGCAGCGCAATTTTATCTATCCTCAAGTTGTCCTGCGAGCAGAATCGGGAAAAGTTATTCTGGTCGTGGCGAAAGGAACTAAACGGGAAAAGAAAGTAGTGGGATCTTTTGCTTCCCATATTAAGAATATGGTACAGGGAGTACAGCAGGTTCATGAGTATAAATTAAAAATTTGTTCCGGTCATTTTCCTATGAATGTGTCAGTATCGGGAAGAGACTTTACGGTGAAGAATTTCCTTGGTGAAGCAGTGCCACGGCGAGTAACGTTGCCGCAGGGGGCAGAAGTGAAAGTGCAAGGCGAAGAAGTGGTGGTTACCAGTGTCGATAAAGAATTGGCGGGGCAGGCAGCAGGATTGATTGAACGGTTGTGCCGCATTACAAACCGCGATCTACGTATTTTTCAGGATGGATGTTATATAACACATAAAGCAGGAAAGGCGATCTAATATGGCAGCGACGACATCTCCCACTGTATCCCGAAAGAAGAGGACGTTTGTAGTGAGGGAATCAAAGTATCAGGCGGGAGTAAAAAAGCGCTGGCGACGTCCGCGAGGGATCCATTCACCGGTACGACAGCGGCATAAAGGCAAACCGGCGTTACCTCATCCGGGATATGGGAGAGCAGCAGCAGTGCGGGGATTGCATCCTTCCGGCGTTAAGCCTGTGTTGATTTCCCGCGTGGAAGAGCTGATGGCGTTGGATCCAAAGAGCGAAGGAGCATTGATATCGGCAACCTTGGGAACAAGGAAAAAGATAGAATTGTTGGCAAAAGCGTTAGAGAAAAAGATTATGATCTTAAATGTGAAAGATGTAGGTCAATTGCTGGAAAAGTTGAATACTTCATTTGCTGCACGCAAAACACATCGGGCAGAGAAAGAAAAGCAAAAAAACCTGAAAGAAGAAGAGAAACGAAAGAAAGCAGAGGAGAAGAAAAAGAAAGAGGAAGAGGAGAAAGCAAAACCAAAAGCAGAGGAAAAGTCTGTAGAAGAGAAAGTGAAAGAAGAACAGGAGAAGCAAAAAGAAATGGTGGAGAAGACCCTGACAAAGAGGCAATAAATAATAATACCAATACTATTATAATAATGATATTAATAATGATATAATGCGGAGAAAGAACGACCATGAACCAAAAACGAAAACTGGCGGCAAAAATCCTGAAAATTTCCCCTAAAAAGGTAAAGTTTGCGCCAGAGGCTTTATCAGATATTCAGAAAGCAATTACCCGCTCTGATTTTCGAGGGTTGATTGCTGTAGGAAAAGTGCGACGTGTGCGTGGTAGTGAACAGTCTCGGGTGCGGGCAAGGCACATTGCAGCACAGAAGCAGAAAGGACGGCGCCAGGGAAGGGGAAGTGCCAAAGGACGCAAGCATGCCATAGTCTCCAGCAAAGAAGTGTGGATTCACCGTATTCGCGTACAGCGGGAATTCATTAAAGAGTTACGGGATAAAAAATTATTGTCTATCAAAGATTACCGAGTGCTCTATCGCAGGAGCAAAGGTGGCTTTTTTAGGAATAAGAGGCACATTAAGTTATACCTGACGGAGCATCATCTCATTCGGAAACAAGGAGAAGGAGCAGGAGCGACAGTATAATGAATGGTCTAATAACTGTATGATTAATTACAATAACAATAAAAAACAACATAAAAAATGAAAAGAAACAAACCACGAACAGTCTTGTACCGTAGGAAGAGAACATTGCAAACGGATTACCGTAAGCGATTGAAATTGTTAGTGGGGGGATTACCCCGCATTGTGGTTCGTGTGACAAATACACAGATTATCGCTCAATTAATCGTTTTTGAACCTCAGGGGGACAGGGTGTTGTGTACAACACAATCTTCTGAACTCCAAAAATTAGGATGGCTTTATTCCACTAAGAATGTGCCGGCAGCGTATCTCACGGGATTATTGTTTGGGACAAAAGCAATCAGACAGAAGCAGAAAGAAGGTATTCTGGATATTGGCCTGCGCCAGTTTATGCATGGGGGAAGGATCAGTGCGTTTGTCAAAGGAGTTGTTGATGCCGGTATGGATGTTCCTGTGGGAGAAGATATTTTTCCCAGCGCGGAAAAGATCCAGGGAAAACATATTCAGGAATTCATGATCGCCCAAAGCAGCAGCAAAAGCACGACGGGGAAACAATTTGCGCAATATTTAAAAAATAACCTAGTCCCGCAGATAGCTGAAGCGGTACAGGCCGTTACAAAGAAGATCAAGGAAATGAAATAGGTGAATTATGGTTGAAGAATTACTGGAAGCGGGGAAAGAAGTGGAAAAAGTCATTGAAGCAGTGCCAGAACGCGAAATAGTCTGGAAACCAGTGACGGCCCTTGGGAAAAAAGTAAAAGAAGGATTGATTACGGATATTTCTGAAATTTTTCGTCAGGGAGACAATATTCTGGAAGCGAAGATCGTAGATATACTATTGCCCGCGCTGGAAGAAGATTTGTTGCTCATCGGCCAGGCGAAGGGGAAGTTTGGTGGCGGAAAGAGGAGGATATTCAGGCAAACACAAAAGAAAACGAGAGAGGGAAATAAGATTCAGTTTATGACCTGTGCCATTGTAGGAAATAAAGATGGGTATGTTGGCGTAGGTTTAGGAAAAAGCAAAGAGACTGTTCCCGCACGGGATAAAGCGAAACGCAATGCCCGGCTTCAGTTGATTCGTATGAGACGAGGGTGTGGAAGCTGGGAATGTAATTGTAAGCAGCCTCATTCCATCCCATTTGAGGTGAGGGGACGATGCGGTTCAGCTCGTATTACACTCATTCCTGCTCCTAAAGGGAAAGGGTTATGCGTGGAGAAAGAATGCGCGAAAGTGTTAGCATTAGCAGGAGTGAAAGATATATGGAGTATCACCAAAGGTCAAACACGAACAAAACTAAATTTAATACAGGCGTTGTTTGATGCGTTGCAGAAATTAAATCTTGTAAAGACCAAACCCGGTGATAAAGAACGATATGGTATCGTGGAAGGAAGCATGAAGAATGCCGCTGAAAAGCATGACACTGAATAATGAGGTATGAATAATGATGGCAGCAGTAACGAAAGAAAAAGGAAAAGAAACATCTTCCGGGAAGAAAATGGCGGTTATTTTAGTACGAGGATTAGTAGGCGTGCGCCATGATCAAAAAGATACGTTGCTGCTGCTGCGCCTGCGGCGGAAAAATATCTGTGTCGTTCTGGAAGAAACTCCCGTAGTACTGGGCATGCTTCATAAAGTCAAAGATTTTGTGACGTGGGGGGAATTGCAGGAGGAAGTATTTCAGGAATTGCTTGACCGCCGCGGAGAGGCATATCAAGGTCGCGTCGGTGATTCCAAAGGGAAGTATACTTATGCTGTATTAGAAATCGGCAAGAAAAGATATAAGCCGTATTTCCGGTTAAATCCGCCACGCAAGGGATTTGGCCGTAAAGGAATAAAAGTCTCGTTTAATGCCGGAGGGGCGTTAGGGTATCGGGGAGAAAAAATTAATGATCTTGTGAAGAGGATGCTGTAAGATGGTAGTTAATAAACGGAAAAAAGTAGTAAAATATCGCGGCCATACTACTCATGGTGGTGGCCACCGTAAGAAACGCCGGGGAGCAGGAAGCCGTGGAGGGCATGGATGGGCTGGAACGGGGAAGCGTGCAGGACAAAAGAAAGCGGCGATGAAAACATGGTCTCTTGGACAAAGAGGGTTTACTTCTTTGAAAGCTATGCAGCAAGGAACGGAAAGAATTATTAATGTCGAAGATTTTACTCTCCATCGTTTAGAAGCGTGGGTACAGGAAGGGAAAGCGACGAAAGAAGGGAAAAAGTATGTTGTTGACCTTACTTCTGTAGGATATGCAAAGTTGCTGGGGTCGGGAGCAATGGCTATGCCGGTTACGATTACAGTGGAGAAATGCAGCCCTAAAGCGGCGGAAAAAGTGAACGCGGCAGGTGGAAATGTGAATGTTGCCAAACTGGCTGAGAAGACTCCAAAGACTCAAAAGAGTAAGTAAACAGACTGAGTAAACGGACTGAATATAACTTAATATAACTGAATATAAAGGGGTTATCGATTACGAAAATGTCATTACTTGATACACTTCTGGGGAACCTTCCTGAGGTGCGAGGACCGCCCCATAAACATACTCCTTTTAAAGAGAAGCTGAAATGGACGTTGGTTGTTCTTATATTGTTTTTTGTGATGGGGTTTGTTCCCCTGTTTGGATTAGGGGAAAATGCGTTGCAGCAGTTTGAGTTCTTGTCCATTATCCTTGGTGCATCATTTGGAAGTATTATTTCACTGGGGATTGGACCCATCGTGACCGCATCTATTGTATTACAATTGCTGGTGGGGACGGGATTATTGACGTTTGATCTGACCAAGCCGGAAGGAAAGCAACGGTATCAAGGATTACAGAAGTTGTTATCCATATTCTTTATCATATTTGAAGGAGCAGTGTATGTGTTAATGGGGGGGTTAGCGCCCTCAGCGTCGTTAGCAGGAACGGCGTTGTTTAAAGAGTACCAGCTGTTATTAATTATTCAGTTGGTGATTGGCGGCGTGTTGATTATGTTTATGGATGAAGTGATCAGTAAGTGGGGGATGGGATCAGGAATTAGCTTATTTATCGCGGCGGGAGTAGCGCAGCAGATTTTTATCACGGCATTTAACTTTTTACCCAGTCCCACAAATCAAGATATTGCTGCTGGCGCTATACCGGCATTATTTCAGTCATTGTCCGTGGGTGATGCCACAACTGCCGGATTGCAATTGGCAGCATTAGTGTCAACGGTGTTGGTGTTTTTTATTGCGGTGTATGGACAGGCCATGAAAGTGGAGATTCCGTTGTCTTTTGGCAGGGTTCGTGGGTTTGGTATGCGCTGGCCGTTAAATTTCTTTTATACTTCCAACATTCCGGTAATTTTGATTGCGGCATTGCTGGCAAATGTGCAATTATTTGCCACGTTGTTTGAACGATGGGGATTTCCCATTTTGGGAAAGTTTTCCGGAACAACTCCCATCAGTGGATTTGTGTACTGGCTGCAGTCACCAGATGTGGTGCAGAATATTATCAAAGGGAGTTTTAGCAGTGATATGATTGTTCAAACTGTGGTGTATGTTTTGGTGTTTGTTGTTGGTTCTGTGATATTTTCTATTTTCTGGATGCAGACGGCAGGCATGGATGCTGCCAGCCAAGCAAAGCAAATTCTTAATTCTGGGTTGCAGATTCCTGGGTTTAGAAGGGATGAGCGGGTGTTGGAGCATGTGCTGAATAGATATATATGGCCGCTGACTATCGTGGGGGGAGCATCAGTGGGATTGCTTGCAGCGTTAGCGGATTTAACGGGAGCGTTATCCCGGGGAACGGGTATTTTATTGATGGTGATGATTGTCTATAAATTGTATGAGCAAGTAGCCAAAGAAAGTATGATGGATGTGCATCCAGCGTTACGGAAGTTTATGGGATAGCTAGTTATTCTACTTCTTTTGTCTTCTCCAGAATTGAATGAAAGAATAGATTACGTACGTGAGTATGAAAGGTAAGACAAAGACAACTAAAGATTCTGTTAAGAATTGAGGAAATGTGGAACCTTCAATACAATTACAGCTACCTACAAATTCCGGCCAGGGGAGTTCTTTAATTTCAGGACAGGGTTTGCATACTGGGCGAAATACTGATACCAGAAAAAAGCTTAGAAGAGTAATTATTGTAGAAGTAATGAGTTTTCCTGTTGTTGGTTTGAGGAACGTAAGATTCATCGAAGGAAAGAAAAAGAGTTTCTTTTAATAAATCTGTTGATAACTTTAAAAGTGGTAGAGGCAATCGTAAAGCGATTTTAATCCGGCTAATATGAAACCCTCTCGTTCGTACCCGGCCTTGCTGTTTTTTCTGCTGCAATTATGAAGAGAATATCGACGGGCAGGGCAAGGTAGGTCTTACGATACACACAGTACTCACTGGCCAGTTGGCGAGGGTTTCATATTAGCCTTTTATAATCCACAACGTTTATAAAATAACGGCGTTGTGAAGTCTTTATGGCGTTTTTAGACCCGGTATTTAGCCCTGTACTGTTGCCGCTTATTAATGCCAGCCCGTTTGTGGGAATTCTAGTATTAGCATTTGTTATTACTCTGCTCATGACGCTGGCGTATAAGTATTTGACTAATCAGGGGGAAATGAAGCGGCTTAAAGAAAAGCAGAAAGAGTTTTCCAAGCATATGAAAGAGCTGCGGGACAAGCCGGAAGAAATGATGAAAGTGCAGAAAGAAGCCATGGCTTCTAATATGGAGTACATGAAGCATTCGTTTAAAGTGACGCTCATCACGATGATTCCTATTCTGTTGATTTTTGGCTGGATGAATGCCCATTTGGCGTATGAACCCATCTATCCCGGAGAGAGGTTCAGTATTACCGCCTCGTTTGCGGAAGGGGTGACAGGCGATGCCGAACTTATGGCAGATGAGGGGACAGAATTGTTTAGTGATGCCGTACAGCCGATTAACAGTGCCGTTGCTTGGAATATGAAGAGTACGGAAGGAGAACATGTGGTGACGGTCAAAACAAAAAACGATCAGCAGAGCAGGACGGTGTTGATTACAAAAGAATTAAATGTTGCAGACCCTATTTCTGTGTTTGACAAGTCAGATATCAGACAGATGGGTATCCAGTACAATAAACTGCGTCCTCTGGGAGCAGGTTTTTCTATTTTCGGCTGGGAGCCGGGATGGTTAGCATGGTATATTGTGTTCTCAATAGTGTTTAGTCTAGGGATGAGGAAAGTGTTGAAAGTGCATTGAGTTGTTGAGGTCTCATTTCTGGAAGAAGTACTTCAGACGTTATGCATGGTTGAGCGAGGCGAAACCTGAGAACAGAAAGTGCGAAGAGCAAGGCGAGGGAGCAATTATTCTGTCACTATACCCCTATTATTACAATGTTCATATTCTCTATTTATACGAATAATATCATCTATTTGTGGCTCTCTTGTTTTATATAAATTTCCATCTTCTGTCTTTAGGCTAACACAACGATTATGAAGTTGACTTCTAAAACATGCTTCTCCATTTTGTACAAGTTCTACCGCATCTTCCCATTCTATATTAACTTCACACTCTTTTCTAGTAATCTGTGTACATGCAGACATTAATATTATTAATACTATCAAACTCATTAAAATAATAGTTTTCATTTAATTTATTATTAGTTAAGAATTATATAAAAGTTTCTTTTGCTTTTGTTGCACAACTTCCTCGAAACATTTATAAAACAAGGGCAGTTTTAAGTCTAATATCCCAAAAGGATCAAAGGGATTGTGATCTTGGAGGCAACTCGGATCAGAGATGTTCTGGTTTGCTTCTATAAAATTAGTGAGGAAATTACTATGCCACGTGGAATGTTTAAATCAGGACGATTTCGCAAAATATTTGTAAAAACACCCGGAGGAAGAACAACCATCCAATACCGGGAACGGAAGCCGAAGAAAGCACATTGCGCTAGTTGCAAAAAAGTTCTTGCTGGCGTGCCGCAGGGAGGTTCTTCTACTATTCGAAAAATCCCGCGCTCTGCGAGAAGACCAGAACGGCCATACGGAGGAACATTCTGTTCCGCCTGTACCCGTCTCAAACTCAAGGCAAAAGCACGAGGTGAGGCACAATGAGTATCTTTGAAGTAGGGCGGATGTGCATGAAAATTGCCGGGAGGGATGCAGGCAGGAAGTGTGTTGTGATAGAACACGTTGATGACCATTTCGTTGTTGTGGATGGGGATGTGCGGCGGAAAAAAGTGAATGTGAAGCATCTTGAACCTCTTACAGAGGTTGTGAACGTGAAAAATGGTGCTGGTCATGATGAAGTACAGAAGTTGTTTGAGAAGTTAGGTCTTCCTGTCTGGGAAACGAAGGCAAGGAAAACAGCAGAACGACCACGCCAACGGCGAAAGGTGAACGTGAAAACAATTCCTTCTGAAAAAAAGAAAACTAAAGAAAGTGCTTCTCCTACAGAAAAGAAAGCAAAACCAAAGAAAGGGACGGCACTTCCAGAATAAGTTTTACGTTCTTACTTCTTTTCTATTTTTATCTCAAATACCGCCACGGGCATGGTTAGATTCCAGTTGCTCAGCACCTGAGGATGAATTTCTCCAATAAGACCAAGAGAGTGGTTATGGGAAATAATTTCTGCCACACGACCGGAAACGAACGAAGAATGGGTGGTTTCTTTGAAGGTAAGTTCCATGCCAAGATGATACGCCAGTGCATCGAGAACTTGCCGAATCTCTGTAAAGTCTGTTTCTTCATGGCAGAATACTACCGCAAGATGGTCAGTTTCTTGTATTCCAGTCTCTGTGGTTTTATCCGGGGCAAAGGTTCTTCCCACTTCAAAGATATTTTGAGGGAATTCATGGTGCTTGTTTTCACTCAGTGTTTTCAGCAGGCTGGGGAGAAGAGAGTGGCGGAGATGGTTATGCTCTCCGACAGCGTTCTTGAGCGAAAGGACAGGACCCTGATGGTTCATCTTGTCCTGCAGGTCTTCTTTGGTGAGGAGGTGGTAATTTTTCACTTCCAAGAGACCGAACCCTATGAGAATCTCTCGTACAAGAGTAAGGAATTGTTCTGTAGTATTTTCTTTTCCGATGGTGGCCACGTTGGGTATAAGAGCATTAAAATTTTCATAACCATAAGAAATGGCAATATCTTCTATCACATCAACAGGATGGAGAATGTCCGCGCGGTAGGCGGGGATGAGCACCGTTCTTTTTTCGTAGCCATAACCCATACGCTCTACAAGTTTCTTGATTTCTTTCTCTTGAAGAGAAAGGCCGAGCATTTTGTTGATGGAGGTATGGTTTATTTTCATCTTTGTAGGAGTAAGATCAGGCGTGGTGATGGTTTTGTGGGGGTATACAATGTCGAGACTGTACACGTCTCCTCCCATGTCGGCAAACATGGCAGCAAACATATTTAACGCTACGATAACGTTTGCCTGATCCGTACCAGTACATTCAATGAAGATATTTTTTGTGGTGGTATCTACTTTGCCTGTATCCTGAGAATTTGTGTACGGAAGCATACACATGATGTTTTCTTTACTGTCAATAAAGAAAGGATATTTTTTCCATCCTGTGGCAATGTGGCTGTATTCTTTTCCTTTGGGATGGAGTTCTTCTACTTTACTGGCGAGAATTTTCTGATCAAAGCCCAAAGGTTGGAAGATTACTTTTTCAGGATCTTTAGCAATATATTGAATGGGAAAATGAATAGTATCTAAAGGATAAATGCCGTATGCCGATTTTTTCCTGTTTCTGCCATGCGTAGTGGCGAGTTTTTCCTGTACTTGCATGATTTCCCTGATGCGTTCTTCCGTAAAATGGATGTTTTTAACAATGGCACAGGCCGTATAAGGACGCATGGTGACGGAAGAATCAACGATCACTTTGAGTCCGCTTTTTTTGACAGTGTAGTGGCGCAGTCCGGTTTTTACACCGATGAAACTGCTCAATGCCCGGGCAAAGCCCTGTTCTGACAATAAATCCGGGCGGTTAGGAAAGATCTCGACGTGAATGTCGTTTCCTTCGATTTTTTCCAGATCTGTACCTAACATACTGATACGATCTTTCAACAGGTCTAGAGGGAGTTTCTTTCCCATCAACGACTCAAGTACAGTTTTGTTTAGTATTATGGTGGGCATGGGTTATAACCTCATCATTCCTCTGAAGAGTCCGAACGTAAAAAACAAGATAAGGAAAAGGACGGCAAAGAAGAGGAGGGGAAGAAGGATAACAGCGATACTTTTCCCCAGATTTAAGTGCTGGCGTTTCTGGATGCCAATGACGTTCAGAACGATAACATAAATGGAGGCAGCGTATCCAATCATAGGAATAAATGAGAACAGTATAGGGGCAGAGGCATACGCTGCTGCTTTGAATGTTTCATTAAATCCTTTCGTACCGCCAAAGAGCATGACAAACAAGTGGGTGATTCCCGCACTTATCCAGAGACATAACCAATAAAATAAGAGGAGAAAGGGAAAGGCGATAAGAGCGATGAGGGCCACAACTCCCGCACCTAACGCGGAGATCATGGAAAGCATAGGGATGTTTAATGCTCCGAGGAAAGAAACCATAATTAAAGCGATGAAAGCCAGAAAAACGTAGAGGATAGCGAGAAGGAGGGCAGACACTTTAAGATAAAATACTGATGGTTCTTTATATCCCATCTTTGCCGGCAGTTGCTGATAGAATTGTGCCGGTTCAACCATGACCCGTTTCCACGTACTCCAGAACGAGGGAGCTGCTGACGTTTTCTTCGATATTTTTGTGGATATTGTTTTTATTTTGGATTTTTTTGTCTTAGATTTTATCGTTGCCATAATTTTGCCTCTCGTAGTTGTTTAAGGTCATTGTTGTAAATGTTGCGCAGATCAGTAATTTTCCAGTAGTCTGCAATGATGCGTTCCATACCTTGCCCCCACGCTAAGACCGGACAGTCAAAGCCAAGGAGGGGGATGACCACTTCCGGGCGGAAGATGCCTGCTCCTCCCAATTCAATCCATTCTTTCCGTACGGGATGAAATACATCAACTTCTAAAGAAGGTTCTGTGTAAGGGAAATGGGCGGGACGCATGCGAATCTTGTTGTAGCCCATCTTTTTATAAAACTGGGTAAGGTAGCCTTTAAGATGTTGCAGATTAGCATTGGGGTCAACAACGATCCCCTCTACTTGATAAAATTCAAATAAGTGTTTCCAGTCTAAGGCTTCGTTGCGGAAAACCTTGCCTACGGTAAAGAATTTGGCAGGAAGTTGATCTTTTGTCAGAGAGGCAATGGTCTGGACAGAGAGAACAGTGGTATGAGTGCGCAGTAAGATTTGTTCTGTTTCTTCTTTGCGGAATGTATATCGCCACCCGGCACTTTTAGTGTTTCCTCCTGTTTCATGCACGGTTTTAATGTTCTGCCAGAGAGGAGGAAGTTTTGCCTTGCCCGGAAGATAGAACGTATCCTGCATTTCCCGTGCTGGATGGTCTTGCGGAACGAAGAGGGCATCTAGATCCCAGAATGCGGACTGTACGTAGTTTCCCTCCATTTCTTGGAAGCCCATGTCCAGCCAGATGCGTTTGATATATTCAATAGACTGTGTGACAATATGTTTTTTTCCCGGATAGCGCGTGGGAACGTTGATCTCAACATCATAGGCACGGAATTGCTTTTGTTTCCAAGAGCCGGTTTTCAGCATGCTGGGAGTGAGGCGGTTGACGACATCTCCCTCTAATTTTATGGTTGTTAATTCCTTTCCCAGTGCGGTTAGCTCGATGGTGACAGTTTTCTGTTCTTCTACTTTGACCAAACCACGTTTTTGTAATTCTGTAAAACCCAGTTTATCAATGTCAATAATGCTATTTACAGGAAGAGGAAAAGTTTTTTTAAGGAATTGTTCTTCCGGCGTTTCCTGCTGTAGAAGTTTTGTTCCCAGAGGAGTGATACAAATAGAGAGTTCTTGTCTTTTTGTAATATCAATGGCAGCTTTGCTTTTGAGGATGCCTAAGCAGGCAGTGAGTTCATTCTTATCCAGTCTTGTTTTTTGCGCGATGGTGGAAAGAGATTGGAATTCTTCTGTGAGCGTGGTGAGAAATTGTCTTTCTGGAAGTGCGGAGTGTTTATATTTTTCTGCAGTTTTATCAAGGACAGCAACTTTCTGTATTTCCGTACGAAGGGTAAGAACCTCTTTGTTACTCAACCACTGCAGGGCGCGCATCACAGAGGTTTCATCAAGTGTAGAAGCGGCTGCTAGTGAGGAAACGTCTTTCTTTGTGCTTAAGAGGGGAAGGATAGTACGTTCAAAAGGATGAAGTTTGGCGATGAGAGATTTCATATCCATGTAAGAGAAAGAATGATTGTTGGTTTATAAAATTAATGTGTTTGATAGAGGCATTGACACGAGAAGAAAGATAAAATAAAGAGAAAAAAAGAAAATATTTATTTCTGAGAATTCCACAACTGATCAAACATGGAATCTATGGCAGAGGTAAAGTAGGGGGTTTTGACCCAAACGCCTAAGTCGTAAGAGGGATGGACGTCTTTATCATTCAACAACATAAAGACCATATGAGTTCCATCAACCGTTACATATCTGGAATTTACTTTGTCGTTGTGCTTGACTTCTACAATCCCTTTTAATCCTTCCACGGTTTTTCTGTTTTCTTTTGTAATGGGAGCAGCAATGCGGATGCGTACCCCGCGCTTGCGCACTTTTTCAAACGTGCTGTGCAGGCCTTCTACTTTGCGGATAAAGCCTTTATCTGTCGTAACGATGTTAACGCTTTTCTTAGCTTCTTTAATGAGCATATCCAAATGGTTGTACAGGTTGTTTCGTCCGCGCAAACAGCCAGTCATATCTGTAGGATCAACCAAATTGATGCCTGTCGTATGCAACGTGTTTAATTCTTCCATAAGGGGAGAACCCCTGACACTTTCCAGGCGTTTGACTTTTTCCTGAGCTTCAAAGTGCATGTTTTTCTTTACACGGTCAACAACTTCTGCGGGAGGAATAGCAATATATTTAATGGGTTTTCCTAATTTCATCACAACAAACCCTTTCTTTTCCAAAGATTCTAAGATGTCATAGCTTCGAGAGCGCGGAACATCGGCAATGTCTGAGAGTTCACCGGCGGTAGAAACACCACGGCTTAATAATGCGGCCCATAACTTGACTTCATATAAATTCAAGTCAAAGTACCGTCGTAATTTGCTTAACAAGTCGTCTTTTACAATCATTTTATAACCCCCCTCTTTTTTTGTTACACGAAAATTCGCTTGATCTAAAGCCTCGCTCTTAATAGCGAATTTTCGGTTCAAGAAAGACGTAATCTTTCTGAACCGGAAAACTTTGTTTTCCGTGTCCCAAAAATCCACCACTTATTGACAGGTGAATTTTTGTTACCTCAACAGTAAAGCTTTTGTTTTGTTACTAAGTCATCAGTAAAATTAACTACTATTAAAAGGTTGTGGTTGTACACCATATATTTTTGTAGTGATAGTGGTTTTATGAGTTATAGAAAGGGTTGAACTCCCCTACAGTAAAACAAGTGTATTCGACCATTTCTAAGAAAGACTTTAAATATCAATTGAAAAGAGAGTTATTCAAAGTCTTCTATATTTATGTAGATCATTATGGGAATTATATCTTTTCCAAAATCATGTTAAGACCAGTGAAGTTTATATCTCAGCAAGGCAGCAATGCCTCCCAAGCCATCCAGGCGTTTTCCGGCGTCATCATCTGAAGAGAGAATGTGAATCTCTCCACCCTGCATATCAACTTGTTTTAATCCTTGATCAATGGCAAGATACGATCCGGAAGATTTACTCTCGCGGATGCATTTATCGGTGAGAAGAAGTTTATGCACCGCCCCGGCAGCAATAGCGTTTTCTACTTCTTTCCAACCATAGACGGCAGCACCGTTTTTGCTGATTGCACTTAACAACTCTTCTACAAACACGTTTTCTCGTCGGGA
>CAYIBV010000011.1:0-18489 GCA_964361725.1 uncultured Methanosarcinales archaeon | reverse complement strand
GCATCATTGTCTGCTTCAAAGCGGAACTCGTCATGATGGGGCTCAGGGTCGGACATAAAGGCACCGCCATCAAACATCGATGCGTTCGTGGTGTATTTGGCAAGATATGTGGTCATGATTTCACCTCTTTAAAACATCAATGTAACTCCCATCAACTTCTCTTGACGGCAGAGTTACTGGTTGTGGTTCTTGTAGTAGCTGTTGGAAGTTAGTAGGAAGGTTGCTTTGGTCAAACTCTTGTTTTTTGATCGAATAATAAACTTCCCCTCTCCAATGTTTCTGGTACCCACACGCATGACAGGGGGCTCTCCGAATGGCGTCTTCTTCTTTTAGTTTTTTTAGAAATGTTTCTGCAGCATCTTTTGATGGGAAAAATTGAAATTTTCGACCATTTACGTAATGTGCTACGAGACCTAACGCCGCGCCATCGATTTCCATCGTCACAGTTTTTTCAACGACAGTATATACCCCTACTAAAGTTCTTGTTCTTTTTTCCAAATTATCAATTATTCCCCTTTCAATATCACCGGCATTATTCATTTTTCACGAAATTGTGTTACGAATCCTTTCAGAGTTTCATACATCTTCACGATGTCTTCTGGTTTTGTTTCTTCACTATCAAGAACTTTTTGAGAGGTGATGGCTTTCCTGAACTCGTCCCACGTACGCCCCCCCTCGCGCCAGTGAATTGTTTCTGGCGTGTATACTAACGTTCCATCACTATTCTTAAGCAGGGAGAAGCGAGAATATTGGTGTGTGTCTTCGTACATCCCATCATCTCTTACTAATAAGCGTAATTCAAAAGGAGTTTCTGACACTTCCTTCATGAGGCGCACTGCTTCTTCCACGAGAGAGGGCAGGGCGTTCCGGTAGTGAGTAAAGAGTTGTTGCTCTGCAGCATTAATTTCTCCGCTTTTTTCTGCCCTCACTTGTTCTACGGTGCTGGCAAGTTCTCCTCTTTTGTATTCCAGCGTTGCAGAGAGCGCTTTTCCTTCTTCCAATAAGGCATCGATGGAGTTTGTTTCAGGTATGGGTATCACCTCTTTTGAATACTGCTATAGCTTCCACTACTCTTTTCTTGGCGGCAGAGTTACTGGTCGTGGTTTCTGCAACAGGCGTTCGAGGTCGGGGGGAATTGCTGTGGTATTGAATTCGTATTTTCTCAGGGAATAACAACATTTATCCGCTGAGTATCCAAAAGGGTGGTTGGTTGTTGTTAAAACAGAGGGAATTCTTTGGCGGGAGTATTTTTTCTCTAACAGACGTGCTTCTTTCTGTCTTTGAATAAACTCTTTTGCTGCTTTTTTCGATGGGAAAAACTGAAATTCCTGACTCTGTTCTACATAAGGGGTTGCGATGTTTGAATAGGGAGAATCATCATGAATCATTGCCACAGCTTCTTCGATCACTCCATAAACACTTACCACTATTTTTTGCTCTAGATTCTTTATCATTCCTGTGTTCAGGTCTCCTGCATCACTTTTCTTCTGACGAAAAGTAATAACAAATTCTTTAAGCACCTGGTATATTTCTACTACGTCTTTTGGTTCTTTTTTTATCTGGTCGAGAACATCTTTAACAGCGGTTACTGTTCCATGATCTTTCCAAAACTCTTTCAATGAGTCGTGTTTGTGCTGTTCCTGCGGTATGTACACAAGCTGACTATTGCTCTCTTTAAACAGAGCATAACAGGAATAGGGTGGACCAAACGCTTTCTCGCTCTTTCGTAGCACAAGCAGCTCGGAAGGAGTTTCTGGTACTGTTTGCATCAGGCGGGCCGCTTCTTCAAAGAGCACCGGCAAAGCTCTCAGGTAGTGAGTGATAAGCTGCTGCTCCACTGCGTTGATTTCTGCGTTTTTTTCAGTCGCAATGCGTTCTAGACCGTCAACGAGTTCTTTCTTTTTACCGTTAAGCGTTGCAAAAAGTGCTTCTTCTCCCCCCAATAAAGAGTCTATGGTGATTGTCTTAGGCATAACTCCTCATTAGTGTTGTATAACCTATCTTCTTTTCTATCAAAAAGATTATTAAAGTGTTGTACTTCCAGCTATTTATGCTCACTCCTGAAACTGCGCAGAAGATCAACAATTTCGTCGCTCAAAAACCACGAACTATCCAAGATATTGCTCAGTTAATCGGAAAAAACTGGCGGACGGCGGAGAGTTACGTCAACCGTATTGCCCAAGAGCAGGGGACGATTGCCACGACCACGTTTCGTGCGGGGACGAAAGGCGGGCTCAAAATTGTCTATTGGAATCTCATCAGCAAGAACCAATCCACGTTTCAGGATGTTCTCTTTCAGCGGATTATCCACGCCCGCCATAAACGTGATTTCAGCCCGTTTGATATTTATCAGTACATTGAGGAACACAAAAAGCAATGTTTTCTGGAGAAGCAGGAGCACAATCTGAACGTCAAGCAGGATTTGATTTCCACGGTTGCGGGGGCGCAGGAGCAAGTCCTCATCTTTTCCGGGGATTTGTCCTGGGCGCAGGCAACGCAACAGGAAAAACCATTGTTAGAGGCATTTGAACTTCTCTGCCAGAAAGGCATTCCTCTCAAGATTGTGGCGAATGTTGATTTGAATTCACGGGCAAATGTTACTCGCGTTCTGGCATTGAATCACAAGTATGGGAAAGAACTGATTGACATCCGACATGCTCAGCAGCCGCTGCGGGCGTTTATTGTTGATACTGCTCTTGTCCGCTTTAAAGAGAAATATTTTTTGAAAACGATTGCGGAAGAGAACTATCTGTTTTATTCCATCACTGATCAGGATTGGGTGAATTGGCTGAAGAAAGTGTTCTGGCATATTTTTTCTACTTCTATTTCTGCGGAAAAAAGGTTAAAAGATCTGGAAACGATCAAAGATATGTAGTTAATGTACAATATCTATCTTGTTTAACAGTTCTTCCATGCCTTTTTTATGCCCTGCTCCCACTACCACTAAAATCTTTTTCTCAGGATGTTCACGCATGAGAATTACTAACTGTTTTACCATGTATCTGTTGCGGTCTTCCACAAGCACTTTGTACACGGAAGGATAACGTTTCTTTAAGACATTCATCATGCTTTCAATGAGTTTCTCTTCTGGGACAGTGTGCAGGTCAAATGAACGTAATCCCAGCTCTTGCAGTTGTTTTTTTGGGAATAATAGTCCTTTAATTATATCGATCACAAAGCGGCCTTTTTCTCTCCAGGTAAGCTGTTGCGAGAATTTGCGTAGAGTAACTTGGATGGGCTGGTCGATGAAAGCTACGGAGATGTTTTCTTTCTTGGCCAGTTCCAGAGCAGTTTTCATATCTGATCCGGGGGCGGTGCCTACTATTTTTCCCAGCTTTTGCTGGATGTACTGTCCAACTTTGGCGAAGAGGTAGCCTTTGAGGCCGATCTGGAACATGGCCTGGAGGGGTAGCTTGGTTTTTCCTTCTTCAAAAAGGGCAGAGGCGCGTTGCACATCCAGTTCTACCGCAATAACGTCTGGATGATTCTCTGCCACGGCTTTTTTAATTTCCTGCTGGCTCTGTTTGGCAATATGAGACGTTCCAATTATGCGTACAGTCATACGTATTCAATAATAGAAAAGTATTTAAACTTAGAGGTGAGCAAAAGGGGAAAGTGCGAGGTGGTTCCAGATGCTGAAAATGAGAAAAGTGACAGAATCGTATGATCTTAAGGTGTTTACAGATTCGGGAGATTATTTTGGGGATATTGAAGATGGGATTGTGGCAAGCAACCGCATTTCCGGATGGAAAATCAAAGCCACAAAAAATTCTTACTTAAGTAAAGTGTTAGGCAGTGCCCGTGGAGTGATCGTGCCGCATCAGATGGTAAAAGCAGTGGGAGATGTGTTGATTATTTCTCGTAATGCTGTTCCTACTGGGAGCGGTGAAGAACAGGCGGCAGAGTGAAATCCATGAACGTCCAGAAATATATTCAGGATTTATTGCATTACCAGTACGTGCAGGGTGAAATTGAGGATGTTACCGATGTACTGCTGGTTGCAGCCTAAACAGTCACTTATTTTTTTCTATCTTTTTTGTTTCCTCATTTTTATGACACGCAGAAAAGAAAGCCTCGGCTTTTAAGCCGAGGTTCTTTTCTGGTGTCCTGAAAATGCGGGGTCGAGAAAGCGCCTCAGTTCAAGCCACGGACTAAAGTCCGTGGTGAGGCGCTTTCCCGCATTTTCATGACCTTAACAGATAGTGTTCGCCACAAGAGAAATTCTTAAAAACGTTGTTGTTTTCAAGAGGGTATGGAGATAGTTTCGTTATTATGGTTTATCGTTATCATTGCTTTGATCATTCTTATAGCAAAAATAATTGTTCATTCTATTAAATTCATTTTTGTCTTGTTGGTCGTGGCATTTGTGATGGTGTTTTGGTTTGGGGTTTCCTATACTGATATTGTTGATGTGGGGTTAAAAGTACTGCTCTGGGCATTATAGCATCCTGAAGAATAAAGCTTATAAAAGAAAGGTGGTCTGAACAACGTATGACGTCAACGATATGGACAGAAAAGTATCGGCCAAGCACGTTTGAAGAGATCAAAGGACAGCAGGAAATTGTCGAAAAAATCAAAGCGTTTGTGCATTCAGGAAGCATGCCCCATTTATTATTTTCTGGCCCGGCGGGAGTAGGGAAAACAACATTGTCATTAGTTATTGCCAAGCAGTTGTTTGGAGAGAATTGGCGGGAAAATACGTTAGAGTTAAATGCCAGTGATGAAAGAGGCATCGATGTCATCCGTGTTAAAGTAAAAGATTTTGCCAGAACAAAAGCTATGGGCAATGTCCCTTTCAAAATTATCTATCTGGATGAAAGCGATGCGTTGACAAAAGAAGCACAGCAGGCTCTCCGTCGCACGATGGAAAATTATACGAAGACCTGCCGGTTTATTTTAAGCTGTAATTTTTCAAGCAAAATTCTTGATCCGATCCAAAGCAGATGCGCGGTATTCCGCTTTAAGCCTTTGTCGGAGAAAGAAATATTTGCGGTGATTGAAAAAGTGGCCAAGGAAGAACAGTTGACGGTTTCTGCAGAGGCTAAGAAAGCATTATATTCTGTCTGTGAGGGAGACTGCCGCAGGTTAGAAAATATTATGCAGAGTTGTGCCGTGATGAGGTCGGATATTACGCCGGAATTGGTGTACTCTATGGCATCAGTGGCTAAGCCAAAAGAAGTGTGTGAGGTGTTGTCGACAGCAGTAGGGGGGAATTTTTTGGAAGCGCGGAAGAAATTATTGAATCTCATGCTGGATTATGGGTTATCGGGGATAGATGTGATTAAACAGATTCAGAAAGAGATATGGAATTTGTCGTTAGATGACCGGCGGAAAGTGGAGTTGGTGGATAAGTGCGGTGAAGTCGAATTTCGTATGGTAGAGGGGAGCGATGAGTATCTGCAGTTAGAAAGTTTTCTGGCGTTTGCCATGATGGTGGCGAAGAGGTAGGGTTGTTTAAGAATAGCCTTTTGTTTCAGAAAGGTTATAAAGAGTTGGTCTCGTGTGTGAGGTTATGATTTCACCGATGAGCAAGAGGGATTGTACGGAACGGAAATCATATATAACTATCTATCATATTGAAGAGGTTGATCCTAGCTTTGCCCGGGAAGTTCGTCGGGCACGGGAAGGGAAACGATTGCCATGGGTACAACGGCCGAAGGATAAAGAGAAGGGAGATTTTCTTGTTGATGTCAATGATGCGGTTAGGCTGTATGTGGAATTATATCCCCTCCGCACAGATAAAGATGCCCTGCGTCTGCAATTGTTGGTGGGAATGGGAGAGAGTTATTCCCTTGGGCATCGAGTGGGATGGGTAGATTATTCTCTGGATGGTACTGTGGAAAAAAGAGTGCGTCGTGGTGAGGGGAGAAAATTAGAAGTGCTTGTTAAAGAGGGGAATAATCATGCCGTTCCGGCATTGTTTGCATTAACTAATTATGTTCAGCAATGGTGGGAAAAGGAGAAGTTTGTTGATGACAATTATCATGTTCGTGTAGGGAGCGTTGAGAAAAGAAAATATGTTCTTCCATTAGACGTTGTTACCGTGCTAGAGGTTGCTGATGGTGCTGGTGTTCCTAATCCAGATTATGTGACAAAAGTAATGTCGAATATGACCACAGTCCGGCCTGATGCGTTAGAGTTGCGGTTTTTTGAACGTCAGTGGTTGGGGAAGAAAAGGGGGTCCTATGGGATGCGGGCGATGAGTGTGTTGTATTTCTCTCTTCAATTCCCTACGATGGCTTCTCAGTTTACCAGCAGGACACTGGCGGAACGAGTGTTTTGTGCTCCTAAAGAAGTGGTGGAGGAAGCATTTAAAGAAACAGGAATTTCTCCAAGGGAGGGGAAAGCGTATAATCCAAAAGATATCAGAACACTATTTGGGAAAGTGTTTATGACAGGAGTGCAGAAGTATGTGTGATAGGGGATGACTATTGAGAGTAGTTTACTCCAGAGGTACCATTTTCGATTTATGTTCTCCTTCCTCAGATGTTAGTTGAAATAACCTGTCCATAAACCTGTTTAATGGGGGGACAACCACACTATATCCTCTTTCTACAAGTGCTCGGGCAACTTCATACACGGCATCAGAGGGACCACTCCCTACAAAATTAACTCTCGTGCGCATTTCTAAATCTCTTACTTTTTGTGGATCTCCTTCTGCAAGGGGATGATATCTTATTCTTTCTTTTCTCCCCTCTATTTCTTTCTCCATCCAGAACATTTCTATATCTGGTCTTGCTAGTTCAGGAATAAATGCGTAGCCAACGTCTATGAGAACTTGGTCAACTCCCGGTGGGCCTTCCAGATATCGTACTCCGTTTCTCACCACCCCACTTTCTCCAGCGTTAGTATACAGAAGGAACCCTTGCAGAGGATTTATTCTTTTCAGATCATCCAGACTTAATAGATCTGTTTTTTGTTCTGGAACCATAATGATTTTTTAGAACTGTTTCTTTATATTATTTGTGTAACTGAACAACCTAATGCTTGTTATAGTAAAAGACATAAATAATTCAAGTCATTTCGTTCGTGAGTTGCTTGATGACAACTATACAAATAGTTATGTCTTTTAGATACAAAAAATATGAGGAACATCATATTTTTGTACAGAAATGAAGTGTCGCTCTTCATTTTTAGTATAGCGACTGCTCATAATTGTCTAAAAATTAATGTCAGTCGCTATAATTTAAAAAATAAAATAAGTTTTATCTGGCACTCTCTTTGATCCGTAACTTCTCCTGGATTAATTCTTTATACGCATAACTTACCGTGAGGCGCACAGAGCGAGTGTACAAATCAGCTTCTGCTAACGGCAATTTTAAGCGGCAGAGAATCTGCGCTTTTCCCTCTGTGAGGCGAGCTTCGTTTTCCCGTCCACCAGATTTACATTCCCATTTGTCTGGTTCATCAATGGTGTATGCCAGTTGGTCAAAGCGTTGGTCAAAATCTGTTCCGATAATTGTAGAATGGCCTTGTCCGGCATTCTGTACATCAATCTTCATGAGGATAACTCCCCGTCCGGCAGAGTCTTGTTCTACGTTAGTTATGGTAATAGGAGCAGCAGAGACAGCAAATGTTTTCTTTTCTTTAGGGTTACATACTTTTAGGTCGGTAGGGTCACCTTTGAAGCAGATGTCGTTGATGATGAGATGGGTTTTATAATCGTAATTAAATTCCAGATTCCACGTGATGTCCGTAAATCCGGTAACGAGGGAGGTATAGCGAGCACGGGCTTGTGGTGTGAATGAGAGGATCTCTTCTCCTCCCTGAGGATTAAAGTCAGAAACTTTTTCAATGACTTGCTGATTTTGTACTGTCCATAATGGGATGTTGGCAAAGTCTTGCTGTGCTGGTCCGAGCAAACGAAGACGTACTCCATTGGGTTGAATGGTCTCTTCCCCTTTGTTCCGAAGATCAACAACAAGGGGAAAATCTTCCGTGTCGAAGACAGTAAAGATGTTTTCTTCTTTAATGCTTAATGGTTCAAAGAGGGCAGTCAACCCTGTTGTGCCGCCGATGAACGCTCCGGTGCGGGCAGCGGGTGCTTGTGCTTGTTCCTGTGAACAGGCGGTAAGGATAAGAATAATGCTTAGCAGAATGGCAATAATTATTTTTTTCATAGATATTTCCCTCTTTTCTGTTATTGAAAATTGTTGGGGTTTAATACCTCGGACTTTAGTCCGACAATTTTCAATCCCGAAAATCGCACGATTAAATACCTCAGGCTTTAGCCCGAAGATTAGTGCGATTTTCGTTATGAGAGAGAAGAATGAGTTATGGTATTTAAAGTTTACTCAGTTCCAGGAGTTTTGACGATTCTAAGGGGTTGTCGTAATGATTGCAGGTAGTTATAATCTAGTTCTACTTTTAACGGTGTTTCATAGGCAGTAGAGCTGCCAACCTCAAACGTACAGACAATCTTACCCATCTTGTTAGAGAGGCGGATGATACCATCCCGAGGCTTACAATCAACGGGGGTAGCGCCACTTAATTCCACATTGTATTCTACGCGGTCAAGGTCACGATAATCTGGGTTGCAGGCAAGGATGTCAGTGGTAGGACTGATAACAGATCCTCCTCCTAAATTCTGCACAGTAATTTCAAAAATAGCCTTGCTGCCTATCATGTCTACTCCCACATGAGTGACGCCAACAGGACCACCTTGTCCTCCTCCCATGCCCACATCACGCACTTGACAAGTTTTCTGGTCTGCAGTCACTTGATAAAACAGAGGATCTACACATACTTGCGGGCTGGCCTTGGTGAGGTAATGATAACAGGCTTTAAAGTCTAACGTGGGGTTGTATTCAAACACGCCATCAGGAAGGGAAACATCAGAAGAGCGGAACTCGATTTGATTAAATCCTCCCTCGGTGTTGTACAGATTTTTTCCTTCTAATTCCGTGCCGCCCAAACGTTCTGTGCAATCATGAGGCTGATTAAATCCGCTACGAATGATATTTGGATCAAATCCGGCAACCCGAATGAAACATTCATGAGATTGTAGAGGATGATTACCGCGGTTGCGTACATCCAGTACAGCAATGAGTTCAGTCTGGTCATACATCACTGGCGGTGGAGAGTTTTGTACTAATTGCATAAACAGGCCTTCAGAACCGCTTTGCACTTGCTGGGCAATGGCAGCAGTGTCTCTGGGGGTCCCTCCTGCTGCAGGACGGGGAACACAGGAAGTGAGAATTACAATAATTATCACCAGAAAAGATACTACTAAAAGTTGTCTCACACTCTTTTTCATTCTGTGTGATAAAAGAAAGTGTTTATATAAGCTTTTTGGTGCTTTCTGGGAGTAAAATTTTATAAACAGAAGACTGTTTTTAGAGAAAGTTAACTATTGTTAAATACGACTATGGATTCCCACACTGTCATTCATTTTAAGAAGGATTGTATTAGCTGCGGGGCGTGTGCAGCGATCAGCCCGGAATTATGGGAGATGGATGAGCAGGGATTGGCGCAGCTGAGAGGGAGCAAAGAAGTGGGTGATCATTGGGAGAAAGTCATTACAACCATTGATGAAAAAGCCGCTCATGACGATGCCGCGAGTGTCTGTCCGGTGAATATCATTCATGTGAAGAAGATGGAAAAAGAGATAGAGAAAACGGCGTAATCTATTTCTGTTTCATTTCTTTCTGTAAAGCATGAGCAAAGTTAAGATAATGATGGCGTAAGCGTTTAAGCAGTTCATGGTGGTCTTTAAGCAGTTCGTGAATGGCTTTTGTGGCACGAGCATGCTTTTTCTGGTGTTTCTGCTTATGCCGTTCTGTTTTTGACAGAAGATGGTTTAATTTATGTTTCTCAGCGTTGTGGGTAAGGGCTTTGATTCTTTTGTTTACTTTGAGAAGTTTTTTGGAATACACATACAAGTACGCTGCTTCATAGTTGATTCTCATACATCTAAGAAATAGGTTGGGATATATAAATTTTTATGGAGAGGATGGATTCTCTATGTTTGAGCTTGATTAAGTATATAAGGACTTACAAAGAGAAAAACGCGGGTTTGGGGTTTATTTTTCTTTTATTTTTTCTTCACTATAATCATACAATGATCCATTTCGAACGGTTCGAGGATTTTATAATCAATGACGATAAATATTTTCTCTAACTCTTTGCGGATTTCTTCAAAGATTTGTTTTGATTTCTTTTTGATGTCAATACACCTTGCTTTTACTGCTAACAGGCCGTATCCTCCGGGTTTCAGATACAGATGGCAGTTGCGGATGAAAATGTCGGCCTGATTACGCTGGGCGATGTCTTGGTAGACCACATCAACAGCACAGATTCTGCTCGCGTAGGTTTCAGGATGATTGGCATCGGCGAGAAGGGGAACAATATTGTGGCGGTGTTCGGCAAGAAAAACGGCATCGCGGATAACACGAGGGGCAGGATCAATGCCAAAGATAAATCCTTCTGAACCCACGATATCACTGACGAACGAGGCAGTATACCCGTGAGAAATGCCAAGATATAACACGATATCTCCTTTGCGGATGCCCATGTTGGTGCAGCCTTTCATGATAGTAGCTGCTAATTTGCTGCGTCGGGGATCAAATTCACGGAATTCCGTTCCTCCTTCTTTTACGGTGCGTTCTTCGAAGAAAGTTTTACCGGGAAGGATGCTTTTAGTGAAAATAGATCTGCCGCGCTCGTCTTGGTAGATTTCAAAGAGTTTATGAGATTTGATAGTGGACATGAAGTGTGCTGAGAAATAGGAATTTATAAACTCTTTGGATGTGGAGGAGACGTAATTATCTTAGAGTTACTAAGAGAGTGATTACGACCAGCACTAACAACGTGACAATGGTAATGGCAATGGTCTTCCCTCGTGTGGCAAAGTGAGGAAGGGAAGATTTTGTATGTACAGAACGCCTATGATGTTGTGTTTTCATTTGTTTATCACCTTTCTGTTCTGAATATGTTTTGGGTTTATAACTTTTTCTCTAACGCCTGGCGATACTCGGGGGCTTTGAATTCTCCTTTGAAGTAATCTAATCGCGCGCAGAGTGATAATTTATCTGCCAAAGAGCGGGCCATTTTTCCTTTTTCTTTCCATTTGGCGTTCTGAACCAAAGGATGATTAATAATAATGCCATGCTTGGGAGAACGAGAACCGGTCTTTAAGTGGCGAAATAGGGCTTTCTCTGCTCCTAACAATTGGATGGTTGAGGAAGGAAGAAGGGCGAGATGTTTCAGTCCTTTTCCTAATTCAATGAGTTGGGCGGCGATGGTGGTGCCAGCAAGTTCCAGAAGATTTGGACAGTATTGTTTCATGGTTTGTTCCAGATATATTTCATGGTGCCGGCGCAGTTGATACAAGGCATGAACCTGTAGAGCGAGTTGACGCATCTCTTCCACATGCACGGGAGAAAGATCTGCACCCATGGTTTCGTTCTGGGAGATATCGTTCTGTAATTCTTCCCTACTTTTTGTGATGATGAGTTCTACGAACTTTTCGTGGGAAGAACACTGTTCTGACAGTTCCGGAAAATACCATCCATACCATTCCCGCAGGCGTTTGGAAAGGATGTTGGTCATTTTATCCAATTCCAGAATGCTGCTGATGGCTTGCATAATGAGAATATCCTCAGAAACGGATTGTTTCAAAGCGTTCTTGGTGAGAAGAAGGTTTCGTTTCTTGAATTCAGGAAGGAAATGTTTTTCTTTGAACAGGAGAAGGGCATGCGGAAGAAGATGTTTGGGAAGAGGGTCGAGGTGAAGATGTTTCCGTATGAGAGTGGTCTCTGTTTTTTCTGGAGCGAGATACTGTTCTGTATCTGAGAATAATATGGAATCTACGAGATGAATATTCTCATCAATAACAAAACTTCCTAATACGTTGGTGAAGAGGTAGCGCATTCTCTACGGGTTGAGAAGCGTAATGTATATAAACTTTGTTTTACTTTCTCCTTTTTGATTTGTATATGGAGTATATATTTAGTCGGTTTAATGAGGGGTCATGTGTCTATTGTAATTCTATGTTAGAGAGGGATTCATGGGGATCTCACTGGTGTGAAAAGGGAGAACATCATTACAAGACGGCAAGTTGCGTAAAGTGTGGGAAGAAAAATTGGCTGCAGGTAGACTTTCAGGGTTCTGGACATGATTCCGTGCTGAAGAAGAAAACGGTAAGTTCGTTAGAGTCGACGTTGAGAAAAGTAAAAGATATGTAAGAAAAAATTATTCTTGATAGGAGGGTTCATTATAAGGTTCCTCCAGAAGTATGGAATTATTTAATAAGCGTATAGCGGTTTCGTGTTGTGTAGTAGTTTTGGGATAATAGATATCCTCTTATGTAATGAAAGACACAAATAAGTTATAATGATTCGTGTCTTTCAAACATTAGTTGTGGAAATATTTATAATTAACTTTTGTCTGCAACTAATGAACCGATATATTTATAAATGAAAGGCAGCGCGAGAGAGTATTTTACTTGAGGACTGCCCTCACACTGGTTGGAAACAACTCAATGAGGCTGGTCAGGTGGCCTGAAAAGGCAGCCATCCTTACCCTTGTGGTTCTGGGATGGGTGTCAGGAATAGGCTGTTGAAGTAAAACAGGATGTACAATACATACACGAGATAGAGCTATGGTAGAACATCATCCACGACGAGGAAGTATGCAGTTTTGGCCTAGAAAGAGGGCTGCCCATCCCCTGCCGCGAGTTCATGCCTGGGTAAAAGAAACAAAAGCGAAACCATTGGGATTTATCGGCTATAAAGCAGGAATGGTGAGGGTGCAGGCTACGGATAATCGTTCTAAATCGATAACCAAAGGAGAAAAAATTATGTTTGCCTCCACGGTGGTGGAATGTCCTCCCATGATGGCAGTAGGGGCGGCATTTTATGCGAAGTACTTGTATGGTATGCGAAAAGTGGCCTCAGTATTTGCAGAAAAACTGCCTAAAGAATTAGCGCGCACGATTTCTTTTCCTAAAAAATCTAAACATGTTAATGAAGTTTCTGCGTTTGATGATGTGAAATTAGTGGTGCATTCCCAGCCTCAGCGTGTTCCTACGGGATCAAAAAAACCTCAATTGGTAGAAGTTGCTCTGGGAGGAACGAAAGAAGATAAAATAAAGTATATTAAAGAGGTGCTGGGAAAAGAAATTCCCGTGGCAGATGTATTTGATTCCGGTACAGTGATTGATGTTCATGGGATAACGACAGGAAAAGGATTTCAGGGAACGGTCAAGCGTTTTGGTGTTCCTATTCGTCAGCATAAAGCGGAAAAAACCAAGCGTGGTATTGGGACATTAGGAGCATGGCATCCTAACAGAGTATTATTTACTGTCCCCCAAAGTGGGAAGATGGGGTATCATCAGAGAACGGAGTATAACAAACAGATTATTGCTTTGGGAAATGATGGGAAAAAAGTAACTCCCTCTGGGGGAATCGTTCGGTATGGTATCGTTCAAAATACATTTCTGGTCGTGAAAGGGTCAGTGGTAGGGCCAAGGAAACGGGCAGTGTTGTTGACACATGCCATTCGTCCTGATACACGAATAGGAAAAGATGCATTTGCGGTGGTCTCTCTTTCACCATGAAACTTACAATCTTTAGCACGGACAAGAAAAAAGCAGGGGAACGAGAGTTACCTTCACAATTCGAAGAGGAGTATCGTCCTGATCTCATCAAACGGGTAGTACAGGCGTTGCAGCGGGCGGCACGTCAGGCTTATGGTTCAGATCCGGCAGCAGGATTTAGACATTCTGTGCGCATTAGCAAGCGAAGGAAACATTATAAGACTTCATATGGTCATGGGATTAGCCGTGTGGCACGAAAAGTCCATAGTCATCGAGGAACACGATTCAACTGGGTTGGGGCTCAGAATCCTCAGACTGTTGGTGGGCGAAGAGCACATCCTCCCAAAGCAGAACGTATCTGGGAACAGAAAGTCAATATCAAAGAGCGACGGAAAGCCATTCGTTCCGCCATGTCTGCGACGCTGAATAAAGAAATTGTCGTGAAGCGTGGTCATCATGTGCCGGGAGAATATCCTTTTATCGTTGATAAGTCTATTGAGGGCATGACCAAGACCAAAGAAGTGCGTGACGTATTACGCACTCTGGGATTTGGTGAGGAATTGGTGCGTACAGAATACCTTAAAGTGCGTGCCGGGATAGGAAAGATGCGGGGACGAAGATATCAACGTAAGAAAGGGGTATTGCTTGTGGTGGGTGGAGACTGTCCGTTAGTACGGTCTGCATCAAATATCCGCGGCATTGATATTGTCAAAGCGCAGGAATTAAATGCAGAATACCTTGCTCCGGGATCACAGCCTGGACGAGTAACAGTATGGACTACTCATGCAGTGGACGTTGTAGAAAAAGAAAATTTATTTATGTAATATGGCAGCAAAACAAATTCAAGAGAAACAGAACGAAAACGGAGAACCATTTGATCCTTATACTATCATCCAGTATCCTCTTTCCACGGAAAAGAGTATCCGGCAGATTGAGTTTGAAAATAAACTGGTGTTTGTAGTTCATCGGAAGGCGACGAAAAAGGATATCAAACGGGCGGTGGAGCAGTTATTTCATGTCAAAGTGAAAGTAGTTAACGTTCACAATTCATTTCAGGGAGAAAAACGCGCCTATGTGGCATTGAAACCAGGAAGTGTGGCTTCTGATGTCAGCGCGGAGTTAGGATTGATTTAAGATGGGTAAACGACTGATTCAACAACGACGAGGACGGGGAACGAGTACGTATCGTGCGAATGGTCATCATGTGAAAGGGGAATTTAGTCGTCCCTCTCTTCCCACGATGGGAACAGTCGTTGATGTCATTCATTGCCCGGCGCATACAGTGCCAGTGATGGAAGTGTCGTATGCGACGGGAGAGCAGTTGCTTTCGCCCGCTCCGCAGGGAATAAAAGTGGGAGATGCTATTGCTGTCAGTATGGTGGGAGAAGTACGGCTGGGAAGCATCATGTCCTTGCGTGATATTCCGGAAGGAACAGCTATTCATAATATTGAACTCAAGCCGGGCGATGGAGGAAAATTAGTGCGATCTTCGGGAGTGGCGGCGAAAATCATATCCAAGACTGAGAAAGGTGTGCGTGTCAAATTACCTTCAAAGAAAGAAAGAATATTTCCTTTTGAATGCCGTGCGTCCATTGGTGTGTTGGGAGGAGGGGGAAGACCAGATAAACCATTCCTTAAAGCAGGAACGCGATGGCATAAAATGAAAGCACGCAATAAGCATTATCCACGAGTATGTGGTATTTCCATGAACGCAGTGGATCATCCGTTTGGTGGGAAGTGCTCGCACCAGAAAGGACGACCAACGTTAAGTCCGCGAAGTGCTCCGCCGGGACGAAAAGTTGGGAAGATCGCCCCACGACGAACCGGACGAAGGAAGGAATAAAAATGGCAAAAGAATTTATCTGGTTGGGAAAGACGGAAGAGGACATGAAGAAGCTGACCCTGAAAGAGTATATGGACTTAGCTCCCTCCCGGGTACGACGGTCGCTGAAGCGGGGATTAACAGAAGCGCAGAAACGATTGATGAAACGTGTAGAAGCGGGTGATAAAAATATTGAAACACATTGCCGAGATATGGTTATTATACCACTAATGATTGGGTTGACAATTAAAGTATATAATGGGAAAGATTTTTTCCCTGTAGCTATTACGGGAGAATTGGTGGGACATTATTTGGGAGAATTTTCCCATACGAGAAAATCAGTCTCACACAGTGCGGCTGGGGTAGGAGCTGCGGCAGGGGCGGCGTCAGCAAAAGGGGCAAAAGAAGCAAAACCAGCAGGGGGAAAAGAAAAATAATTCCTGATTCATAACCATGGCAGCAACACAACAGCAAGGAACAGAACATATGGCTGTGGCACGAGCGACGAGCCTTCCTATTTCCATGAAGTTTAGTGTGGAAATCAGCAAGTATGTACGTTATAAAAATACAGTTGTGGCCAAACGATTACTGGAGGAAGTGTTGACATTTCATCGGGCTATTCCTTTTCGCACATTCAATCGTGATTTAGGACATAAACCTGGTATGGCAGCAGGAAGGTATCCTATCAAAGCAGTAAAAGAGTTTTTAGACCTGATCCGCTCTGTGGAAGCAAATGCTCAACACAAAGGATTAAATACTGCACACTTAAAAATCGTAAAAGTACTGGCAAATAAAGCTCCCATCCCCATGACCGGAGGACGACGACGGGAAAAAACAAAACGAACCCATCTGGAAATACATGTCAAAGAAATGGCGGCAAAAGAGAAAACGACAAGAAGCAAAAAAACCAGTGCGGTAAAAACGTCCCTCACACCTACTATGCCGGAGAATAAGGCTAAGGAGAATACACCATGATTGAACGCGAATTTATCAATCAGAAAACGAAAGAGTACTTTATCAAGCAATATATTCAGAAGAAACTGATGAACGTAGGTGTATCGTCTATCCGGTTAAAGAAGATTCCTATGGGTGAGAAAATTATTATTTTTACCAGCAGGCCCAGCCTGATTGTGGGTTCAAAAGGGGCGAATATCAGAGATTTAACGAAAGCGTTAAAGAGAGAGTTTAAATTAGAGAATCCCCAATTAGAAATCAATGAAGTGAAAGATATATTCCTCGATGCTAATATAGTGGCAGAACGCATCGCCAGTTCCTTAGAGCGGTTTGGATCAGCACGATTCAAAGGCATCGGCCACAAGATTTTAGAAAATGTGATGAATTCCGGGGCGTTAGGAGTAGAAGTGATCATCTCTGGAAAAATTCCTGGGGCAAGAGCAAAGAGCTGGCGGTTTTATCAGGGGTACTTGAAGAAAAGCGGCGATTTAGCAGTAGAAGGAGTACGCAAAGCACAGGCGGCGGCATTGCTGAAGAGTGGAATCATCGGCATTAAAGTGGCCATTATGCCACCTGATGTAGAGTTGCCTGATCGTATCACATTAAGGGAAGCACCAGTTCAATCCGTAAAAGAAGTTGCTCAGGAACAGGATGTCAAAGAAGAAGATAAGAAGTCGGAGAAGAAGAAACGGGCACCCTCTGCCAGGAAGTCATCTTCTCCGAAGAAAGCGAAGCAGAAAGAAATAAAAGAGAGCACAGAACCGGAAGAAAGTGCATCAGCAGATGTGGTGGAAGCAACAGTTGTTGAAGAAATTCCAACAGTTGCTGAAGAAATTCCTCAGCTAAGAGAAGAGGATATTGAAGTTCCGGAAAAAAAAGAAACATCAGCAGAATCAGCAGATGAGGAAACAACATCATGAAAGCGAGTAAAGAACTTCGGGCATTAGGAGAACAAGGGTTACAATCACGGTTAACAGAATCAAAAAAAGAGTTATTAAAATTACGGGTGCAGGTAGCTACTGGAACAAATCCGGAGAAGCCGGCACGTATCAGGCAATTGCGCAAAACTATCGCGCGTATCATTACTTTGCGTGGACAAGGGAAAAAGGGAGGATAGAACAGAAAACAAATGGTCGGCGTGTGCAGTCAATGTGGATTACCGCAAGACTTGTGTGTGTGCGAGACAATCGCCCGGGAACAACAGAAAATCATCGTTACCGTAGAGAAGCGTAAGTTCGGAAAGAAATACACCATCGTCAATGGAATCCGCAAGGAAGCAAACGTGGATGAAATCTTTCGCAAGCTGAAGAACAGACTGGCCTGCGGAGGGACGGCGAAAAGCGGCCAAATCGAATTGCAGGGAGATCATAAGTTCCGGGTGAAACAAGCATTGCTGGAACTGGGATTTTCCAATGAAACCATTGAAATAAAATAAATAAAATAGATGGTGAAGATCATCAAAATCACAAGATTTTGGTGAGGGACAGATGATGCAAAAAAAAGCAATGTACCCGCATGAGCTTGTGGGGAAAGAAATAGAAGTAGTGTCCTCCACAAATAAGAGTTTAGAAAAGATACAGGGAATGGTTGTTGACGAAACCAAAGAGACCATTGCCGTACGTCATGCGGGGAAGACAAAAACTCTGCTGAAGAGTGCCATCATGATCAAAATCCTTCCCGCCGGACCATTGGTCGCAGGAAGGGATATCATCCAGAGGTCGGAAAATCGCCTCAAAAGGTAGAAAATAGCAACAAAAAGTAGAAAATAACAAGGTACCAAACATGAAAGAAGAAGTGTTGGGCGTGAAAGCGCCGGCAAAAGAATGTACGGACAAGAAATGTCCTTTCCATGGAGAGATTACGGTAAAGCCGGAATTGTTTCAGGGACGAGTAATACGTAAAGATATCAATCGTTCCGCAACCATGGAATGGTCTACATCATTTTATGTTGCCAAATATGAACGCTTTGAAACACGACGATCGCGTATGCGTGTGCACAACCCAGCGTGTGTTGATGCTGATATCGGGCAGGAAGTGTTGGCGGCAAAGACAAAGCCGTTAAGCAAGACAAAACATCATGTTATCATTCAGATCACAGATGTGGAAAAAGAACTTACTCCCTCTGGGGGAATACTGGATGAGAGAGAGCAAAAAATGAACCAGAAAAAAACTGTAA
>CAYIBV010000010.1:0-21313 GCA_964361725.1 uncultured Methanosarcinales archaeon | reverse complement strand
GCATCATTCACTTTAGTCTGACATTCACCTTTTGCATTAAACGGAGGCTTAAAATTGAGAACGACGGTATCTTTGTCAAGAGCTACTGTAGAAGGCCTGATTTTCACAAAATCCGTTTCCTGCACGGTAAACGTGCGAATCGCTCCCACCACTGTCTGCAAGATAATGAGAAGTATAAATACTGTGACGACCGCTTTTACTGTGTTTAATCTTTGTGTGTTCATGGTTAGTCGTCATCCATCCCTCAACATAATAAGAAAAAAACAAAAAAACAAGATTTATCTTGTTTCTACGAAAATGTCTACAATTTCCGGAGGAACGTTGACATCTTCTACCGCTACTTTCACATTCTTAGTAACAGTATCTTTGCCGTCATTTACCGTTATTTTTACGGTGTACGTTCCATGATCAGTGTATGATGTTTCCCACACCCCATCATTTCCCACCGGATCGCCGATAGACAGTGTGATTTCATCTTCATCCAGGTCTGTAATCTCAGGCTGAATCTTCACCACTTCCCCTTCTTTGATCGTGATGTTTGATAACCCTGTGATTACGGGAAGAACGTTCACGTCTAACACTTCCAGAAGGAAGGTTCGTTCTGTGTCCAGTTCTCCATCGCTGGCAAGAACTTTTATTTCATATTCTCCCGCGCTGGTATGGTCTGTATTCCATCGTCCGCTCGTCAATGGCTCAGAGACAGTTACTGTCACTTTATCTTTGTTTGGATCATTGACTTCCGGCTTGAACGTTACTTCCTCTCCTTCTTTCACCCGTAAGTTCTTTACGGCTTCCACCACTGGCGGAACGTTCACGCGGTTTACCATGATTTTGACGCTTTCCTTGCTGGTTAATTTTCCGTCGCTTGCCGTGATAGTTATCACATACTCGCCGGCATCGCCATAATTAGTTTTCCATTCTCCTTTCTCGTCAAGGGGAGGGCTGAAGCGATAGCTTACATTATCCCCATCCGGGTCACGCACGGTTACTCTCAATTTGACCATTTCATTTTCATCAACAGCAATGGTTTGCACGTCTCCTGAGAATTCTTCTTTCTTCTCTTCTTTCACCTCTGGCAGAACAACCTCAATTTCTTCCTCATTCTCCTCAGTTTTATTATCAGAATCATTCTTAGAATCTTTTGCTTCTTCTGGCACTGCTGTAGGCGTGGCATTTAAAGTAGCCTCAATAGCGGCAATTTCGTCTAAAAGCTGGGAATCTTCTGCAGCCTGCTGCGGAGCAGCCGGCCCTCCCGTTTGTTCTTTCTGTAAGTCATATGCTTTATAATCCAGACATCCCACTAAAAACAGCACTAATACTACCATCACCACAGATACAACGACACTCTTTTTCATGATAAAACACCCCCTTGAATATGTATAAATGTAAGCATTCCAGAATGACAACCCCTATTTAAAGATTTAGAGACAAGAACATATAGGTACAAAAGGACATTTTTTGAGAGACTATCACGAGAAAAGCTGTGTATGGACGAGCTGAAAAATGTATTTTGGGAGACAATTTCTTATAATATAGAAGAATATTTAAACTTTCATCTTTTTTTCTCATGTATGATAACCATTCGGGATGCTCGGGAAAGTGATTTGATCACCTGTGAGGTAATGAGCAAAATCCCTGAGTTGGAAGCCCCGGAAGGAGAATATCCCACTGTTAATAGTCTCCGGACATTTCTTAAGAAAGGATTTTTTTTCGTTGCGGAAAAAGAAAGAAAAGTGATAGGATATCTTGCCGCAGAGGCGATGAACGATGGGTGGGTATATTTAGATTATTTTGTTGTCGATCACTCGGCACGCAAAAAAAAGGTGGGCAGCACATTGCTCTCTGAGTTGATGGCGCGACTGAAAAAATCGCATAAAGAAGGAGTTTTTCTCATCACCCTGAAACAACGTGAAGAGACGCTTGCTTTTTATGAAAAGAACGGTTTTGTCAAAGGCAAAGAATATGTGTTGTATACCAAAAAGAGTTCTCAAAAAGACTGACCTTTAAATAAAAAGTGGCCCCACCGTGACTTCCTGAGCGTGTTACTGCCAAAGTAGCGACGCTGGTTTGGACACGGGACCTTTCGATATCTACGATAAAACGTATCAGTCGAACGCTCCATTGCCTCGCGAGCCGGTGTTTACCGACAAGTACCAGGCTGAGCTATGGGGCCGTAGATTATACAGAAAATGGATTTATTTTTAAAGGTTGCGTGCATACCTCTCATATGACGAACTTTTTCCGGAAACACGAACGAACATGCCTTCTTGCTTTTGTTCTTATCCTGTACATTGGCGGCTATCTTATTGTTAATTATCTCAGCGTGGGCCGGGAAGCACATACTTTAGAACTCGCTCTAGATCGTGTTATTCCTTTCTTTCCTTGGTTTGTCATTCCTTACTTATTCGTGTACATTGCGGCATTTCTTCCGTACTTCTTCATCAAAGACCATATTAAGTTCCGTTCCGTGGCATTAACATATACTATCACCACTCTCCTTGCCTACACGATTTTTCTCCTCTTTCCTGTGATTATGAACCGTCCTTCCGGGATTTCTACCCATGGAATAGGAGTTGTAGTAGGTTTGATTTACGCGATAGATTTTCCCTACAATAGTTTTCCCAGCCTGCATGTCATGTATGCCTTCCTTCCCGCATTTATGCTTCTCAAAGACTATAAAGTGGCTGGAAGCATCACTCTTTTCATGGCCATCCTCATCGCTCTTTCTACTGTATTCATTAAACAGCATTATGTCTTAGATGTAGTGGGAGGAATTGTTCTTGCAGGGATGGGATATGGATTGTATTATTATCTTAACCACTTTAAAATAGAAACAATAAGAAATCTTTAATTAATCTCCTATTTTTAAAAATAATCCATAACAATCTTTATATACCCCCTCCTTCCCCGCCGGCATATGACAAAGATAGTTTTGGGATACAATAATTTTGCCGTCCATCCTACTTATGTACGAGATGCCGCAGATCATCTTCTCAATCCCGGTGCTCTTCTCCCAAAAAGCGTTCGTGAAGTTCTCTACTCCACGACTCTGTTTCAGGCTGCTCGGGAGAGGGTTATAGCACGATACAGTCCAGCCATCACCTGCCAACTCTCTCTGCAGGGAAGAAGATCAGACGTTATGTGCGTTTTGCTGGAAGGGCCGCAGGAGGGTGAGGGATATTTAGAGCAGGCCATGCAGTTATATATTATGACTAGCCGTGTTCCAGATCGTATTTTACCACCCTCTGAGTATTCTTTAGCAGAAAAAGTATTAGGGGGATTTGACCGAAAGTTAGATTGGGAACTTTTCGGAAAATATTTTGGGTGGAACGTCATTCCCATCCACCCTGTTCAGGATAATGGAGACTAATTTTCTTCTACTTTCTTCTTTTCTGTCGTTCATCGTGCTCCAACATTCCTAAGAGCATTTCTTGGTACAGGTACCCCTGATGGATAGCATTGCGGGGATCAATCTCATCCATGTCAAATCGTACTTTCGCTCCGGTATGGGCTCCCAAAGCATCAACTCGGTCAAAGAACTCTTCTACTCGGAAGTTTCTCCCTTTTAATGGATAGGACTGAGCCATGTGCTGAAGTCCTTCCCGTACTCCTTGTAACCGCGCTTCTAATTCCTCTACTTGTGAGAGGGAGGGGGAGTTGATGTCGAGCGGCTTTTGAGAAGGACTGCCTAACAATCCCGCCAGTCTCATAGCAAAATCTTCAATAACCGCACCGGAGCCGCTCTTCTCATAAAATCTGCTCATCAATCGCAGCTCTTCTTCCGGCCAGGCGGCAATTTCCTGTGGTCTTCCCCGAGCGAGAATCATTTTCCGTGCTGCACGCGGGTTCCTCAAAATTAAAACCATGCAATCAGACTTTGGCATATCGGCATACGTTCTTTGCGCTAAAGCATACAATTCTCCCACTTGCTCATTGGTAAGATATCCTTGCTCCTGAAAGCGCCGGTGAAAGACCAATTGATCTTCCTCCGGTGTTCGGTCTTCGACGAAACTCTTTCCCTCAGCATGTTTTTCCCGACGAGCCTGCGCTCGTTTAGGGGTTAATTTCTTTTGAAGATCAAAACAATACTTCGGTTTATCTTTAAGGAACTTATCAAGCAAATCATCAGCAATTTGATCATTCTTGCCATCTAATTCCCGGCTGATGCCAATAGCTAATTCTCCTGCCAGTAGCTCTGCTAATCCTGTTTTTCCTGCACCTACCACTCCGGCAACGGTTAAAATCTTCTGTTGCCGCTGTAAGTATCCGCTCAATTGTTGTCGTGCTGACCATGCCGCTTTCTGTGCCGTATTATGATCGACTGCTTCCCATTCGTCTAGAGTCAGCTGACGTAATGGAAAATGTCGACGGTACTCTTGAGCAATATATTCCACAGCCTTTTTAACAGAATTTCCCTCCAGAGAACCATCTGTTCCCAGCTGAATTTGTGTCGCATCAATAGTAATCACGGGTTTACGGCTTTCTGCCGCCATCTTTTCGTAAAAGCCTATGAGTGTGAGGAGATAAGACGGATCTTGAAGAAATTGTTGTTCTTGTGGTCTTCCCCGCATCCTGATTCTCTCTAGGGGTACATCTATACTTTCCGGAGGAACTCGCAGGTATATCAATGCTTCCGGTCCTTTGCCTTGGGAAGAGACCACATCAAAGAGATGAGCATATACTTTAAACAAGAGTTCGCCCATATTTTCGCGGTTTGCCTCTCCGTATCCCCATCTATCTGCATCAGTAGGCATATCGATAACATTAACGCCCGGCTTGCCCGCCATTTCCAGTTCCCGGACAAATCGATTGGCAAATTGGGCGATCTGGAAAGGAAAAGCATACGCTCGTTGATCACGGGAATATTCTTCAAACAGTTCCCGGCTGATACCCTCTTCAGAAATATGAATTTGTGGAGGTACCCAAAAATTACCGAGCAATAAGTGGTCTAAAAGATGAGTTTTATATTCTGGGGTTCGTAAGGCATGTGTCGTCGTGGTCTTTCCCACGCCTATCCCCCCAAAGATGCCTAGATTAATATTGTCCGGTATTTGTAACATATGATAACACCTCTTTTATTCCGTTATTCATCGAGCAGTCCAAGATCTCCAAGGATATGGTTGGTAATTCTCCTCGTCCATGTTTCCCGCTGTGGCGGAAGACGCACTAACGGAAGAGAAGGATTGTCCTGAAAGAATCGTGTAATTTCATCATCAATCTCACGCTGAAATTGTGGATCAGGATCTCTTTTACTTCCTTCAGAACCTGCAATTTCAGAACCTGCAATAAGAGGAAGGTAAAATAATGCATTATATGGGTGTTGCTGATGGTGTCCTAAGACAAACTGGCGGTAAAAAGCATCATCTCCCACCGCTCGCTGGAAGTAACAATAGTTATCAAAGACCGTTCTGTCGCACAGAGCAACATCATAATTATATATATCTGCTTCCAATTCTGCAGCGCATTGCCGGTGAAGAATCCATGCCTGTGCTTCTCGTGTTGTCTTCTGGTCAATGGGAAGTCCCCTTTCCCGTGCAAGGGTTGACAATTCTCCAATAACGCGAACAGTAAGATCGAATTTCTTTAACTCTGCGCTTACAGCATACATCTGCGTTGTTTTTCCAGAACCATGTGTAGCCACGAGTCCTGCTTTGTATTGTAAACCCATCTATTCACCTTTTTACACGATAATGAAAAGAGAAAAAGAGCAGTATTAAAAGCATTGTTGTTATAGTGTTTATATGTTGCATCCATCAAGTTATCTTTTTTGCCGGCTAATATGAAATCCTCACCAATTGGTCAGTGAGTACTGTGTGTTTCATAAGACCTATCTTGCCCTGCCCATCGATATTCTCTTCATAATTTTAGCAGAAAAAACAGCAAGGCAGGGTACGAACGAGAGGGTTTCATATTAGCCTTTTTTGTCGAAATGTTTAAATAAATACTCTCACCGGTAAAAGAACAACGTGCTTACAGGGGGGATAAAGAAAGGACTTGCGCTGGTTATGTGTCTGTTAGTAGTTCTAAATATGCCTGTTTCTTTTGCGGAGAACATTAACTATGAATTAGAATACGATGCCGCAGGAAATTTGATACGTGGAATGGACAAGAGGTATGAGTACGATGAGTTTAACCAGCTTCAACGGGTTCTTACAGTTCAAGGGGATGTTCTTGAGGAATATTTCTATGGCCAGAATGGAAACCGCATCAAGAAAATAGAGCATTTGCCTGACAACCAGTTGCAGACAACATATTACCCTCATCCCAGCTTAGTTCAGGTCGTGAATCAGCAAGGTGTACAGAACACCCATTATTATTACGATGACAAAGGAGTTCTTCTTGCACGAAAAGATTCTGACGGAAGAAAGTATTATTATCATCCGGATTTGTTAGGAAGCACGACTCTCATCACCGATGAGCAGGGAAATGAAGTAGAAGATACCACCTATTTGCCATTTGGTGAAGTTCTGGAAGGAGGAGAGGACAGGTTTTTATACACCGGAAAAGAGAAAGATAGGACTCAACTGCTTTATTTTGGAGCACGATACTACGATCCAGTTCTTAAAAAGTTTACCTCTCCTGACACGACAATTCCTGATATCTACAACCCCCAGCAGCTGAATAGATATTCTTATGTCTTAAATAATCCTTATCGCTACACTGATCCTGACGGCAGAACACCATGGGATATTATTGATATTGGTCTTTTTGCTCTTGATGTGAAAGCAGTTATGGAAGATCCTAGTTTAGCGAACGTTGGCTGGGCAACGTTGTCTGGAGTTTCTCTTCTGCCCATTTTGCCGAATGTTGCCGGGTATGTACGGTATGGGGGAAAGATTGGTAAGATTGTTAATATTGGTAGCGACACAATAAAAACAACAACGCATGGTTATCAGCACTATCCTAAAGTTAGTTATCCCATTAAACAACAAATTAAAAGAATGAAAGACCGTCCAAAAAAAAGTAAAGCCCTTTATTTTTTAAGACAGGGTGAAATTGAAAATTTAGAAAGAGAAGCTTGGGAGAAAGGAACACAAATTACCAAAGATGAAAAGATCTGGAATGCGGGATATGAAGTTGGCGCATCTAAAGGCAAAAAAACAACTTGGATAAGAATGAGAAAATATTCTTCTGATACACCCCATGGACAGCCCATAACAGAGTATGAAGCTAAGGAATTACTTAATTGGCTCAAAAAACAACAAAGAAATTAAATGGATAATACAATTAAAGTACAATCGGATGAGAAGTTTGCACTTTTATTATTGCTAGTTCTTTTAATGATATTACCAAACGTCTCCGCTTACGACCCATACACCCATTCCCTGCACAGTTCCCTCGTCCCTTCCCATCCTGAAATTAAACCAGCAGGGAGTTATGCAACGAGCCTCTATGACGGTTCTGGAACATATACATATCCGCTCACCGTTCCACCGGGGACAAATGGCCTGCAACCATCTCTTGCTTTGGTATACAGCAGCCAGCATATGAAAGATTCTCCTTCCATTGCTGGGACAGGATGGGTGCTGGCGGAAGATTATATTGAGCGGGATGAGAAGTATACGTTGAGTGATTCCAACGACGATGAATTTGATCTTTATATTGGCGGGGAGAAATATGATTTAGTGTATGATAACCAAGAGCAGCGCTATCATACCAAACGAGAGAGTTATATGTACATTCAGAAGTTGAATGGCAATAGTGAGGGAAGAGAATACTGGGTTGTCAAGACTAAAGATGGGATGGTGTACCGCTTTGGGTATAATGCAGACTCAGAGCTGCGGGCAGGTGATCTGACTGCTCGATGGAGTGTAGACCTCGTCACAGACACTCATGATAATAATATTTATTATCTTTATGAAGAACATGAAGATGGAGGAAGCGCCATTGTTTATCCTTCTCAAATAAGCTACAACAATGATCAGAAGAGAGTTATTGAATTCTTCTACGAGAACGGCGACCAGCCAGGGTATGGGATGAAATACAAGCATGGCGTTCGTGCTTCTCCACGAAAAAGAATTACAGAAGTAAGAGTATTGTATGACCAAGAGATTGTCCGAAAATACACCCTGCAGTATGTTTCATTAGGTGCAACGGCCAAAGAGACGATAGGAAGCATTACAGAATATGGACAAGGTGGTATCCAAAGCAAGCCGCCTGTTCGTTTTGAGTACGAGGCTTTTGACCAAGTATGGGGTGATGGTGGCGGCGCACCGACACCGTTTGTTGATCGCGAGGTTGATCTGGGCGTGCGTTTTGGTGATTTTAATGGGGATGGTATCGTTGATGCTATTCAAGATCGCTGGGTCGATAATCAGCAGAGGGAATCCCATCTTTGGTTTGGGGTGGCTGGTGGGGGATGGCAACAGCAAAATTGGAATCTTCCATGGCCTTTTACGAATTCTGATGGAAGTGATCGCGGCTTGCGGGTTGCGGATGTCAATGGAGATCACTTTGATGACCTTGTACTGGGCGGGGATAATGTTAATGCAAACGTATGGTGGGTATGGCTCAATAATGGGCAAAGTTTTGTATTAGAGCAAAACCAGTGGAGGCAGCCCTCTCCCGCAGCGAATTTTATTATTGGATTTGAGAGCAATGGTGTCGAGATCATTGACGTCAATGGTGATGGATTAGATGATCTGGTGCGCGGCTATGAAGATCATAACCCCGCAAGAGAGACATGGATTAATACGGGAAGTGGATGGGTAGTAGATGAAACGTGGCGTTTACCGAATGAAGATGTCTATTTTCTGGATGAGGATGGCCAAGATACAGGATTACGGTTTGTGGATCTAAATGGTGATGGGTTGATTGATCTTCTCCAGTCTCGGCAGAATGATGATAATAGGAATCGGGCGTACCTCAACACTGGTAATGGCTGGAGAAGGGATGACACCTGGCTGTTGCCCAATCGTGGCCGGGACAACATGGCGTTCTTGTCGGGCAACAGGCATGATGGATGGCGTGATGCCGGTGTGCGCTTTATGGACATTAACAATGATGGATTGACAGACATCGTGAAAGCATTTGATGAATATCCTAAAAGGACTTATTTAAACACCGGTCATGGATGGCAGGAGAATAATAATCTCTTGATTCCAGATCGGTTCTCGTTTATAGATGAAGCCACAGGAAGAAATAAAGGAACGCGGTCAGTAGATGTTAACGGCGATGGTGCAGTCGATCTTCTGAGGGCAGACAGAAATGAAGACATGGCAAAAGTGCATCGAAGCCCAAAAGCATATTTATTAAAAAGAGTAGTTACGGATTTTGGTGGCAGCATCACGCTGGAATATTCTCCTTCCACCACTCTTAACAACCAGCGTGAGGATGGACTTCCGGGGATGCCATTCAATCTCTGGGTTGTGTCTAGGACAACAGCAGACAATGGAATGGATGTAGAACACAATACTCTTCTCGAAGAACAGGTGAGTTACGAGAAAGGGCAGTACGACTCTGCAAGCAAAGAGTTTCGTGGGTTTGGATACGCTACAGAAAACAGAGGAAACGAAATAACCGTAAAGCATTGGTATCATCAGGATTATGCCAAAAATGGGAAAGAATTCAAAACAAGAATAGAAGATGCAAACAACAATGCCAGACAGGAAACAGAATGGACTTGGAATAGTGAAGAGAATAATAATATATTCATGGTCACTCTTGACCGCGAAGATGTTAAAAACTATGACGGCAATGTCTGGACGTCCCGTATTGACTATGAATATGATGATTATGGTAATGTCGCAGGAACAATAGAGCGCGGTGACATCAACGTGAGAGGAGATGAGCGTTTTACCCATCGTGAGTATGTGTATGATGAAAATGATTGGATCGTTGACACAGTAAAAAGAGAGTGGGTCAACCGTGATGACGACAGGACGAAAGTTAAAGAAACAAAATATTCTTATGATGGGAGAAGATATGGACAATCACCAACACAGGGGGATATAACACGGATCGAGCAGTGGAACAACCAAATGGACAGCATTATCGAACACAGAAGCTACGATAACTTTGGCATGACTGAAACTGAAACAGACGGGAACGGTCACGTCACTCGATATGGATATGAAGACACGCATACATTTCCCTTGCGCATAACCAATGCAAAAGGCCAACCCACAGAATACAGCTACGACCTCGCGACCGGAAACATTTTGTCCACGACTGACCCGAACGGTTTCATAACAGCGTTTGAATATGATGACTTTGCAAGAATCACCAAAGAGATCCGCCCGTTAGACTCTTCACAGTCTCCCACAAAAACATATATTTATTCTTTTGACGGAAGCGCTCCAGAACATATTGTGGAATGGCAGAAAGACCAACATGATGGGAGAAGTATTATCTATGTCTATGACGGATTTGGAAAGTTTATCCAGCAGCGGAAAAGCACTGATGCACAGCAGGTTGCTCTCAATATTTTCTACGATCCATTTGACCGAGTGAGGAAAGTGAACAATCCTGCATTTGAAAACAGTGTCAATGGCTACCAGCAACCGGCAGTAAATATCCTTGCAACAACATTTACCTATGATTCTCTTGGAAGGACAACAAGAGTCTTCAATCCCGATGGAACATCAAAATCAGTCAGTTATGGGCAGAAAGAAGAGACTGTCACAGATGAAAATAATCACCAGATAAAAAACGTGCGTGATGCATACGGGCGCATTACTCGTGTTGATGAACGAAATGGTAATGAGGTGTATCAGACATCCTATCTGTATAATACCTTAGATCAAGTACTGGAAATTACAGATGCTCAAAGGAACAGGATATCATACACGTACGATTCATTAGGGCGCATCACTAATATAAACGACCCTGATCTTGGTCAGTCCACTTATCAATATGACACTGCAGGAAATCTTCTTCAGGAGAATTTGCCTAATAACCATCAAATGGCCATGGAATACGACGAACTCAACCGCGTTACAGAGAAGAGAAGCGGCAACAGGGAGATTGCGTATGTATATGACGACGGAACAATTGGTCCCGTATCGAGAATAACCACTCCAGACATCGAAACAAGATATGAATACGACCAGCGCCTTCGTCCCATCAGAGAAACAAAGACCATCGACCAGACTGAATTTGAAATTCAGAGACAGTTTGACAGTCAGGATAGAATTGTTTCCCTAAGCATAAACGGGGAAGAGTTTGAATACGAATACAATGATTTAGGGCTTGCAGACATCGATGGGGAGGTTACGATTACGTACAATGATTTCAGCCTGCCCAGTTCAAGAAGATACAGAAATGGGGCTGAAACGTTATTGGAATATGTCGAGAATACGAAACGGCTGGAGAGGATAAACACACCCAACCATCAAGACATTCAGTATAGGTACGATGCCGTAGGAAACATCGTAGGAATAGAAGATAATCATCATAATTCTGAGACCACAATGAGATATGATTCTCTCAATCGTTTAACTTCTGCGCAGAAAGTTGGTGCTGGACAGAATTTTGCGGCATCGTTTACATATGACAGTATCGGCAATGTACTCACGTCTGAGACCAATCAAGAAATAATGCGTTATACGTACCGTAACAGACCGGTTCATTCTCCATCTGTGGTGAACGCTCCCGGCAGGGATAGCGATGGAGATGGTGTCTTCGATGTCCAAGAAGTTGCCCAACGATGTGTACAAGACCAAGACTGCGATAATGATGGAGTCTCAGACGCACGGGATAACTGTCCTTTGGTCGTAAATGAAAGGCAGGAAGACCGGGATAATGATACTATGGGCGATGCCTGTGATCCCGTTGATAACCGTCCCCGCCGGCTACCTGATCTCTGGGTAAAGTCTTTTATGCTCATAAATCCCGAGGAAGTTGCTCAAAGAGAATGGGCTGTGTATGAATTGATCTTGGAAAATAAAAGGGAGAATGACGCAGCACGTATTTCGTGGAATGTGCAAGGAAAACGCACGGGAAGGATTTTTGCAGAAAGTGGGAATGCTCCTCTTCCTGTTCTTCATGCCGGTGAAGAAACGATCGTGTATCCCACGTTTGAATATCCTTGTGAAGACATAACCGCACGAGTAGATGTCTCTGAGACTATCGAAGAGTCTGATGAAGAGAATAACCATAAAGATATCGTTCAAGACGCAAGGATATGCAGAGAGAGAAGGAAAATTCAGAGCCGGGCAGGGGAAGAGAAGAGATCTCCCCAAAAAACAATTGTGAGCAAGAAGTTAGCGAAGACGAAAGCACAGATGCCCGGAACGGCTCAACGAAAGAGAGATGAAACACCCCCTTCTTCCCCTAAAAAGAGTGTTCCTCCCTCGCGCGCAAAACGTTCAAACAGCCAGGACAAAATGGGTGGTTCATCATGATAGAAAAAGGAATATTCTATTTTCTCTTGGGTCTGGCTGTGGGATGTACAGAAACTGGTAGAAGCAGGTCTCCTCCCATTTCTGGTAGTGGGAATATTGAAGATGTGGTTGCTGATACGGGGAATGTTGATAACAATGATGATGTCACGATGAGTGATGGTACACCCACTGTAAACAGCGATGCGGATGATTCTGGTAGCGATGATACCCCGTACGATACGGGATCTCCTTCGCAAGATGCCGGCCATGATTCCAGAAATGAGTACGTTGTGAGGGGGGAAGAGGAAGGAATACAAATTATTACAACATGGTTAACAGCTCAGGGATATGCCCCTGAAGTCCGCAGTGATAGCTGGAGCACTATTCGACTGCGTAATCCTCAGAGTGGAGAGTATGATCTCGTCCTAGAACCTGATGTGCGCTTTCGGCGTGGCCGGAATCCTCCTGCATATTCTTTCTTTGAATTTGATTCACGTGAAGATCCCGGAGTAGGCGTGACGAGTGATATTCCTTTTTATCGTGAAGTACAACCAGCAACTGAGGAAGGAATAAAAGCATATATCCAGCGCGTTCTCAATGACTTATAGTACCGGACAAAGATATGTCTTTCAGTATATGAGGAACTAATAACTCTTTTTCCTATACTTTTATAAAATAGCTATCTTAGTACACATTTCCATGCATTACACCCTCCTTGACTGCTACACTGATGAAGCCTCCGGCTTAGGCGTGCCTCCCTACTTAGGAACCTATCCCCGTTATATCTACGGGAAATTACAGAAAGAGGGACATGCCGTGACGTATCTCACCATTGATGACCTGCGCTTATGGAAAGTCTATCATAACATCAAGAAAGAACCATCTGAAAAAGAAAAGACCAACATTCTCATTTACAATTGTACGAAAAACAACGCAGAGACAGTCCTGCAGAACACAGACGTTCTTGTGGTTATCCTAGGCGTGCATGTGCCAGGAAAATATTTGACAGCCCTCCCCGGAACACTGCAAGAAGTCATTCCTCTCATCAAAGACTTATCTATGAAGAAAATACTTACCGGCCCTGCTGTGTTTGGCACGCAATTAGAAGGAGGAAAATTCTTTGAGAAGCATGATATCTCATTATTTGAGGAAATTCAGAACAGTGATGTTTCTTTTGGAGAATTGGAACACTTCGTTCTTGACGGTGTTTCATTAATCCATCAAATTCCAGACAAGCGTGTCATTGAAATCGAGACCAGCAGGGGATGTAATGTTGGTAAATGCAGTTTCTGTACTGAGCCATTGAAAAATAAATTCATCAATCGTTCCAAAGAAGCAGTAGTGCGGGAAGTTAAAGCTTACTATGATGCCGGTGCTCGGCACTTTCGCTTAGGAAAGCAGGCGGACTTTTATTCTTCCGATCATCCCATAGAGATGCTTCGTGAAATTCATGAATCCTGTCCGGAACTGGAAATGCTCCAGATCGATAACGTCAATCCCAATTCTGTGGTCAAGCCGGGAGGGGAAGAAATTACCAGAGCGATCGTGGAATACTGTACCTCTGGAAACATCGCTGCTTTTGGTGTGGAAAGCTTTGATCCTGAAGTGGTCAAAGCAAATTTGTTAAATACCATGCCGCTTGTGGCGATGAAAGCCATCCGCATCATCAACAAATATGGCGCAGAACGAGGAGGGAATGGCTTGCCGAAATTCCTTCCGGGCATTAATATTATCTTTGGACTTCTGGGAGAAACGAAGGAAACGCACAAGAAAAACATGGAAGCATTTGCCCAAATCATGGATGAAAGACTGTTATTACGCCGCATTAACATCCGCCAAGTGGCTGTGCTTCCGAACACGTTCTTAGAACAGCATGGGGGAACGAAATATCTGCGTAAAAATAAGCAATATTACTGGAAGTGGCGCAATGACATCCGTCAGAACATAGATAATCCCATGTTAGAACGCATCTTACCTAAAGGAACTATTATCAAAGACGTCTGGACGGAAATGTATGATGGCAAAACTACATTCTGCCGGCAGATGGGAACGTATCCATTAGTGATTGGAGTGAAAGGACGATTGCCGCTAAAGCAAAAAGTGAATATTAAAGTAACGGGATATATGTTGAGAAGTATTGTGGGAGAAAAAGTTTGAACTCATTTATGTTTGACGTGCTCTCTGAAATCATCAACTAATTTGATTAGGCTTTTTTCTATTAGCTGTAACTTGCTTCCCTGTTCTCGAACATTTCCATAGATCGTGAACATAAAAGTCAAAATAAGTATAAGCAAACCTTGTTCAAGAGTAGGAGAATTACCAAACAAATACCAGAAAACAGTGACTACAGTTGTTATGAACAAGAGGATGATTATAATGTCCATTAATTTCATACTAACCACCTCTGAAAAAGGAAGAAATGAATAGGATTATACCCAAAGCGAGGAGAATCCAGATGAGGAGGTCCTTCCAGTTAAAATTTTTTATCATCGTTCATCTGTTTTTTAGTAAATCGTTCTGCTTTATTAAAGTTTGTAAATAATATATTTATTCTCCTAACGAAAATAATATAAAGTCTTCTCTCTTTTTAATTGTATGAACAAAGTTCCACAAGTGGGTGTTGGTGTTTTAATTGTTAAAAATAACAAAGTACTTCTTGGTAAAAGAAAGAATGCTCATGGAGAAGGCACGTGGTGTCCTCCTGGAGGTCATTTGGAGTTTGGAGAATCATTTGAAGACTGCGCCAGAAGAGAAACCTTCGAGGAAACAGGAATCAGTATTAAAAACATTAGATTTATAACAGCCACAAACGATATTTTTTCTGAAGAAAAACACTACATTACGCTTTGTCTCATTGCGGACTATGATGGAGGGGAAGCCATTGTAAAAGAACCAGATAAATGTGAGAGTTGGCAATGGTTCTTTTGGAACAATCTTCCTCGGCCTTTGTTTCTTCCCACTATCCATTTAATAAAACAAGGATTTACGTTGAATAATATGAATCAAAAAATCCCAAAGTAAAAACTTTTTTCTTTTTTACCAAAAATCTATGGCAAAATTACCTTTCCTTCCAAAAACATCCCCACAATTATTTTATACCTGTTCTTCTTTCTAACAGGTTCATGAAAAGAGTTGGTAGTTTGCTTGCAGTAGTACTTGCCCTCAGCACTCCCTCAGCTCAGGCAGCAAGAGGGTGGACTACCATCCAACCTTCTCCGACGATGACTGAACAAGATCCCCGCATTCGTCTTCAGGGTGGTGGACAACCCCTCAAAAAAGTCCAAGTTTATTCCTATGCTGATGTCAATGCACGTTACTTTGATCCCTTTCAGCCGGATGAGATGTATGCCGAAGCCGTTATGAAAGACATTCTGGGAGGATTAGGAATGAAAGTAGATTACAGCCGTTACCTTAACACTTCAGATCAGCTTCGTCTGGGCTTCGTTCATACTGCGTATCTTGGTCGAGGAGAAACACATCTAAGCATATTTCCGGTGATGAAAGAACCAGGAGCACGACTCAGTGTCTCAACCCGTCAGGATATCACTTCAAGACTAAGAGGGACAATGCGCACAGATGTTCAGCTGAAATCAGTATATCTAGAAGGAAGTGCAGAGTTTCAGGTTCATTCTCAACTTGCCGCTGTCCTGCAGCTGTACAGCAACCATACTTCCCACCAACCTGCTACGTTAGATTCTACTCTAGGCATTCGTTGTTCATTTTAACCCCAACATTTAAAAATAATATCTATAAATAACATACTTATGGAACTCTTTTCCCTCATCCTTGTTATTCTGGGCTTAGTTCTCTTTGAAATCATTAGCAGTATTGATAACGCCGTCATCAACGCAGAAGTGCTTCATACCATGTCTCCCCGAGGAAGACGGTGGTTCTTGTTGTGGGGAATTCTCTTCGCCGTGTTTATTGTCCGTGGTTTACTTCCTTGGATCATAATCTGGGCTACGACTCCTTCATTGGGATTTTTTGGCTCATTGACCGCTACGTTTAGTTCCGATCCTGCCGTTGTTCAGGCCATAGACCAGTCTGCACCGATCCTACTGATGGGAGGAGGCGTCTTTTTATTGTTTCTCTTCTTCCACTGGTTGTTTCAGGAACCAAAAGTATACGGCCTGCATGGGGAAAAATTCTTTCATAAGCATTCTATTTGGTTTTATGCTGTTGTCTCTGTCATCCTCTCTGTTTTAGTATGGTATGCCATGAAGCGTAACCCTGTAATGGCCTTTGGCGCGGTCATAGGATCAACAGCATTCTTTATCACCCATGGCTTCAAGCAGAATGCCGAGAAAGCAGAACATGAAATGATTCACCATCAACAATCACTTTCGGACTGGAGTAAGATCTTATACTTAGAAGTCATTGACACGACGTTTTCTATCGACGGCGTGTTGGGGGCATTTGCGTTTACTCTTTCCATTCCGTTGATCCTTCTGGGAAATGGTCTGGGAGCAATCGTCGTCCGCCAACTCACTGTGGGAAACATCGAACGTGTGAAGAAATACAAATATCTTAAGAATGGAGCGATGTATTCCATTTTAGCCATGGGAACGATCATGGTCGTTGACAGTTTTGGTGTGCATGTGCCCAGCTGGCTCACTCCTGTTGTCACGTTCCTCGTGCTGGGATATTTCTTTTATAGATCAAAGAAAGAGTTGGATAGCCCTCAATCATCGGTGGGGTAAACTTTTGTGATGAACTGGACTTAATGTCTGTCAAGTGACCAGAAAAATTCAAAAGATTTTGAGAATGCAAAGTAGCTAGCTAGATTAATTTTAGCGATTTTTAAAAGTGGTGGAAGGTGTGCCAAAAACACATTCTTTCGTTTTCATCGATATTGAACAATCGAAAAGAACTTAAATCCTCTTCTCTCCTGCCCGCTTCATGAACTTGTTTGTCTGGGATTTTCATGGAACACTGGAACAAGGAAACGAACTGGCGGTTCTGGAGATTACGAACCACGTGCTTGCCTTGCAGGGGCATACTCAGCGATTGAGTGAGACAGACTGTCAGCGCCTGTATGGGGCATTATGGTATGAATATTTTGAACACGTCCTCCCGCAGGAACCATATGAACGCCATGTGCAATTGCAGGAAGCAGCATTTAGGCATTCTCACGACCATCCGGAGATTCTGCGCAGACATACAAAACCCAATAGGCACGCTCATTTTGTCCTCGATTCTATAGCAGAAAACGGACATGACCAGATAGTTGTCTCTAACACCTTGCCCGCATCTTTGGACCTTTTTCTTGAAACAGTCAATATGAAGAAGTACTTTCCTGATGGACGGGCTCTTGCCGTAAACAGCCATGCTCGTCAGCCCGCACGGACAAAGCAGGATGTCTTACGAGAATTTCTTGCAGGAAAAGAGTATCAAAAGATAATTAGTATTGGTGATTCTCCAAAAGATGTAGAATTAGCCACGGTTCATGGTGGAGTTTCCTATTTATACACTCATCACGGAAGACCATTTAGGGACTGCCAAGCCCATCACCGTATCCGTGACCTTCGAGACGTGCTACAAGAAGTGCAACAAGAAGTGTAATGGAACGTGTACTAGAACATGTAAAATCTACGTCTTTGTTTCATAACATTTTATAAACCACGTACGTCCCCAGTCTCGATGGTAATGAAAAGAGGGAAACTGGTCTTACAGGATGGCACCATCTTTGAGGGATGTTCTATAGGAAATCATTCTTCCACGGCAGGAGAAGTGGTCTTTACCACAGGGATGGTGGGATATCCGGAATCCCTTACTGATCCCTCGTACCGGGGACAGATCTTGGTGTTTACGTATCCTCTGATCGGCAATTATGGAATTCCTGAAGATCACATCCAAGACAGCGTCTCTGCTGTTCTGGAATCAGAAAAGATCCAGGTACAAGGAGTCATCGTTGCAGAATATTCGGAACAATACAGCCACTGGAATGCTGCCAAAAGCCTTGCCTCTTGGTTGCAAGAGCATGGCATTCCTGCCCTTACCGGTATTGATACCAGAGCATTGACGCAAAAATTGAGAGAACATGGCGTGATGCTGGGGAAGATTGTTATCGACAATGACCTTCTTTTTGATAATCCCAACACCAGAAATCTTGTGGCAGAAGTAAGTATCCCACAGAAAATAATCTATCCCCAAGGACATAAAAAAATTGTTGTGGTAGACTGTGGGGTAAAACATAATATCCTTCGTCATTTTCTCCAGAGGAACGTCACCATTATCCGCGTTCCCTGGGATTATGATTTTACCCAAGAAGACTACGATGGTTTGTTTATCTCAAATGGGCCAGGTGATCCAAAACAATGCTTGAAGACAATAGAACATCTTCGTCATGCCCTCACTCAACACAAACCTATCTTTGGCATTTGCCTTGGTTCCCAGCTTCTGGCGTTAGCAGCAGGAGCGGACACTTACAAATTAAAATATGGCCATCGCGGGCAGAATCAGCCTTGTGCTGAACTCACCAGCAAACGTTGTTACATCACCTCTCAGAATCATGGCTATGCCGTGGATGAATCTACTCTGCCTGAGGACTGGGAGTCCTGGCTGCGTAATGTCAATGATAACACCAATGAAGGCATTCGCCATAAGACAAAACCATTCTTTGCCGTGCAGTTTCATCCCGAAGCCTCTCCCGGGCCAATGGATACAGAATTTTTATTTGACAAATTTATCGAGATGATCAAAACATGAAACCATCATGAAACCAAAAAAAGTCCTTATCCTCGGCAGTGGAGGGTTAAAGATCGGACAAGCGGGTGAATTCGACTACTCCGGATCGCAAGCCATTAAAGCTCTCAAAGAGGAAGGCATTTACACTATTCTTATCAATCCTAATATTGCCACTATTCAAACCAGCAAAGGTCTTGCTGATCGTATATATTTTCTTCCCATTACCCCAGAATTCGTGGAGAAAGTAATCATAAAAGAACAACCGGATGGCATCCTGCTTTCTTTCGGCGGTCAGACGGCTTTGAACTGTGGTGTGGAACTGGAGAAGCAGGGCATTCTGCAGAAATATCATGTTCGTGTTCTGGGGACAAGCATTGAAGCCATCAAAAACACCGAAGATCGAGATTTGTTTGTAAAATGTTTAGACCAAATCAAGGTAAAATATCCCAAGAGTATCGCCACCACTTCATGGGAAGAAGCAAAAATTGCTGCTCATAATCTAGGCTATCCCGTGATGATTCGTTTAGCCTATGCTCTGGGAGGCAGGGGATCAGGCATTTGCCAGAATGAGCAAGAGCTTATAGAGCGATGTACGAAAGCATTTACCTATGCCCCTCAAGTATTAGTAGAAGAATGGCTGGGTGGTTGGAAAGAAGTGGAATACGAAGTAGTCCGTGATCAATATGATAATTGTATTACCGTCTGTAACATGGAAAATGTCGATCCTCTGGGTATCCATACCGGAGAAAGTATCGTCGTTGCTCCTTCTCAAACCCTGAGTAATGCGGAGTATCACACCCTTCGTGCTATTGCTCTTCGTGTCATTCGCCATCTGGGCATCATTGGAGAATGTAATATCCAATATGCTCTTGATCCTCATTCTGAAGAATATCGTATCATCGAAGTTAACGCCAGACTTTCCCGCAGTTCTGCTCTTGCTTCTAAAGCTACGGGATATCCTTTAGCATTTATTGCGGCAAAACTGGCTTTGGGATATTCTCTTCAGGAGGTAGAAAATAAAATCACCAAAAAAACTATGGCCTGCTTCGAACCAGCATTAGATTATGTTGTCGTGAAAATTCCCCGCTGGGATTTGCAGAAATTTCATGATGTTGATCAGCGATTAGGAACAGAAATGAAATCTGTAGGAGAAGTGATGGGCATTGGACGGACGTTTGAAGAAGCGTTGCAGAAAGCCATTCGTATGCTGGGCACGGGCAAGCAGGGATTAACAGCGAATGGCATGAATTCCTCCCTCATCGAAGAAGAATTGACCTCTCCCACAGATAAACGCATTTTTGCTATTGCCGAAGCCTTCCGTCGGGGATGGAGCACAGAACAGGTTTATCAACGAACAAACATTGATCACTGGTTCTTGCATAAGATACACAACATCGTTCGTTGTGAAGAAGAACTTCAACAGCAAGAACTTACTCCTGATCTTCTTCGCCATGCTAAACAACTGGGATTTAGCGATGCTCATCTTGCCCAATGTATGAATAAGACGGAACTTTCCCTTCGCACTCAACGAAAAGAATGGAGAATTCTTCCTGTGGTTAAGCAGATCGACACGTTGGCCGCAGAATATCCTGCACAGACAAATTATCTGTACATGACGTATAATGGCCTTGCTCACGATGTTGCTCGCAATAGTTCTCGCACTGAGAACAGTGTTATCGTTCTGGGAGGGGGAGCATATCGTATTGGCAGCAGCGTGGAATTTGACTGGTGTTGTGTCAATGCTATCATAACAGCGAAACAAGCAGAATATACGACGATTATGATTAACTGCAATCCTGAGACCGTAAGCACGGATTATGATATCTGTGATACGTTATACTTTGAAGAGATTACATTTGAACGTGTTCTTGATATTTACGAATTTGAGAATCCTCATGGTGTCATTATTTCCATGGGAGGTCAAGCTCCCAATAACCTCGCGTTGAAATTGCAGGGGCAGCATGTACGCATTCTGGGCACTTCTCCAGAAAGTATTGATGCGGCAGAAGATCGCCATAAATTCTCACAATTGTTGGATAGGCTTGGTATTGATCAGCCGGAATGGAAAGAACTGACCAGTATTGAAGAAGCCAAACAGTTTGCCCATATGGTGGGGTATCCGGTGTTGATCCGGCCCAGTTATGTGTTAAGTGGGGCAGCGATGAATGTAGTCTGGGATGATGACAGTCTTTGTACATACTTGCAGGAAGCATCTGACGTCAATCCTGAACATCCGGTGGTGATGAGCAAGTTCATCGAAAATGCCAAAGAGATCGAGATAGATGCTGTGGCAGACAACGGAA
>CAYIBV010000009.1:0-21873 GCA_964361725.1 uncultured Methanosarcinales archaeon | reverse complement strand
AGCCGTGATTATTTAAATGTTGTGGTAAAACTACAACATAAATTTATATTGATTCAATGATAACTTTCTACAAGTGGTAACATGGTAATAATCAAAGACTCAAAGATACATGGAAAAGGCGTTTTTGCTAGTAAACAATTCAAAAAGGATGAAGTTGTTTTAAAGTGGAACACTTCAGTAAAACTTGTTAAAAGTAAAGTTAACGAGCTTTCAGCAGAGGAAAGGAGATATGTTACTTCACTTGATAAAGAGACTTATATTTTGCTACAAGCACCTGAAAAATATGTAAATCATTCTTGTTTACCAAATGTGGGGATAATGGACTATTGCGATGTTGCTTTAAGGGATATAAAAGAAGGGGAAGAAATTACAACTGATTATTCTAAAGAGTTTATTCCTAATCTAAATCTGAAGTGCAATTGTCAAAGTGCAAATTGTAGAGGGATTATCCGCAATGATAAAAATGTATCATAAATCATTATTTTTTGCAGGATTGGAAGGGCATCAAAGTAAAGAAGAAATTGTTAGGTATAGAACCGCTTTTGGAAAGGAGTTTGCTCAATTAGGGTTTAATGTTCTTGACCCCACATTAGGAAAAGAGGTGGATAGTGTTCCACTTGACGAACTTGTAAAACAGGATTTAGCATTAGTTGATAGAAGCCATATTGCTGTTGTATATCTTCCGAGATCATCTGATGGAAGTTTGCGAGAAATACAACGAGCAAAAGAAAATAAAGTTTTAGTTTATGGGTTTACAGATAAGAGAAATCCTGCTCCAAAAGAAGCACGGCAATATTTAGATGATTGGTTTACTGATTTTGACAAACTCAAAAGAGTTTTAAGGACATTTATCTCCCCACTCGGCGAATATTTAACAACAGCACATACTAACAATGTTCAAGGAACAGTAGTTCTTTATGGATATGATATTCACCAAGTTGCACCACATCATCTTCATAGATTGATTGATGGAGTTGAAGGAAAAGTAAATGTTTACCCTTTTTGCGCTGAAAAGTCCCACATTCATGAATTGGCTCAAAAACTCCCTACAATTTTACGCTTAGGGAGAATAGATAATCTTCATATTTTGACTAAAGATGGTTCTCCTCACGATGTTCAAATGCACACTTTAACTGAAGAAGTAGCTGAAAACATGAATTTTGGAGGGAATGTTTGCCATTATGTCGTTGAAAAAGGAAGAATGTATGAGGTTTCTCGAAAAACAGTAAGAAGATCAAGGCATTTATCTGAAATAGAACAAACATTAGAAAATGTAGTTGGTAACAAAAAAGTTGCCGTAATTCTCGGGAGTAGAAAAGATGAGCCTACTGTTATTAATTCTGGATTGTTGCGCTTGTTGGAAAATGCTGGAGTAGAATATGAATATTCAATAATTTCTTCGGATAGAAATCCAAATGATTTGCGAGATTATTGTCAAAATCTTAGTGATGATGTTAAAGTAATTGTAGCTGTTGCTGGACTTATTCCCAATCTCCCGATAGTAGCTAAATCATGGACACCACAAATACCAGTAATTTCTGTCCCACTTGTTGGAGAGGGATATGAGTCAAGAGATATATTACTCGCATCAACAAGTACCCCAGGAGAAAGACCGATTATTGTATCTGGAATTGGTAAAAATGGATTGGAGAAAGCGGGATATTTAGTGTTAGAGATGTTAGGAATTGGAGATGGAAATATAAAGAGAAGATACTTAGAACTTCAGAAAGTCAAAGAAGCTGAGATTAAAACTGTGCCAAAATAAAAGAGCGCCCCACTCCATTATCAGTTTTATTATTCATTTAGAAATGTCCCCCCTATCAGTCGTTAGCCACTAAAAATTATTGAACTTAACAACACATTTCTCCCTATTTTCTTTTCAGAAACTAATTTCACCAGTACTTATAAAAGGAGTTTCACTGCTCTACATCTTATGGGCATTTGGAAAACAGTGAAACAGAACCATCTATTGATGATGATTATATGCTGTGTCGTTCCTTTAGTCATCATTCTCTTAGCCATACAATACTTTAACCTTAGCAGAAGCTATGCCTGGTGGATCGTTTTGATACTCTGCCCATTAATGCATTACATTATGATGCGGGATATGCACAAAGGAAACCACACTACTACAGGAGGTGAAGGAAACATGGATGAAAGCGGTCCAAAGAAGAAAAGTTGTCATTAATATGTAAGATGTGTACGAATGGAACTCACAGAAGAAAAAGGACAGGGAATTACCCGTTGGCATGAGAAGCACAAGAAAAAATTGTTTTTCTTTATTTTGTTTCTTTCCACATTCTTAATGCTGTTGATCATGCACCCGGATTGGTTTCAGTGAGTGTACAGTTATCATACAGCATTATTTACCATCTCTTTAATTTCTTTTTCCACTTCTTCCGCTTCTTTCTTGCTAACCTCCGGGAAGAATTGGGAGATCATTGTCGGCTTCATTCCTACAATCTTAACCTTTCCCTCCTCCTCAAAAACGTTTATTTTACAGGGCATGCACAAGGAAATCATCCTATTCTTGTTCAGAAACAGGTTCGCATACTTCCCTGAGCATATCTCGATGATTTTCAACGGCTGCTGGGCAAACCCCTTTGCCGCCAATCTTTCTTGTAGGTCATAAACTTGGAATAATGTCCACCCTTTTAGTTCCACTGCCCTCAACACAGAAATCACAGCATCATTAAACTTTTTCTTTGTTTCCACAATATAGGCAAAACTATCCCCATTATCATTTTTCATATCTTATCACCTTTCTTCGCTATAAATAGCCTGAACACATCGTATAACGCCAGATGTTTGTCCTCTATCACTTCCATACCCGCGTTGATTATGTTTTGTTTTGTGTTTCTATTAACATTTGCTCCCATACAGAACGTTGCGAGGGGATTAAGCATATGTTCCAGTAATGCTATTACCTTGTTTTCGCTTAACACGTGCTCAATCATCACTAATCTTCCCGTCGGCTTGAGGACTCTCTTTATTTCTTTTAGGCCTTTTAAAGGATCAGGAACGGAGCAAAAAACACAGCTTGTGATCACATAGTCAAACGAATTATCTTTGAACAGGAGATTCTCCACATTCATCTGTCGTAACGTTACATTTTTTCTTCCCGACAGAGCCAGCTTCCTCTGCGCTAGCTCTAACATCTTTTCAGAAAAATCGATGCCCATAACATCTGCTTTCTCGTTGTAATAGTCAATATTTGCTCCTGTTCCTATTCCAACCTCTAGAATGTTTCTTTGTAGTGGAGAAAAGAACTGTTTTCTCCATGTTGTAAACCATAACTTTTCTGCTAGTTTGCTATGGAGGTCATAGACTCCTGCAATATGATTATACTTCTCTTTGGTTTTAATAGTTATGTTCATTTTAACTATTTTAATACAATCATAGTTGTCATTCCCCGTCTCTTTTGTTCAAAAATTCTCTTTTATAGATCTTTCTTCATGTTCTCTCCCTAGTAGCCACTGCATCTTCCACAGCATCCTTTTTTCTGTTGTGCTGTCGTTGTGGTATGCTCTCGAGAACATTCTTCACCGCCGCATGATCCTCCTGGCTTCTCAGTACAACATGATTCTTCTTTCTTCTGTTTTTTAAGTTCTTTCATAGTCTTTCCTCCTCTGTTTCACATTACGTCTCTTGTTTTTCCCACTGCAAACAAAAAAATAAAAAAAATGCAAATTTTTTTTAAATCTCTCTTTACTTGTTTTTGTTGCTGATGTGCAATGCATCATGCAGCCAGCAGTATCCAATGAATGCTTCCACCAAGGCAATCCAGCCCACGATAAACAACACCCAGTTTATCCATACTGCGCTATACTGCAACGGCCATGGGCCCAGCCACCAAAACGCTAACCCGAAACGCAATACTCTGTCCACAGTCCCTAAGTTTTGTTTTACCATTGTTCACCTCTTTTTTTATCTCTTTGGTCTCCATTTTTTCATCAGGAGGGAGTTGCTTAATACGGAGACGGAACTAAAAGCCATCGCCGCTCCCGCTATTATGGGGCTTAACAGCCATCCCGTGAAAGGATACAATATGCCTGCCGCAAGGGGAATGCCTGCAGTATTATAGGCAAACGCCCAGAACAAGTTCTGGCGTATCTTGCGCATCGTGTACCTGCTCAATTCCATGGCATTGACCACATCCCGCAGGTCTTCTCTTATCAGTACAATATCCGCAGATTCAATCGCTACATCCGTACCCGAGCCGATGGCAATACCAATATCCGCCTGCGCTAACATAGGAGCATCGTTGATGCCGTCTCCCACGGCCGCAACCCGTTTTCTTCTTCGCTGCAGCTCTTTTACTTTTTCTGCTTTCTGTTCAGGAAGGACTTCTGCCATCACATGTTTGATTCCCACTTGCCGGGCAATGGCATGAGCAGTACGTTCATTATCTCCCGTAATCATAATGACATCTTTTCCCAGCCGCTGCAATCTCTGTACGGCTTCAGCAGAATGTTCTTTTATGGTGTCTGCCACGGCTATGATGCCGGCAATCTTTTTATTGACGGCAAGAATCATGGCGGTTTTTCCTTCATTCTCTAATATTTGCAGCTCTTTCTCAAGGAAGGCAATTCTTATTTTTTTCTCTGTCATTAATTTCCTGTTTCCCAGCAGGATTAGTTTCTTGTTATATGACACTTCCAATCCCCGTCCCGGCAGGGCTTTAAATTTAAGAGGGTCAGGCAAAGGTATTTTCTCTTCTTTTGCTTTCTTGACGATGGATTCTCCCAGCGGATGTTCGCTTCTCTTTTCCGCAATTGCCGCGTATTGCAGGATGGCTTTCTCTGTAAATCCTTTCTGAGGCACAATATCAGTCACTTCTGGCTTGCCTTTGGTAATTGTTCCTGTTTTATCAAACACCACAGCATCAATTTTTTCTGCGTTTTGCAATGCTTCAGCACTTTTAATGAGGATGCCCTGTTCTGCTCCTTTTCCCGTGCCGACCATGATAGCTGTGGGTGTAGCTAGCCCCATGGCGCAGGGACAGGCGATGATCAACACTGCGACAAAAGTCGTTAACGCAAACGAAAATTCTTCTCCCACCAAAATCCAGGTGAAGAATGCCAGGAGGGCAATGATCACGACCGCAGGCACAAAGTACGCAGAAACGGTATCTACCAGCCTCTGAATTGGTGCTTTGCTTCCCTGCGCTTCTTCTACTAATTTTATAATCTGCGCTAATGCTGTCTCTGATCCCACTTTTGTGGCGCGGAACGTAAACGTGCCCGTTTTATTGATGGTTGCTCCTACTATCTTGTCTCCTTTTTTCTTTTCCACAGGGATGCTTTCCCCCGTAATCATGCTTTCATCCACGGCGGAGTATCCGGTAAGAACGATTCCATCTACCGGGATTTTTTGTCCTGGCTTGACGATTAAGATATCATTCACTTGTACTTGCTCGATGGGCACTTCCACTTCTTTGTTTCCGCGAAGAACAATAGCTGTCTTGGCCTGCATGCCCATCAATTTCTTGATTGCTTCTGATGTTTTTCCTTTGGCGATGGCTTCGAGATACTTTCCCAGAAGGATGAATGCAATCAGAAGTGCAGCAACTTCATAATATAAGTTATCCATACCATATGAGGTATCTCCTCCCCATATGAAGATGGAAATGATGAAAGAATAGAGAAATGCTGTTCCCGTGCCAATCGCAACAAGCGTGTCCATGGTTGCCGCTTTGGTTTTTACCAATGCAAGGATACCTTTGGAATAAAACGTTGATCCAGCTACGATGACTGGTGCGGCAAAAACGAATTCTATCAACGCAATGTTTTCTTCAATGAACAAAGGTAGGGGAATTCCTAAGAACGGAACGACCATGGCGAAGAAGACCAAAGGCAGGGAGAAAACAATGGCGATGATTGTCCGCTTTTTTAAGTTTTTAATTTCCCGTTGCCGGGCAAGTTTTTCCGTGTCTATTGTTGCCGTTCGTTCTAAAGGAGTATACCCTACTGCTTTGATGGTGTTCTTAATGTTTTCCGGCGAGGTAATTGCCGGATTATAGACTATTGTTGCTTTTTCATTGATTTTCAATTCTTTGGAAATGACCCCTTTGTGGTTATTTAACGCTCCTTGCACTGTGCTCAGGCAATGGGGATTATCCATACCGACAATTTTGAGGTGAAGAGTATTGCTGCTCGTGGCCGTTTTCATTCCCACTTTATATCCCGTGTTGATAATAGCTTTTTCCAGTTGCTGTTCTGAAACGGTTCTTGCATCGTGAATCACTGTTGCTTTTTCTGTAGCAAAGTTCACTGTCGCTTTTTTTACTCCCGGAGTTTTTCCCAAAGCGCGCTCGATACGCATCACGCAACTGGCACAGGTCATTCCTTTGATAGGAATGATAGTGGTGGCATCTTTCTGTATCTCCTGATGTTTTTGATAGTGTACGTTCATTATCGTTCCCCCCTTAATATCTTACAACAATATGCTTTCATGTGAGCATCAATAAGGTCGATCAACGGAGCAATGGTCTTCTGGTTGAGGAGGTAATACCGGTACTTCCCTTTCTTTTCCATGAACACCATGCCGTGATATTCCAACAATTTAAGATTATGGGAGACCATGCTCTGTTCGAAGTGAGTAGTGTTACAGATTTCTGTCACATTCTTTGGTCCTTTGCGGAGAATGTTAAGGATCTTCAATCTGCTGTCATTGGCCAACGTCCCAAAAAACAGCCCGTACCCATCCGAAATGTCTCTACATTGATCCATTTTCATATGAATTTAGATTCATATATATAAATGTTGCGGTGGAAAAGGGATATTTTTGTTGGTGATAATTTTCTTTAATCATGAATAATATTTACAGAATGACACAAATCCCGATTACATCTTAACTTTATACTTCCCTAACGCTTCAATCTCTTTCTTCACTTTTGCAAGCGTTGCCGGAGTGTCATACTCGATATCTGTTTTTCCCGTCTTAAAATCAACTGAGCAGGACTTCACTCCCGGAACGTCTTTAGCCACATCTTCAATCAATCCTTTGCAGGAATGGCAATGCGTTCCCTGAATTATTACTGTTGTTTTCATGTTTCAATCTTTTCATGGCGTGACAATAAACTGTCCCGGCCCGGCCATGCCCATGGAACAGCTGAATTGTATAGTCCCCGCTTCTGTTGGGGTAAATGGTATGATTTTTATTTTATCGACAGGCAGGTATTCTGTAATTTTCAGAGTAGGCACACTCAATACTTTGGCGCATCCCCTTGCTTTCCTCCCGTCTATCCTCCATTCCACAGGCACTCCCTGCCGCACCGTAAACTGTGCTGGAGAATACTGCAAGCCGTTCACAGCCATTTCAACCACTTGTTTTCCTTCCACAAGGTTAACATTTTGCACGGGTATTGTATCTGTTGAGGGAAGACTGATGGTTGCTTCCGTCAACGTAAGACCACTAGGAATATTATACACTCCTAAAATAATCACTAACACTGCGGCAAATGTCATAAAATGCCGCTGCACACTTTTTTTAGCAAAACTGGAAAACGCTCCAATGCCTGCTAATGAAGGTAAAGTGCCTAGAGAAAATACCAGCATAGTTAGCGCTCCCGTAATCATATCTCCTGTTCCTAAGACATACAATTGCAGCGCCTGAGTAAACCCACAGGGAAGGAAAAACGTTGCTCCGCCAAAGAGAAAAGAAGCCGTTCTGCTGGGAGCTTCCTGATGGCTGGCATCGTACACTTTATGGGCAATGAACTTCGGCATCTTCAGGTGAATGGTATTCAGCCAGGGAATGACATGTAATAACTGTACCCCTATAATAATCATCAGGGCACTGGCGGCAATGGTGATGACTCCGGTTACAAACGGAGAAATGGTCAGGAATGAACCAAGCAATCCTACAAGACCACCTAAAATAGTGTACGACACTATCCTTCCTCCGTTAAAATAAACGTGCGGCTGGAATTTCTGCCATCCCGTAAGGTTAGGATACTTTTCCGTATATTTTTGGGTAATGGCCAATAATAACCCTCCCGACACCGCTAAACAAGTAGAAGTTGCGGCTATTAAGCCCAGAATAAACACAAAGCCGTAGCCCATATTATCTGTCACACCGAAACTTTCTGGAATAAGATTAAACTGCTTAAATAAAAGATATAATCCCCCTATAAACAACGCTGCTGCGCCGATCTCCCCATAGCGCTTAAAAGAAGTACGTTTGGAGATAAGTTCATTGTGTTCAGAGAGAGTGTAGTTCTCTCCCTGAAGGGCAGCCTGTAATTCCCCTAAACCCATATCATTGGAGGATTCTACTACTACTTCTCCCCGGGCACGGCTGACGTTAACCTTCTCCACCCCCGGCACTTTATAGAGCTTACGCTCAATAAGCACTTCACAGCTGCTGCAAGTCATCCCCTGCACGGCAAATCGTTTTTTAACCATATTCTGCTCTGGATTGAAACAGTTTATTAATGTTATGTGAAACTAGTTTCGCATCACCAGAACACAAGTGTAGGAGTGTGCATCAGCCTTCGCTGACTATTTTTGTGTGTAAGATAGACAAACAAAAGATTTTAATATTCTCCCGTTTTAAAAAGATATAATGATCAGAATAAAGAAAGACAACTGGATAGCTTCTGGTATAAATGTAATTCTTTCAGCGCTCATCGTACTTTTGGTAAGTTATTTCTTTGTAACCAAAACAATGATTATCGGTCCCATTTTAATAGTGCTGGGGGTAATTATTCTTCTTCCCCTTCGTTTATTGAGAATACCTCTGCAGGTTTTGAAAGCAGAGATATGGTTTGGAGTAATAGATAATGGGATTTTGGCGGTTTTCGCCTTGTCTGGGGCGGAACTGTTTGGAATTTTAGGGGCGATAGTAGGCAGTTTGGTGGGGAATGCTATTACAGACGGGCTTGCTGGCATATTTGAAGGCTACGAATGGCAAAAGACGGATAAACTTAATTTAAAAAGTAAGAGAACAGCACTAACAGTGGCGATCGGTAAAATGTCCGGTTGTTTATTAGGTGGTGGAGTAGTATTGACCATCGCTTGGTCAATTTTAAGCTACTTATAGAAAGCTTTGAGTGGTTAATCAAAACTTTCTATAGAAAAAGTTGAATCCCCTACTTCCCTATGGCATCCAAATACTCTTCCATAGAGCAATAATGATTTCCTCCTACCATACATCCGGCACAGGGTTGTTTGCTTACAGCCACAAAATTCCGTGATTCTGGCATGACCATGAACCCATGGCCGTTCTGGGTGCACAGGCGTTTAAACTCTTCTACAGAGTTTTTACTAGAGCATCCCAGCAGAAACAGAACAGAGATAACCACACCCATGGCCATAATTTTATTCATATTCTCCACCTCTTATTTTAACAGTATAATATTTGTCAATCCCCTTCGTTTTCTCTGGATAAGTTCCATTCCCTCAAATTTATCCATCAATCGCGTCACTTGCACTTTTGACAGATTAAATTCTTTGGCAAGTGCACTTTGATACACTCCTTCTTTATGGTGCTGGATGTAATGGAACACTGTTTTCTCTTCTTCGTTCAGGGAGCTGATATCATACTCTTTTTCCTCAATCACTTTTTTACTGTCTTGTTTTACCAGCGCAAGGTAAAATCCTATTCCGGCAAGGAACGCCACCAATACACTCATTATTCCCAATAGCCAAGAATTATTCTCTCCTTTGTGATAGGGGCAGGAATCAATGCTGCAGCTTCCTCCCGTACCCTCCGTGGCGCAAGCGCTCTGGCACATGCTCAGCAGTTGCTTATCTTCTTGTATTTTCAGAAACAGCAACAGTCCCAGTACAATAACACTTACAACTACAATAACCATTCCCATCCGTCGTTGGTTCATACAGTGGGGAGAGAGAATGGTTATATAAACTTTTTCTTACGGTGATTTTCTTTTACCTATATCTCCACATGGTCTTCCATTCGATCACTGTTTTCAGGATTCCCGGAATGATCCCCGTCAGAACAACATTCTTGTAGGTGAGGATTCCCTTCCACCTCCCTAAGCTGATGACCATCATGCGTGGATTGGAATGATATTCTGTCAATGCCTCCCCCCGTTCTGTATGTACGATATTCTCCACAACAATCTGTGCCTGTTTCTCAGCATTCTGCGCAGTTTTTTCTTCCCGTATGCTGGTCACATCACCGGCAGCAAACATATGTTTCATTCCTTTCACCTGTAATGTGTTGGTTACATTCACATATTTTTTGTCCGAGAGCAAGGGAAAGAAGTGTTTTTCCATGAACTCAGAATGAGGTGTAATACCCGTACATAAAAACGCCATGTCCGGCGTCATTTTTTCTCCTCGTGAGAGATGATAGGTCTTCCCCTGATTCACTTCTACGCGGTTGTTGTACATAATCTGTACCCCACGTTTGGTCAGAAACTTCTCAGCATAATGACTTATGTGGGGAGGCATACGTTCCATTACCCGCGAATGGGCATGAACCAACGTTATTTTCTTATGAGGATAATGAGTAACGATTTCCGCCGCTAACTCTACACCCACGATTCCTCCCCCAATGATTAACACGTGGTGTGCTTTTTGTAGTTTCTGGGCGAAGCGCCGCAGTTCCGCTGCCCGGGAAACAATCGCTAAATCTTCTTCTTTAATGGGAGAATTATATCGTGATCCGGAGCAGATAATTAAATACTCAAATGGAAACGTCTCTTTGGTCGTTGTTACATCATGCTCTCGCACTTCCCGAACATGGTCTTGGACTACCCGTGCTTGCTGTAAATATTTGGTATGGTTTCTTTGAATAGAGTGTACGTGCTCTGGTTCTACCAAAGTTCTCAGAACTGAGGGGGTAAATTCAAAATAATTTTTGGTGTCAATGAGAGTAACATCAAACGATTTTTCTAACTTGCGGGCAATATATGCTCCAGCAAATCCACCCCCGATTATGACTACTTTTTTCATGAAAGGAGGAGAAAAAGAACTTTCTTTTTATAGACTTTTGCGTTATTTGGTATGATTCTTTTGCAAAAGTCTATATTAGAAATGCGTTATTTTTTATACTAATCAACGCATTTCTTTTTATGTCTTCTTTATGGCCTGTTGGATTATCTCCACATTACAGGAATGGTGCTTCTCACACCACTGCTGGCATTTCCTCGACAGATCTTTAGTCTTGTACCAAAACCCACAAGAACGGCATTGATATTTCTTCTCTGTAATCATCGTACATAAAGCAGTTTACTTTTTTTTGTTTCTTACTTTCAGTTTAGATTTCGATTTCTCAAAGTGGGTCCATACAAGAAAAAAGAAAACTATCTTTTTTCTGTACAGAAATGAAATCTTTGTTTCATTTCTTGTACCCCGCAGCTCTGCTGCGACTTAATAACACACTTTGAGATTAAAAAATACCACACAGCTCTGCTGTGATTGGGATTTTTTATTTAGGCGTTGCTTTCCGTGCTGGACTCTTCGCTGCGGGCAAGGCTTTCTCTATTTCTTCCGGATCGTATCCCACAATGATTGTCCCGTCAATATCAATCACGGGAACGCCCATCTGCCCGGACTTTTCCACCAGTTCATCGCGTGCTTTTTCATCTTCGGCAACATTAATCTCCCGATACGACACTTTCTTCTTTTTTAGAAATTCTTTAGTTTTTATACACCAAGGACAGGTAGGAGTAGTATAAATGGTCACAGTGGTCATAGTAGCACCTCACAGTTTTAAAAAAAAGATAGTATTTAATCTTTTTGTTTTGAAACTTTACTCTGTTATCCCGAAACTGCTTTACATAACTCTTGCAGAACAAAAACATTTATTAATCGTAGACCATGCCTCTTATTCTATGAGCATTGCAACGAAAAGAAATATTCTATTGGGCATTATTTTCGCCGGTGTTTTAGGATTACTCGTATCGGGGTATTTAACCTATCAGAAATATGATTCTTCGCTCAATAGTGAAGTATGCACCATCAGTAATATTGATGGCTGTTCTGTAGTCAATACCAGTGGATATTCCACCATTTTAGGCATTCCGGCAGGGATATGGGGCATGCTCTGGTTTGCGGTTCTTATTTATTTGGCAGCAAAATGCTGGAAGAGAGAGTCGTGGGCCGGTGAACTTCTTTCCTGGGCAACAATCGGCAGCGTATTTGTCATTTATTTTATCGTAGCGGAGATTAAGCTGGGAACATTATGTGTGTACTGTACGATTGTCCATGTTTTGGTGCTGGTAAGTTTGGTGTTAGCCGTTGTGTTTTTTCGTAAGACAAGAACGTATTAAACCTCAGGCTCTCGAAACCTTTATTAACTTCTGTCTCTCTTTTCTCTTAAAAAAGGTGATATCTATGGCAGCAAAAAAAAAATCTTCTAAAAAGACAAGTACAAAAACAAGTAAATCTAAATCCTCTACGAAAAAGAAAAACGTGTGTTCCTATTGTTAATCTTTTGAGTGAATGAACACGAGAAGACGTGAGAAACAATGGTCCCAAGACATAGACAGAACGTTACAGATGTCAGGAAGCTCCAGCTTCTTGCCAACCAGATACGTCAAGATATCATTATCTCCCTTGTTGCTGCTGGTTCTGGTCATTCTGCGGGCCCGCTGGGTATGGCAGATATCTTTACCGCATTATATTTTAACGTTCTCCACCACGACCCAAAACATCCTTACTGGGAAGGACGAGATCGTCTAGTGTTGAGCAATGGGCATATTTGTCCGGTATTATATGCTGCCATGGCCAATGCCGGGTACTTTCCCCGTAAAGAACTGAAAACCCTGCGCAAATTAGGGACACGATTGCAAGGCCATCCTCATCGCCAAGCATTACCGGGATTAGAAACAACTTCTGGCCCTCTTGGTTCCGGATTGTCGCAGGCCGCAGGCATGGCCTATGCCTTAAAGTTGGATAAAAAGCCAAACATGGTCTTTTGCCTGATGAGTGATGGCGAGCATGAAGAAGGAAACACGTGGGAAGCGGTGCTGTTTGCGGCCAAGAATAAATTAGACAATCTTATTGCCGTTCTCGATCGTAATTATATTCAAATCGATGGTAATACAGAGGATGTCATGCCTCTTGATCCGTTAGATGCAAAGTACAAAGCATTCAACTGGAACGTTGTCACCATCGATGGCCATAATATGAAACAGATTATTACCACGTTGAACAAGGCAAGGAAAAACAAAAAGAAACCATTGATGATCATTGCCCGCACCATTCCCGGCAAGGGAGTTTCGTTCATGGAGAATGATTATCAGTGGCATGGCAAGCCGCCCACCAAAGAACAAGGGGAGATTGCTCTTGCTGAACTGTGCAAGATTGAGTCTTCGTTACAAGGAAAAAAGTGTACAGTCTGCCGGATAGAACACGAAAAATGTCTGTGTACTGAGGGACAATAGAATGACACTCGACCAATTAAAACGATTAAATAAGTCGTTGCACTTAGATTTTACCCGGGAAAAAATTCCCACACGGAATGGCTATGGAGACGGCCTGCTGGAATTAGGGAAAACAAACAAACAGGTGATGGTTCTCTGTGCCGATTTGACGGAATCTACAAGAGTGGAAGCATTCGCCAAAAAATATCCAAAACAATTTATTGAAGTTGGTGTTGCGGAGCAGAATCTCGTGACCGTTGCTTCCGGATTAGCAGCCATGGGAAAAATTCCATTTGCTTCTTCGTATGCCTGTTTCTGTCCGGGGCGATGCTGGGAGCAGATTAGAACGACGATTTGTTATAATAATCGGAACGTTAAGATTATCGGCGCTCATGCCGGCATCTCCGTAGGGCCAGACGGCGCGACGCATCAAATGCTGGAAGATATTGCACTGATGAGATCATTGCCCAACATGATTGTAATTGTCCCAGCTGATTACGAGCAGACGAAGAAAGCTACACATGCTCTCGCAGAGTATAAAGGGCCGGCATATATGCGTTTTGCCCGGGAAAAGACTGTCCAGATGACTACTTCTAAGACACCATTTACCATGGGAAAAGCCCAAGTCCTGAAAGAGGGAAAAGATATTGCCCTTATTGGTGCTGGGCCTGTGGTGTATGAATGTTTACAAGCGGCTCTTCTCCTGCAAGAGAAAGGAGTGAATGCTATGGTAATCAATTGTCATACTATCAAGCCATTAGATAAAAATACTATTCTTAAAGCGGCAAAAACATGCACAAAAATAATTACCGTGGAAGAAGCCCAAATTGCTGGTGGGCTGGGGGGTGCGGTAACAGAATTCCTGAGTGAAGTGTATCCCACTCCAGTCTATCGTATCGGCGTGCGGGATCATTATGGAGAATCAGGAAATCCCGACGAATTACTGAAAAAATTTGGCTTTAGCGCTGAACATATTGCTCAACAGGCATGGAACATATTAAAGAGGTGAAGGCATGAAAGAATGTTTGGAGTGCGGAGAAGAGATGGCTAAAGATGAAGAATGCCCTAAATGCGGCAGCTGTATCATTTGCTGTGAATGTTGATCTTAGGTATCTTATGACTTATAGTATCGGACAAAAATAATTGAGCAATAATTCTCCAACACGATATATGAAATACATAACTATTAAAATCAATTAAGATCAATTATTTATGTCTTTCAGTATAAGATGCTTAAAATACTATATTTGCATTTCTCTTTTTACCACTTCTTTTTTGTTCTGAACGTTCCTAATACTTTCTTTTTGTCTTTCGTGTACAGAACCCACGTGTAGCCTTTCTTTGTGATGACCACTTTACACCGGAACACTTAGTGCCGCTCTCTGCACCACCTCACTTAACGCGGGATGGACGTGTACGGCCGTCCGTAATATATCCAGTGCTTTTCGCCGATCTGCTTTCATTGCTACAACCACTTCATGAATCAACGTGCTTGCCTCCGGGCCGATAATGTGGCATCCAAGGATCTCTTTTGTCTTCCGTTCCACAATGAGTTTCACAAATCCATTTTTCTCTTCTAGTGCTGCACCCATCCCTGTATCTTTATAATCGTATCTTCCCATCACATATTCTTTGTTCTGTTCCTGTGCTTCCTGTTCGGTCATGCCCACTCCCGCAATCTGAGGAGAGGTAAAGATGGCATGAGGCATGGGATAATACGGCACTGCTCTTTTTGTGCCAAGAATGTTGTGTAAAACATATTGGGCTTCGAGATTGGCAGAATGTTTGAACAAATACACGCCGGCAATATCTCCAAGCGCCCAGATGCCCGGCACAGATGTTTCCATAAATTTGTTTACCTGAATGAATCCATTTTTCGTCGTTTTTACTCCGGTCTTGGCGATGTTCAAAGAATCAGTGTTGGGAGTTACTCCTGTGGCAATAAGTAATTTCTCTGCATGCAAAGTTTTCTTTACGTTTCCCTGCTGAACGGTTACGAGTATATTTCTTTTTTGTTTTTGCACATTGACAACATTAGTATTTACCAACACGTTTCCTTTTTCTTTCCACAGTTTCATAAATAATTCCGCCACGTCTTTATCTTCCCGGGGGATGAGTAGCGGGCCGCGTTGAATGATCGTCACTTTACATCCCAGCGTGGCATAAAAATTCCCTAGTTCTGCGGCGATATATCCTCCTCCAATGATAATCATACTCTTAGGAAACGTCTTCAGGCGCAATGCTTCCGTGCTGGTGAGATAAGGAACAGTATCAAGTCTGGGGATAGGGGGAATGGTGGGACGTGCTCCTGCGGCAATGACAATTTTTTTTGCCGTAATCTTTTCTCCGTTTATATTTAGAATTTTCTGTCCCACAAATGTAGCGTTTCCGCGAAATAATGTCGGGTTCTTTCCGGAACGTAACGCGTGTTCAATGCTTCGGGCATCAGCATCAACTAACGTACTCGCTCGTCCCGTAACACGGGAGAAGTTAACTTTTTTTGCTGTAACATCAATCCCAAACTGCGAACTCTGGGCAATGGTCTGCATCACCTCGGCAGCATGAATGATCATCTTGCTGGGGATGCATCCACGATTCAAGCACGTTCCTCCTAATGGACCTTGCTCAATGATTGCTGTTTTCAGTCCTCGTTCTGCTGCTTCTACGGCAATGTCTAATCCTGAACCACCACCGATAACGATGACATCAAATGTTTTCACCACAGTCTCTACCCTCTTTTTAACGATGAGAAATATAATGTTTTATATAAACCATTCTCCTCTTTAGTTGAGGACAATAGTTGCTCACATTAATCCTCCCCAACTAAAGTTTGAAAGACATAATATCAATATGTCTTTCATGACTCACCAGCTCAAATACTTAACAACAACAGGAACATTTCTCTGCACCAGCACTTTTCGCCCTTCATCAACTATTAATAGCAGGAGAGCAAACGGCACTCCTAGCAGGAATTCCCACGGACTTAATGGCCGTGTGCCTAATACAAAGTTAAACAAGGGGACATAAATAATCAGTAAGAGTAAAACAATTTCTGAGAGAATTCCTGCCCAGATGTACTTGTTGCTCAATATTCCTATTTTCCATAATGTTTCCCGTCGTGTTCTGGATACTAACACATTGGCAATCTGACAGATGACAATGGCCGCAAACGCCGCTGTTACCGCTTCCTGATACAAAGGATCATTTGCAGAGAGGGCTGTTCCCCACGTCCATCCTCCTCGAATAAGAAGAGTAAAAAACGCGAAAAAAGCTGCTGCTGCCTGAATCATTCCTAATATGATATATGAGCGGAAGAGCATTTGCTTCGTCAACAATCTCTCTGTCCGCGCTCTTGGTTTCTGCTTCATCACATCAGATTCTGGTTTTTCTGTCGCGAGCGCAATGGCGGGAAATAAGTCTGTTCCCAAATCAATAGCCAAGATAAGAACGACCGTCAATGCTAACGGCACGTTCACCAACGCTAGGGCAATAAAAGGAATAATCTCAGGCACATTACTCGTCAAGATGTAACTGATAAACTTTTTGATGTTATCAAAAATAGTTCGTCCTTCTTCCACGGCATTTACGATGGTGGCAAAGTTATCATCTAATAAGATCATATCTGATGCTTCTCGAGCAACCTCCGTTCCGGAAATGCCCATCGCTACCCCCATATCGGCATTCTTTAATGCCGGAGCATCGTTAACTCCATCTCCTGTTACTGTGACTACTTCCCCCATAGATTGCAATGCTTTCACGATGCGCAGTTTATGCAGAGGGTTGGTACGAAAGAAAATAATATTTCTTTTTTGCAGAACTTTCTGTAATTGTGCTTCATCCAGTTTATCAAGATCTTCTCCTGAAACGACCGTATCGTCTTTTCCTTCCAATAATCCTACGTTTCGGGCGATGGCTTCTGCCGTCCAGCGATGATCTCCCGTGATCATGATGATTCGTATCCCTGCAGTTTTACATTTTGCAATTGCTTCCGGCACTTCCGGGCGAGGGGGATCATACATTCCGACGAGACCAAGAAATACAAACGAATCTTCCTTTCCTAATGGAGTGGCATCTTTATATGCTAATGCCAAAACACGTTCTCCCCGAGAGGCGATGTCGCGATACGCTTCTGTTACTTTTTCTTTCCGTGCGGGGGTAAGGCGCTGCACCGTTCCGTTGATCCATGCCAGAGAACATTGTTTTATGACAATCTCCGGAGCGCCTTTCATGTATGCTCTGGTTTTGTTTCCTTTCTTATGTACTGTGATCATTCGTTTTGTCTTGGAATCAAATGGAAATTCCTGCACTCGTAGTTCGTTTTCCCGCAGGGAAGAAACATCCGTAAGAGATAATGCAAAATCTAACAGGGATGTTTCTGTGGGGTCACCTGCTGTTTTCTTTCCTTCTAGGCGGGCGTTATTGCAGAGCACCATCGTCTTGAGAAAAAGATTTTTTGTCTCTTTATCTTCTGTAGAAAACTGTGCTGTTTCCCGCAGCGCAAAATTAACAAAGAAAGAGTTCACCACCATTTTATTCTGCGTTATGGTTCCCGTCTTGTCCGTACAAATGACTGTTGTCGATCCTAATGTTTCTACCGATTCCAGACTGCGGATCAAAGCATTGCGTTTAGCCATGCGTCGTGAGGCAATGCTTAATCCCAGTGTAACCGTGGGCAACAATCCTTCCGGCACGTTTGCCACGATAATGCCGATGGCAAAAATAAGGCTGCCTAATAACGGCTGCCCTAACAGCGTGCCAATAACAAAGAACAACACTCCTAATGAAATAGCAATGATAGAAATCATGCGTACAAACCGGGTAATTTCTTTTTGTAATGGTCCCTGCACGTTCTGCGTTCCTCGAGTTAAAGAAGCAATCTTTCCTATTTCCGTAGCCTCTCCCGTGGCGTAGACCACTGCTTTGCCATTTCCAGATTGTACTAATGTTCCGGAAAACACCATATTTCGTGATTCCAGAATGTTAGGATGAGTATTCTCTATGGTTCTTAATTGCGGTTCTGACTCTCCCGTAATGGAAGAATGATCTACTTTGAGTTCATTCACTTCCATGAGCCTTCCATCAGCGGGGATTTTATCACCTTCAGTAATGAATATAATATCTCCCGGCACAAGAAGTTCTGCTAACATTGTTTGTCGTTTTCCCTCTCTGAGAACTTCTGCTTTAGGAGGAAGCATGCTTTGGAACGAATCCATGATCCGTTCTGCCCGATATTCTTGGAAGAACGTAAAGATAGCATTCAGAATAACCACTCCAACCAAGGCTATGCTAATGTAGATATGTCCTTGATAAGGCGCAAGCTGTTCCGCAATGAAAGCAATCAATGATCCCACTAATAATAGCAGGGCAAAAAAGTTAGTAAACTGCTTCAGGAACTTAAATACTATAACCCCTCTCTTTTTTTTATGGAAAGTATTTTGTCCATACTGCTGCAGCCGCAGTTCTGCTTCCTGCTGGGTAAGTCCCTTGTCTGAAGAGCGCAGGGAGCTATACACTTCTTCTAAGCTTAGTTTATGTGCTTCCATGTTATAAATCAGTATAGATAGTGAGGGTAATACTGGGATAATATATAAAATAATAACTTTTTAAGAACTTTTTAAGAAAAATGTTTTCTTTAAGTAGATGTTTTTTAGCGAATTAATGAGCAAATTAATATTTTAGATAAATATTTAGAAATACAACTGTTTTGTGGATATTCCAAATTACATTTAACTTTGTTTCTCATAAAGTTATATCTTTTATCGTCGGAAAAGAAGTCGAAACATTTAAATACTATTTTATTTTATTATCACATTAGTATTAATATCTGGGGATAAAAGAAGGTGGTAGAGCAAAAAGAAGGAAAAGTAGTAGTTCTGTTATGTATGCTATTAGTTGTGTTCTTATTTTCCGTGGGTGTGCAAGGGGGAGAGAACGTCGGAGAGAGAAGCACATCGTCGCATGATACTGCTAATTGCTGGAATTACACCTCAAACTCCACGTGTGCTGGCCAGAGTACTTGTGTATGGAAATCAGACGCCTGGGGTGGGTGGTGCCAAACGTTAGATTGTTGGAGTTTTCCTACTCAAACCGGATGTGCGGCGGCTAATATTACAGGAAAATCCTGTACCTGGACGCCGGGGCAAACCTATAATTGGTGTCAACGCAAATCGTGTTGGAATCTCGGTGCTCAAAATCAATCTGCCTGTGAAAGTAATTCTGGGGGGTTAAGTTGTAGTTGGGTGGCTTCTTGTTATTTTAGCGGGGCAGGCACAGGGTCAGCCGCAAATTGTTATAGCATAACGAATGAAGCAACATGTCAAAATTCTAGTGGTTGTGAGTGGGGTTCGTGTTATGACAAAACCTGTTATCAACATAATAATCAATCAGGGTGTGCTGCATCGAAGGACCCTTGGAATGGGAAAAATTGTTCTTGGATTTCCAGCAGTTCATTCTGCACGGAGGATGCCTGTTGGAATACTCAAATCTATCCCAATCAGACGGCATGTAATGCTGTCACGCAATGTGAATGGAAGTCAGGTTATTGTCAGGAGAAAGGGTGCTGGAGTTTTAGCGGAACGAATCAATCTGCCTGTGAAACGAATACGTTAAATCAAAGTTGCGTGTGGAGTAACGGTCAGTTTTGTAATAAAAAAGATTGTTGGACGGAAACGAGTCAAACCGCCTGTGAAGCTGAGAACCAATGTTTATGGCAGTCCTGGACATCTTCCGGCTGGTGTGAAGAAGTAAACTGCTGGACGTGGGACTCCTGGAAAGGGGGCAATCGTACAACCTGTGTCAATAATACTGCCGGTCTGAGTTGCGTCTGGTCTGGGTTTACTCCTGCCAATACGACGGATGGGTATTGTTACAAAGACATTAGTACAGTAAGTTGCAGCAACGTCACCACAGAAAAGGAATGTGCTGATACCTATTATTGCTGGTGGCAGTATAGCAATGTGACCAATATCAATAGTAGTGGAAGCTGCACTGAACCAAATTGGGGGGGTTATGGTGGAAATTCTACTGAGGATATCCTCAATGAGTGGAATCCAGGATGTTACTTATTCGACCTGAATCAGACGGAATGTGAGAATATTACCGGCTGTGATTATGCCAGTGATCTCTGTGATGAAGATAAAGCCAATGACGAAGCTACATATGGGAATAATATCTCTACTGCCGGCATAACTTGTCCGTTGGTGAATAATTCTGCAATATGTAATTCCATTGCTGTATTGTCTTCATGTTGTACGTGGCAGAATAGTACCTGTACCACTGCCAAGATGTCCAATACCTGCCGCCAGAACTTACAAACCACTCCTAATGGGGAAGATTCCTGCGATGATGCCGAAACTAAAACTGCTTGTGATGATTTGGCTGGAACACCATGGTATATGCCCTGTACGTGGGATAACTCCACGGCGAATGCCAAATGTACCCTAAAATTATCTCAGATTTTTGGGAATAAAACCAATTCTCTGGGGCGCATCGAAAACAAAAAATTATGTGAAGCTGCTGGCGGGCAATGGGTTACGGAAAATTACTGTGAAGGAAACGTCTCTGTGCCCACGGGACGATGTGAGTACAAATTTGAGGGTGAGCAGAACTGTGATAGAGCCTGCTACGCCTGTGAACGGGTTGATAGCGATGGGGTTGCTGTCAATTCTACAAACGCCAAAGCATCCTGTGAGGACTCAGCGTTAGGATACTGTGAATTTGAAGTTAATAGCAGAGCGCCTAATAGCATTGGATTCTGTAAAGCAAAAGAAGAATGGAAAAAAGGAATTGCCGGAAATTGTGATACGACCTGTGCGGATTGTACACTCAAAGGCAATCCTACTGCTAATGATACCACCAAACGGCCAAGCTATGCCTGTACCACCAGTAAAGCTAACGCTGCCAGTGGAGGGTGTAAGTGGATTACTGATAACACTACTACTATAGGTGGCTATTGTGTGGAGTTTGGAGAAAAGACCTGTGAAGATGCCTGTGATAGGTGTGAGGAACGGGATGATTGTGTTAATGTAGGGCGTTCCTCCGTGACCAATGCCAGTGGCAGTTGTAAATGGCAAGGCTCGGATAATGATGGTACATGTGTTGCTAATGTAGGAGGAGGAGATGTGGAAGTGTGCTGGGATGCCATTGATAATGATAATGATGGATTTATTGATTGTACCGATCCTGCCTGCTTTGCTGACTCTTTCTGCGGCTTTGTGGGAGGAGATTGTTTAAGCTGGTCTAATAATAATACCTGTATCTCCAATGGGTGCGAATGGGTTGAGGATAAGTGGGGGTCGTGGTGCGACTTTAAAGGCAGCCAGTGCTGGAAGTATGATGTTAACCAAACCTTCTGTAACAATCAATCTGCCTGTCAGTGGAATAACGGCACGTTCAGCGGTTCGGGATTTTGTGAGCGGGACTGGAGTATTGCTGAGACTTGTTTCGGTCTTACCAACAGCTCCAATTGCCGAGCGGTGACAGATTGTGTCTGGGAAAATGACACATGGTGTGATGGGGCAGGAGCAGCTTCAGAT
>CAYIBV010000008.1:0-22338 GCA_964361725.1 uncultured Methanosarcinales archaeon | reverse complement strand
GGTCATTTCCGTGAAAGTGCCTGAGCCGCAGTTTGAAGGACAGACAAAAACAAAGTTAGGGAATAGCGAGGTGTTTGGTATTGTCTCTTCCATTGTCCATGATGAATTAAGTACGTATTTTGGAGAGCATCCGCAAATCGCAAAGTTAATTGTAGGCAAGTGTGAAGACGCCGCTCACGCCCGGGAAGCGGCACGCAAAGCGCGGGAATTAGCGCGGAGGAAAGGAGCTCTTGATGGTGCGGGATTACCGGGAAAGTTAGCAGATTGCAGCAATCGTGATCCAGCACAGTGTGAGATTTATATTGTAGAAGGAGATTCCGCAGGGGGAAGCTGTAAACAGGGGCGCGATAGGGAGTTCCAGGCCATCTTGCCTTTGAAAGGGAAAATTCTCAATGTGGAAAAAGCCAGAATCCATAAAATGATGGAAAACAAAGAGATCATTGCTATGATTACTTCTTTAGGAACTGGGGTAGGCGAAGAATTTGATATTTCTAAGCTGCGCTATAACAGGGTCATTATCACCTGTGATGCGGATGTGGATGGCTCGCATATCATGACATTAATCCTGACTTTCTTTTATCGCTACATGAAACCATTGGTAGAACAGGGTCATGTCTATGTGGCCATGCCTCCATTGTATCGTCTGCAGAAGGGGAAAGTGATTAAGTACGTTTATAACGATGTTGAAAAAGAACGTGCGCAGAAAGAGTTAGGAGAAGGTATTACCATTCAGCGTTACAAAGGGTTAGGAGAGATGAATCCCATCCAGTTGTGGGAAACCACCATGGATCCCACCGTTAGATCATTGAAGCAAATCACCGTCGAGGATGCAGTCGTAGCTGATCAGATTTTTACTATCTTGATGGGGGATGAGGTAGAGCCACGACGGCAGTTCATTGAGAAGCATGCGCATGAAGTGGTGAATTTGGATGTGTAGAGGGGTTAACCATGTCAGGATACACAAAAATTAAAATTTTTGGTCGTTATTTAACGTGGAGGATACATTAAATGGCATTCGATAAAAGTTTGGATAAAGAATTATTTTCAGAAGCACTAGGATTTGATAAAAGCCGGATTACGGTGAGTGTATTTGCCTACAACAATGGAACTCCAAAATTACAGCTTTCCCGGGAAAATAAGACTGCCGATGGCGAGTACTCTTTTGCCAAACTAGGCCGTTTAACCAAAGAGGAAGTAGAGAGGATAATGCCGTTGATGGAGAAAGCGAAGATGTTTTTGTAAGGAAACCATTATGATAGAAATAAATGCCAGAGAAAAAGTAGATTTAGTTTGTCTTTTGTTTACTCTTTCTGTAGCAGGTCAAATCTCATGCTTACAAAGTGGTTTTTTTTCTCGTGAAGGGCATTTCTCTTAAATCCGCCTCGCTCATAAAAAGAAACACTCCCAGAATAGGAATCAACAGTAATAAACCGACAGGCTGAGGCATCATTTATCTTTCTTGCTAAACCCAGAATGAAGTTGAAGCATATTTTTCCCAAGCCCCTGCGTTGATAATTTTTATCTACTCCTAGCCGTCCAACTTTCAATGCAGGATATTCATGCAAGCGTGTTAAGTCCTGCGTTCCTTTGGTCTCTTCTAGTTTCAGCTTAATGGCATCATTCATGACGCTAAAGAAAGCAACTACTTGTTCTTTATAAATAACTAAGAAAGTCTTGGCTATGAGCTGGTCCCTATATTTCAGACTGTCAATTTTAAGAAATTCATTGAGATCCTCGTCACCACAATCAAAATGATGGAGGTTATAGAGTAAGGAAATCTCTTGTACCTCAATCTCAGTAGGAGTTATAGGTGGTAAAGAATTTGTATTCATTATTCTGACATCTTCGCAATGATATGTTTGCCTAATTGCTTAAATACTCTGTCCGCTTCTGCGAACATTTCTCTTCTTAGTTCTACCTCTTCTTTAGACCGAGGTCTCTCTAACTCACGATAGAAATTTTCTGCATCCACACCCTCTAAAGTGGGGGTAGGTTCAATTGGTCTTGCCATGATACACTTAAAGTAGTGCCACTATTTAAAATATTCATCCTAAATCTTCAGACTCGTCACTTTACTCACGCCATCATTCATGCTTACGCCAAATAACGTGTCTGCTTCAGAGATGATGGAATCGTTGTGGGAAATGACCACATACTGGGCATTGTTCGAGTAGCTTCGAATGAGCTTCGCCAGAGTTTCGGAATTATGTTTATCCAATGCAGCATCAATTTCATCAAGAACGTAGAATGAGGCCGGCTGGTATTCCTGAATGGCAAAGATGAAAGAAAGGGCAGTCAATGTTTTTTCTCCTCCAGACAGGGCTTTTAGGTCTAAATAGCGGTTGCCGGTCAGTTTTACTTTGACGCTTAATCCTTCATCAAATGGTTTTTGCTGATTGTCTAACTGTAAGTACGCTTTCCCTTTCTTAAAGAGGTTGGTGAAGATGCGCTGGAAGTTGGTATTGACTTCCGTAAACGTTTTCATGAAATGATCTTTTTTCTTGGTTTCGATTTCGTTCATTAATGTAAGCACGTCGGTCTTTTCTGTTTCTAGGCTGCTTTTCTTTCCCATTAATTTATTAAACTCGCTTTCCACTTGCTCATACACTTCCAGGGCTTTTAAGTTAACAGCAGACATTTGGCCAAGCATCACTTCAAACTTAGCAATTTCTTGATGCAATTCTTCTGGTTTTTTGTCTTTGAGCAGGAGAACATCTTTATAGCGGCTGAACTCTTCCTGCAGGCCCGCCAGCTTGGCTTTAAGTTCGGCGTTTTTGAGAGAAACCATATTAACGTCCCGTTCACTGCTGCGGGCTGTGTCGCGAATGGATTCAGTATCATTTTCCCATTTAGTAATATCTGTATTGATCTTTTCCCGCTGGGTGAAGAGTTCACGGTATTTGGTATAAAATTCTGTGCTGGCTTTCTCTTTCTGCATCAATTCCTGGTCTTTTTTCGTTACAGATGCCGTGAGGGATTTGATCTCTTCTGAGAATTGTGATTCTTCTTTATCATGCTGTTTCATGATCTCTTTGATTTTTTCTAATTCAGGAGAGTATACCTGCTCGAGGTGCACGGCGCTGTTCTTGAGTTCATGTTCTAACGTAATGATTGTTTCCCGGCTTGATTGTTTTGCTTCTTCGAATGCGGTCAATTGCGCTAGAAGACGGGGGTTACGCAACTCACTTACCTGAGAGCGTAACATTTGTTTCTTGGATTTCAGGTTAGCGAGGTCTGTATTGATAGTGGTGATATCTTTCTGAATGGATTGAAGATCTTTTGTGACAGCGGCAAGCTGCTGCTGCAATTCTTTCTTCAGGTCGAGTGAAGCATTTAAGTCTGCGGTCTCGAGGTGCAGTGTTTTCTCCAGCGTGATGATCTTTCCTTCCAGTTCTGCTTTTTGTGTTCGTAACACGGCGATTTCTGTTTCGTTTGCTTCCCGTTTGAGGGTAACGTTGCTGAGGACACTTTCCCATTGGGCAAGTTCCTGTTCGGTCTTTTCCAGTTCTTCCAATGAATCTTTTTCCTGGAATCCATATGATTTCTTATGGTCGCGATAGCCGCCACGCATTACGCCGCTTCCTTCTGCTAAGTTGCCGTCAAGGGTAGCCATCTTTATTTTGCCGATGCCCACTTTCCGGGCAACGTCGATATCTTCTACAAGGAGAGTATTACCAAAAACGTATTCAAATGCTTTCTGGAATTTGGGCTTGAAAGAAATGGTATTGAGGGCAAAGTCATGCACGCCGGATTGTTTGGTGAGTTTTTTGTCTTCTTCGGTGATGAATTGCCCTTTTATTTTGTTAAGAGGGATAAATGAAGCAGATCCAGATTTAGTCTGCTGAAGGTGCTTGATGCATTGCGCCGCCACTTCATCGTCTTCTACTACGATATGGAACATCTTCCCGCCGGCAGCAGTTTCTAACGCCATGGTGTACTTCCGTGGAACGTTTCCAAGTTCGGCAATGGTGCCATGAACGCCTTTAAACTTTGCTTTGTTGCTGAGGATGGTTTTGAGCGCTTGGTTGCCGGGAAGGGATTCTAACGAGGCTGTCTTGGCGCGAAGCTGGGCTTCCTGTTGCTGCAGTTCTGCTAACTTCCTGCGGGCGTTGCCGAGTTGGGAGGCAAAACTGCTGTCATGGTCCAGAAGCTGATTCAAGCGCAGGGTGGCGGATTTGAACGTGGTTTTGTGATCCTGCAACAGCCTGATTTGGTCTTTGTTTTCTTTTTCTACTTCTTTCACTTTATGCATGCGTTCATCAATGGATTGTACCTGGAATTCTAATTTGTCTTTGTTCCGAAGGAGTTCCTGCTGGTTCTGGCGGATGGACTGGACTTCTTCCTGTTTTTGCTCAATGAGTTTGTCTTTTTCTTCAATTTCTTGTTCGATGTCCTGAGAAGATTCGATATTATTGCTCTTTTTGAATTGGGCAATTTTTTGTTCCAGTTCCTGCAATTCTTTGCGTTTCTGCCCTAGGGAGGATTGCATTTCTTTCTGTTGCCGGGTCTGGGAAGAGGATTTTTCTTCTAACTCTTTAGTCTCCAGCTTAAATTGTTCTTTTCGCTGCTTGATTTTGTTGATTTCGTCTTTAAGCGTAGAGATGCGGGTCTTTTCTTTGGCGAGCGTGACTTTCAGGTCTTCAAGATCTTTATGCATCTTTACTTGTTCGTGCTCGCCTTTTTGTTCAATCTGATGGTTTGTTTCGGCAATTTTTTCTTTGTGAACAGAAATTTTCTGTTTGAGAACATTAATTTTTTCTTCTGCGGTTTTTATTTTTTCCTGATGCTTGCCGATCTCCTGGTCAATCTTTTGTTGTGCTTCTTCTTTTTCTTTAATGTGAAGATGCAGGAATGTGGCTTTATTAGAGTCAATGCGGCTTTTGAGTTCTTTGAATTTGAGAGCCTGATCACGGTCTTTCTTGAGTTCTTTCAGATAGGTCTGTCGTTCTTTAAGAATAATCTCGGCGTTGTTGAGCTGTTCTTCTACTTTTTCTAGTTCCAGAAGGGCTTTATGTTTCTTTTCTTCATAGATGGTGACGTCGCTGATTTCTTCGATGATCTGTCGGCGTTCAATGACAGGCATATCCACAAAACGCATGATGTCGCCCTGAAGAATGATGTTATATCCATCTGGGTTGATTTTGGCGTTCGCCAGAAAGTCAATAATTTCGGTGCGGGTAAGTTTTTTGCCGTTCATGCGGTAGATGCTTGTGCCATCTTTGGTAAGGGTACGACTGACGATCACTTCCGGTGCAGTGTCAGGAAAATCTTTGGTGCTGTTGTCGAAGGCAATTTCCACTGTGCCGGTAGAGGCAGGTTTTTTGTCTTTTCCCCCACTGAAAATGAGGTTGGCGGCTTTTTCAGCGCGCAGGGATTTAGCGCTTAATCTGCCGAGAACGAAGCAGATGGCATCACCAACATTGCTTTTTCCAGAGCCGTTAGGACCGAGGATACAGTTATACTTATTGTCGAAGTGGATATCAGTCTTATGAGCAAAACTTTTGAAGCCATGGATGCTGATACGGTTGATTTTAGTCATATTGTTCCCCTGTTTTAGAGGGGAGAGGTTTTATTCTGAATTTATAAAGGTTACTGTGCCCTCGTTGGGTGAGGAGAAAAGTAACTTCTTTATATTATGCTCAGACGTTCACTCGCTGGCGAGGTGATCTGTTGTAGTTCGTCATCATACAACCGGCAGTGCTGCAAATAGAATGGATCTATCCCCCCTAATCCACCAATCATCACACTAGGAGATGTAATGACATCAAAGCCATGCTTGCGAGCATCTCTGGCTGAATCCAGAACGCAATAGTTCATGGAGAGGCCCATAAGGACAAGAGCTTTCACCTGATCGTCTTGAAGATCTTGCTTTAAGGTAGTTCTTCTAAACGCGCTGGGACCATTTTTGGTGATGCAGCGAGCCAATGAGTAACCTGTGAGGACGTTCTGTAAATAAGGGATAGTTCTGCCGGCCTCATCAGGATCCAATTCGATAGTATAGAGGGGGTAGTTGTTTGCTCTACCAAATAGCAATAGTTCTCTCATGCGCTTTATTTTTGTATTAGCAATACTGTCATTCTCAGCGGAAAGAAGACCTTCCTGAACATCAATAAGCAGCATACCTACTTTTTTCTTTTCCTGGGCAAGAATGTCCTCTAATCTTCCAGATAAAAATAAAGCCATCTTATGCCTCCACTTTTTCTTCCTGCTGACTTCCCATTTCTTCAGTATTTTCCACCATATTTTCACTCTGTTTTTCCTGTGGTCTCATTTCCTTCGCCTTCTTCCGGGCTATTTTATGCGCCAGATGAATGGGTTCAGGCATTTTATGAGGATATCGGATGGTTTCTCTGATAACATTTAACGATGTTCCTAACGTAACAAGATGTCCAGGACTGACGTACATAGGATTGGCGTGTTCTTTGGTGGTAACTTCAAAACCGACAATTTCATTAGACATAATGATCTTTCCTTTGTCTACCTTGCCGCAGAGAAGATATTCTGTGATGCCGATGGTTGGTTTGTTTAGTGCTAAGCCCAGATGGGAAGCGATTCCCAATTTCTGAGGGTGGGCAATACCCGCTCCTGTGACAAGGAGAAGGTCAGGTTCTTCCTCTAAAAGATTAATGGCTTCTATGATAGCAGGCATTTCCCGATAGGCAAGGAAGCCGGGTTTGTAGGGTAGGGGGTCATGGAGAACATATGTTTTTGATTCCAGAAGCTTCAGAGAAGGATATTCACAGACAGCAATGCAGGCCAGAAGTTTATTCTGGATAGGAATACAACTTGTGCCGGCAATGGTCTTCAGTGTAGGAAACCCGTTGCGTAGTTCTATTTTGGGCGCTAAACGCTGCTGCTCTTTTTTGAGTTCAAACGTATCCATAAAGTCACCTGATTTATATTCTTTAATATGTATATTGTAAGATATTTATAAATGTTACTATTGTTATTTCTTTTAAGTGGTTAAACTATTAAAGACAGAGCTACATATTAATAAAGACACATTGTTTTTGAGAAGAAGATGGGACGGCGACAAAGAACTCTTTCTTTTGAAGAAGCTAACCAAAAGCAGATAGCGATGTTTAAAGAGAGGCATACTCATTTTCCCCGGGCGAGGGGATTGTTTGGATTGGAAGCTGTTTTTGGGGAAGCGGTGAAAAAAGAAATGATGGGTTATCTCTCTACGTTGCGGCGGGGACGTGTCCTTGAAGTTGGGTGTGGGGAAGGAAATGCTCTTGGTCAGCTTTCAGATCGTTTTCCCCGGCTAACGTATTGCGGTTTAGATCTTGTGGTGGAACAAGTGCGAGAGGACGTGGCACTTCTGAACGGAGATGCTCATTTCCTTCCGTTTGCTGATAAGTCTTTTGATCTTGTCTTTTCTATATGTGTTTTTCGCTATCTTGCTGATAAAATAAAAGCGTTGCGAGAAGTGTCTAGAGTATTAAAGCCAACAGGAAAGGCATATATAGAATTAGCCAATTATGATACAAAGCCCCTGGGATTTAATCTTCTTCCTCCGGAACGGTGTCGTGATGGGACAAGGAGTGATGTGTTTTGGCATGAGCGAAAAACAGCAGTGGTTGTGGATAAAAGTGGGAATGATAATCTTTTGGATAAACTGGTCTACCAAAGGGCAAGGGTGGTTGTAGGAGTAAGTACCAGAAGTTATTATGCTCGGCGATGAGGATGACAACAATCTTTAAATACATTAACTTCTTCCTTTCCTCTATGAACAAAAGAGGTGTTGCGCCATTGATAGCTACACTCCTTTTAATTTCGTTTGCTGTCTCTGTGGGAATGGTGGTGATGAACTTTGGCCGGGCACAGGTAGAATTGAAAGCAGAGTGTCCCATTAATATTGGTCTTCATCTGTCTATGATTGGAGGAGAGGAGCAGATTTGTTATAGCGAGGGGAAGAAAGAATTAAAATTTACGGTGGAAAATGGGGTAAATATCAAAGTGACGGGATTGCTGGTGAATATTATTGGTTCTGAAGAGGCAAAGACTTCTGAATTAAAAGATGCGCAGATCGACAAAGCGGGGACGTATATTGGCAAGGTGTCGTTTGATTCTTCCATTTTCGGGCAAATCAAGCAGGTGAAGCTGACACCGAAAGTAATTTTATATGATGTGGAAGAAATTTGTGTGGAGAAAGCATTAGTAGTGGAGAATGTGAAAGGGTGTTAATAACGTATGGGGAAATATATTACTTCTTTTGACGGGACACGGATTTATTATACCTATCATAAAGGAAAGAAACCGTTGACGTTTGTGTTCCTCCATGGAGTGGGAGCAAACTGGACGGTATGGAGAAAGGAAATAAGCTACTTTAGACGTCGGGGATATTCTACATTAGCTCCTGATTTTAGGGGGCATGGAAAGTCTGATATGCCTGAAGATTTCCAGAAGTATCGCCCTCCCCTTTTTTCCGGGGACATTCATGAGATTTTACAGGAGGAGAAGATAACACATTTTGCCCTTATTGGCCATAGTCTGGGAGGGGCTATTGCCATTAATTATTGTATGTTGTTCAAGAATCAGAGCCCTTGTTCATTAGTATTGATAGAAAGCACGGCGACATACCCTTTTACCCATGACCGCCTGTTCAATCTAAATCCTTTTGTTACGCATTTCTTGCGTTTCATCGCCCGGCATAATCCCACAAGAAAGCGTCATTTTACTCATTTTAATGATGTAGATCTCTCTCATCCTTCTTTGAAAGAAAAAGTTCATTTAATCTCCCATCTATTGCATTTAACTCCGTTACGCTGTATCGTGCGCACGCTGGATAATGTGGAAAAGTATGTGTTCAACAATAAAGAACAGATTGATGACATGTTACGGCATCTTGATATTCCTACGTTATTGGTGGCAGGAGAGTTTGACCGCATTATTCCTCCAAAATATTCTCAACAAATTAAGCGGCTGGACAAGAAAGCGGAATTCCAACTCATTAAAGGGGCCCATCATCGTATTATCATTAATCATCCTGAACGGATATGCCGGATCATTGAAGAATTTGTGGGAAGAAGAGTGACACCGGTTTAAAGATAAAGTATGGAAGAGCAACGACTACAAATAAAACCGGAAGAAATTAAGATTGAAATAATTGATGGAAATCATGAAGTAGACTTATTTCAATCGTATGAAAAAGAGTTGGTTGACTTTCTAAGAGAAGATGCGCTTGAGAACCAGAAACAACGGTTATCAGTTACATTCTTGTGGTTTTATGATGGAAAACTGGTGTCGTATATCTCTCTACTGAATGACAAGATCAATCTCGAAGGTGATTTGAAAGAATTCTTCCGGGAAAAAGGAATTCATTACAAATCACTGCCTGCATTAAAAATAGGAAGACTTTGTGTTGATGATAGGTTTCTGAGGAGGGGTTTCGGAAAGTTGATGGTCCTTACGGCAATCAGAATTGCTCAAGAAATAAGTAAAAGCCGGTCTGGTTGTCGATTTGTTACTTTAGATACAAAACGAAATCAAGATCCTGAGAAGGACCCCTTACTTTTTTATCAGAAGATGGGATTCCAGGTACTTCAAGAAAAGAAAAAAAGACCGACTCCTATGTATCTTGATGTACAACTTATTGAGGGAGCGTAATCTTCAGAGTCTGCGCTTCCCTCAGCGTTTTGATACGGGCTGGCGAGGGATTACGCTGCTCCTCCAGTACTGCTTTTATAAAGTTTCTCGCATCTTCTCCCCGTAAAGTAGGAGTTGCTCTGATTGGTTTTGCCATGGGAGAAATAAATGGGCTGTATATATAAAATTAACTGTGGATTTAGGAAATGGAGGTCATTTTTTATCAGCGTTCAGTAGAATAAACTTACAACTAAATTTGTACACCACATTTTGTATCTTTATTTCTTCTTCCGGAACTTTAGATTCTACTATTTGAACTTTGTACTCTTTCAACAATTCTTTAAGAAATTTTTCGGCTTCTTTGAGAGTATATTGTGGTTCAGATTTTTTTAGGTAAAGTTGGCTTTCTGGAAGCAGACGCTTTATATCAGTAGCAAAGTCCATGATGATTTCTCCCTGTGGCTTCAAGATTCTGTCAATTTCAAGAAAAATATGTCGTAACATTTCTTTTGGAAAGAGATGTAACGTGCCGGTGCAGAACACGCCATCAAAAGAGCTATCTTTGAAAGGAAATGTTTGGGTAATATCAAAAACTTCAGTTTTCAATTTTGGTTTGAATGTATCAGGCGTGTTTTGCCATAATTTATCCAGAGCGCTGTTATCGATGTCAGAAGCGACAACAGAATCCGCTTTTTCCAATAAGTTCAGATTATACCTTCCATCACCGGCAGAAAGATTTAACCATTTCCCATTAATCTTTATTTTCTCCAAAAAGGTTAGAGTGTCTTTATCGCCAGTTCCCCAGATAGAAGTTTTCTCAGTTTTAGAATAATCAATCTTTTCAGTAAAGATATATTTGTCTTCTTCTGATTTAGGATGGTTTGTGATTTTCATTAGAATAGCCAATAAATTATCTTTCAATATCTCTCCTAACTATACCTATTCTTAATCTTAGAAGTATAAGGATATTCTTCATAGGTGTATAGTTTGATCTTGGGAATGGCTTTCTCTGGAATGCGGGTGTAGATGGCTTTGTATCCTCCATTGACTTCTGCAAGAGTTTTTGTACATCCTTTGGTGTACTCTGAAGCAAGTCTTAAAGATTTCTTTACTCCTTTCTTAAGCTGGAATTCGATATGCAGGATATGTTCTTGATCTCTTGTGACAATGGTACGGAGCTTGAATTTTCCCGTGGTGGTCTTGGCAATCTCAGGATTTTTGTAAATGCAGTCTTCAATGTTTTCGGGATACATGAGAAAAGCATGGAACTTTACCGGTCCAGAGACACGGCCAACTACGAACAGGAAAGGGAGAGGCAGGCTAAATGTACGATGAATGCCAAACCTCTGTAATTTATCCTGCATTTCATGATAACTAAGGATGCCGCCAACATCTTCAAGGTTGTATTTGATGACGGGCTCGATGGCTTCTGGAAGGATAGTTGTAAACACGAGTTCCTGCTGTTCATTGGTGTTGATAAAGAGATTGGTGGGGTATTGAAACAACATAGGATTCTCCTGCACATCACCAAATAGTGCCTTGCGCAGATTTTTGTTTTTCTCTGCAAGACGGCGGATGAAAACGGTGTCGTCGGTTTCGATCCCTCCTAAAATGCCAATATCTGATGCCCCAAACCCGGAACGGATCTTAGCGCCATGTGTATGTTTCATGATGTAGTCCCGCCATGCTTCGGGAAAATCTTCTCCTCCCGCGGCGAAGTGGATGGTATGTTTTTTCAAAGGAAATTTGATGGCCTTGCCGTAATCTACAATTTCTTTGATAAAAGGGGGGTAGCCCGTGATAAGAATTTGTTCGAATTGGTCTCCAATATCGGTAATGGTCTGGAAAATTTCTTCTTTATCCGGGCCGGTATTAATGACCGTGCAGTGGGAGGAGGCGAATTCACTGAACAAAATACCCGTGACCCAGCTTCCTAAGATAAATCCGTTAATGATCAATGTTTTCTTGGTGCCAATCTGAAAGTTATGATCAAGACCAATGGTGAGGATGGTCTGGGCAAATAAATCCGTGCGGTGGGAAGTTGCCCAATAACATTGCTTCCCGGAATGACCGGAACTTTTGACAAGCATGTTAATGTTGTGATAATCTCCGTCAAGACAGAGTTTTGTCAGATCAGGAGTAGAGAAAATATAACTTTTCTTACTTGTTTCTGGGACTTTATCCAGAAAGTCTTGGATATTATGGACCGTAGAAGGATCGAGATGGCGCTGCTGAAGAAATTTTTTGTACTGGGGGACGTGCTTGGCATTATGATGGAACGTGTACAATAAGTATTTCTTACGGAACGCTTCGATGGCTTCTGGGCTCTGACGGAGGAAAAAGTTGCGGAAACGCTGATAATTCTTAAGGTTTTGTTCCGTGACCCAATGCAGCACGGGAGCGGGCAAGGCTTCGATAAGTGTTTTCATCACTCTATACTAATAAGATAACTTTTTAAACTTTTGTAACTATCAGTGAATTAACATGGACTGATGTTTTTTATTTCTTAATGGGATGTAATGCAAGAAGGCTTGCTGCAATGGTAATTTTTTATTTTGAAAGATAACGTACAAAGCGATTTTTTCTGTCAACGAGAATTACTTTTGGTTTGAGTGGGCGGCTATCCTGACCGAACGCCATGATAATCACTTCGTGACCTTTCTTGATGAGATGGGCAGCTGCGCCATTCATGCAGATAATTCCTGATCCTGCTTTTCCTTTGATCACATAGGTCTCGAGGCGGGCGCCGTTGGTATTGCTTGTGACAAGAACGCGTTCTCCCGGCCATAAATCAACTTTGCGCATCAGCGTTTCATCTATGGTGATGCTGCCAATGTATTTTTTATTGGCTTCTGTCACAGTAGCTTTGTGTATTTTGGATTTGAGGAGAGAGCGTATCATTGTTTAAACTAGGGGAAGCGGCTTTAAAAATCTTTTTTACTATTCTTAGAGGGTGAATGATAGAAATACTTTTAAATAAAGACTTCTCTAGAGAAGAGATGGATACAAAACTCTCTGTGAAGCGGTCTGCCGTGCTTTCCATCGATGAGCTCATCACCCGTTGGGGGCTCCCTAGCGAGGCAAAAGCTTTTGATCCTGCACACGCGGTCAGTTATCGTACCTGGCTGGCGATTGCCAATTATGTGGCGTACCATGATTCTCGTGTCTTGAATGCGCTGTTCCAGGGAATAGAATTTCCTGACAGTAAATTTGATGAGGGGGCAGTTTCTTTCCCTGCCACGCTGGAGGGAGTAATGACTCCTGAAACAAAAGCAAAGTATGCCCATCTTCGGCAGAATGCCCGGCATTATGGGAGTATGCAGACACGCCTACGTCTCTTTCAGAACATCGTTGATGCTATGGGTGATCCCTGCGCCAACTTCCGCGTAGGGAGAAATATTCGCGTTAACCCAGACATGGGAGCGCTCAAGTCCACGTTTCAGACGGGAGCAAAAGGATTATTGAAGATTCTCGGAGTTAATCCCGCTAAGATACTAGAGCAGCGTATGCCGCATGTCAATCGTGCGCTCAATACGTTCCTTGATACAAGAGTGGTGCAGTATGGGCATAATTTTATGGATGTGCGTGTGGAATATTTTAATCCTGAAGACGTGAGTGCCGAAGGAGATCATTATACGCTGGGAACGATTCTTGGCGGGTTGGAGAATATTGGGGCATACACAGAAATTACCATCCGAGCCCTGCAGACTCCTTTTGAAGAGGAGCGGGAGGGGGTGAAAGAAAAGTTGAATGAAACGGGAGTAAAGTATGTCTTTAAAGGGTATCATCGCAATCCTGACAGTCCTGTGTTTCTCTATCGCTACGAGTTTAGAGAGCAGGCACAATTCCTTCGGCGACTGGCGCGGGCAGTAGGAGATGTGGCGCGAAGGGGGCTGCCATCACGGCTGACGCGTGCGGAACTTCGGGCTGAGGAGGAGAGGCGTCGGCTGCTGGGGCAGGAAGAGGAGTTAGATACGAGGGCGAAGAGAGAATATGAAGCAAAGATTACAGCTATGGAAGCGCAGTTAGCTGAGGAGCAGGCGAGGGCAGAAACGGCAGAGGCGCGGGCAAGAGTGGTGGAAGCACAGGCGGCAGCGCAGAAGTTGAGGGGAGAAAATTCGGCGTTGTCTAGAGAGTTAAGTGCAGAATTGGAACAGCGGGAGCAACATCGCGGGCTGGCTCATGATATCAAAGGGGAAGCGACAAAGACTATTGCTACGTTACTCCCAAGAGTAAGAGAATATCTTCGAGAAGAGATGTCGTATGCAGAGCAACTGAAAATTCCTCAAGATGTTGTGGGATATGATGGTTCAGATAGTAATAGTTACGTAGACCCTCTTATACATTTTATCACTACAGTTGCTGAGGGCTCTTCTCTTGATACAACAATACAGGAGGACGCATATATTGTACTCTCATCTGTAAGTCAAATAAAATCTGCTCGGGGGATTATGGGGACGGAAGCAGCCAAAGAAGAATTTGAGGATATAACCATTTATGAAGCGGTAGATAAAGTTGTGAGGGATGTTCGGGGTATGAACCAGACGCCTGTAACATTAGAGACTGCTATTCCCCAAGATCTTAAAGTAAGGGCAAATCGTAGACAGTTTGTGAATTGTATGACTTGTTTAGTAGACAATGCCGTATATGCTTCTCCGGGAGGAAGAGTTAGTATCACAGGTGATTATGAAAATGAATCAACTCATTTGTCTATTGAACAAACAGGGATACTTCCTTTAGAAATAGCAGCAAAGTTAAATCTTGGACAAGCGAAATCATCTCGTCTAGAGAGCGGGGGAAATGGTGTCGGCGCTCGGACTAGTTATCTTGTTGTTAAAGAACACAAAGGGGAATTAGAATTTTCCAGTCTTGGTGAAAAAGGAGGGAGGACGGAACTGTGGTTGTATACGAGTGGACCACAACGTTAGAATGGGGTGGGTGGTATAAGAAAAAAGTGTTTTAAACAGGGTTTCTGACAACGTTTAATTGGTCTCTTACATCTCCTGCGTCATACAGGAGAAGCCAATCCATTCCCTGATCACCATAAACTCCTTTTTTCTCCAAACCAAAGACTTTAAGTACTGGATTTGCTCGTCGTAATTTCATGTATGGATTCCGAGGATCGATAAGATTGGAATGAGAAGTGCGGACACATACTGCTTCTAATCCCTCAGGGAGCGTACCATCTGCTCTCCAAGAAGCCCATTTTTTCACGACATCTCCTCCATCAAGATCCAAGCTTTCTCCTTGATCTTTCCTTAGTTTATAATTTAAATCTACAAATCCAATCACTCGTCGTCCTACTCCCTCATGTACTTTTTGTTGGACATATGATGGGTCTAGAGAATGGGCGGGATCCACCACAGAAAATGTAACTCCTTCTTTAGGGCAGGCTGTCTTCAGGCTACGAATAGCATCCAAATCATCTTCTACAACCAATACATGATAATCAGATAACACCATTTTACTACTTTTTAAGAATAAATACTTATAAAGATTATTGTTTTAGAGTATATAGGTTCATTATGTGGCGTTTCTAGATGCAATGGCACTATTTCCTTTTCATCATGCGAACATTCTTTTTGGAACAGTAGGGACAGACGCCATTGAACTTGTCAATATGGCGCTTGAACACGTACTGGCAGCTTTCACATAAATATACCTGATAGCCGGAAGAGAGGCCAAAAGAGCTTTGTGCTGATTCCTGAGGAGCTTGAATAACTAATGGTTCATCGTTCTTTGGCCGTTTGAGCAGTGGACGATCGCGAAGAATATTCACTTTAGAGCCGTCAAATTGCAGGCAGTTTCGGCACATAAGCTCATGGCGTAGGGGATGAAGCTTCAGGTCAGGGGCAAAGAATCTTAAATGACAATTATTACATTCCATCTCAAGCTGATCAAAATCTTCATCCATATCTCTCACCTCATGCCTCTGGGCATTTCTTTTTTAGGCTCTAATGGTGTGCGGAGTGGTTCTCTCTTTTTATATTTTATTGCGACGGACTGGTATGATTAATCTATAGAGAGTTTTGATTAACCCTATTGAACAGTACAATTTGAGATTATCAAAAGCCTTCTCAGAGAGTTTTGAGTATCACAAAATCAAGAAACTACTTGTTTTGTGATTATGAGTGTTTAACGAATATAGGTTAATAAAAACTCTCTATAATCCTGTCTTCATCAGAACCTTTTAATACTTCCGTTATTTCTTCAGAGTCATGGAAGTGGAAATAGATCTGCACAAATCTGTGGATGAGAATGCGGGTACGTACTTTGAGTTAGCGAAAAGAGCAAAACGAAAATTGCAGGGCGCACAGAAAGCAGTAGAAGAGAGCAGGAAGAAGTTAGCTCAGCTGCAGAAAGAAGATGCCAAGTTCTGGGACGAAGAGAAAGCAAAGAAAGAGAAAGTGCCGCGGACAAAGGAATGGTATGAGAAATTTCACTGGTTTATATCCTCAGAAGAGTTTTTGTGTATCGGGGGAAAAGATGCCACTTCCAATGAGATTATTGTGAAAAAGCATCTGGAACCAGATGATGTGGTGTTTCATACAGAAGCGCCGGGATCGCCTTTCTTTTTAGTGAAAGGGGGAGTGAAAGCATCAGAGGTTACGTTTCAGGAAGCGGCACAGGCTACGGCAGTATATTCCAAAGCATGGAAAATGGGGCACAGCATGGCGGAAGTGTTTTCTGTGAAACCAGAGCAGGTGAGCAAAGAAGCGAAATCAGGAGAATATCTGCAAAAAGGGAGTTTTATGATTTATGGCAAGAGAACATTCTTTCATCCGGCGTTAGAGTATGCGATAGGGGCAGTCGATAACGTTGTTGTTGGGGGGTCGGTGTCTGCAGTGGAGAAAAAGACGAAGAACTACGTTGTGGTTATTCCGGGCAGGGAAAAGAAAAGTGATATGGCCAAGAAGATTAAAGCGAAATTAAAGTGTAATGAGTTGGATGATATTATGTCTTTTCTTCCTGCAGGCGGGGGAGAGGTAAAAAAAGATAGCCGGTAAAAAAGTAATGTTTTTATAGTTGAGAGATATACTGTTCTTTTGGTGATTTGAAACGAACAGCAGACAATCTGTCATTAGCGAAGTGGAACATGATATGGAGCGTGATGCGTATTCTGTATTACATGATGTGCGTACTGGTCGTGCTATGGAAGCAGCACCCGTTGTAGAACATTTAGCAGGTGTTGTGGGAATGTATCGAAGGCCAGAGGAAGCAGTTCTTGTGGCGCGGCTGTATGTATGTGGGGCGTTAGGAGGTGTTCACGCCCAAGCCGGATTGGTTCATGAGTTACGTCATATTGTTCAAGATCATAGTGTGGCATTAGATTTAGAGTTAGTTCGTGCGGAAGAAGAAGCTCAAAGAGATCAGGAAGTTCAAAGAGCTGGGTATAAACACTAATTCTCAATAGATAACTTTGCCAAACAGGATGAATTATGCAAAGTCCTCAATACTTTTTTAAAGAAATGGTTATTTTATCTGTTCGTGCCTCCGTAGTATAGCTTGGACAGTATGCGAGCTTGCGGTATCACATAGTGTGATGCAATGAGCTTGAGACCGGGGTTCAAATCCTCGCGGGGGCGGTTTCTATTCTTAGTGTATAAACTAAACACAGACTAAAATTACACCGAAATGTTTAAAAAAGAAAGTATCTGGGAGTAGTAGAATGAAAAAGTATGTATTGGTTGGAATTTTTATCTTATGTTTATTTTTGGTTTCTTGTAGTTTAACAGGAAACGCAGTAGCATCATGCCATCTGGAACCATATCTTTACAAAATTACTGATCCGAGTGCGAAAGTAACCGTCACTTCTTCATGTAGTAAGTATAAAGATTTTTCACAGACTGTTTGCACTAATCGTGCTTGGTTAACCGGACAATGTATAAAAACTGATAAGATAGAACACAAAGAATGTATTGAAAAAACGGTTAGATGCAGTATTAGCGTTAAGAATTATGAAAATGAGGTAGGACTATTTGGATTTAAAAGTTATTTTAATACTCAGAATGGGCGTATTGATAAAGATGTTCAATGGAAAGATATTTATCCCTCCGAAACTGAAGAGTTTGCTTGGACGTATGTAACTACTCCTAATGAACAGTCAATATCCTGTGGAATAAAAGCTGACTCTATTCCAAAAAAACGAGAATGTCAAAATTAAAGAAGGAGATATTTATATGAGAACCTCTTGGTTGTTTGGTGCTTTGGTCACATTTGTTATTGGTGTTATACTAAGTATAACTATTATTGGAGCAATAATTGGTATTCCTTTAATCATACTAAGCTTATTTTTATTGATTATTGGTTTTTTTGTTCCTAGTCAAAAACAAGAGATCCATGTTCATCATCATCTTAAGAAGTAATTTTCTATAAAACCACCCCTCAAAATAAAGTCAAAAAGTATTTTACTAACCCTTTCTCACAATTCCCTTCTTGAGGTTGGCCATGACTTTCTCAATATCAGCAGGATTGACGTTGTCATAGTGGTTCTGTGGTCTTACTTCTTTGTTTTCGCTGGCACTTTTAAGTACGGTGGAGACAAAGTTGGGTACACCTTCTCGTTTGATTGGTTTTTGTTCCATAGCAGCGGGAAAAACAATGTTATTATTTAAAGTTTTGTTGCTACTGAAAAGAACATACAAATCTTTTTGAATGGAAAGAGAAAAAAAGGAGTATGCGGTTTAAAGCAAAGAAAGTGTATGGGTCATCCAAGCAGGTCATCTGTCCGTTCTGCACCAGAATCGCCACCATCAAGAATGAGCAGGGCATGGAAGTGTGCCACACGCATGCCAAGAGCATCCTGCCGGAAATTAAATGTCTCTGTGGTTCTTGGTTAGAACAGCGTAGCGGGAAATTTGGCCCCTATTTTCATTGTATGAAATGCGGTTCTATGAATTTTGCGCGGGGGATGGATATCAAGCAGATGAGGGGGGACAGTAAACCGCTTCCTATTCAAAAAGAAGAGCGGCAGGAGAAAAAAGTGAGTCCACTAAGAACAGAAACAACGATAACCACCAATGATGTGGAATATTTTAGTTAGTAAAGCGTATTTTAAGATAATTTTAAATAGTTTCTTTCGTTCTCTTCTCGTATGGCTAAAAATCAGCAACTCTATAAAATTAAGAGAATCATTGTTCCTATTTTAAAGAAGAATGGGGTGGTAAAAGCGGGTATTTTTGGTTCCTATGCCCGGGGAGAGGCAAAAAAGAAAAGCGACCTAGATCTTTTAATTACATTTAGGGGGAGAAGGAGCTTATTTGATTTAGTCCATCTTAAACATGAACTGGAGGATACGCTAAAGAAACACGTTGATGTAGTGACCTATAAATCGCTTCATCCACTTCTAAAGAGGGAAATATTACATGACCGGGTGAAAATTTTATGAAAGAGGATTTAAAATACTTGCAACATATTCTAGAAAACATTGGATGGGTTGAGAAATTTACGAAAGGTATGTCCAAAAAAGAATTCTTGACTAATGTAGAAAAGCAATATGCGGTCATGAAAGCTATTGAGGTTATTGGCGAAGCGGTAAAAAATCTGTCTTTGGGTTTTAGACGGAAGTATCCCACAATCTTTTGGAGAGACATCGCAGGAACGAGAGATGTGCTCATTCATGCCTATTTTAGAGTTGATTTAGATTTGCTTTGGGATGTTATTGACAAAGACCTTCCTGATCTTAAGAAGGAGATGGAAAACATCTTAAAACAAGAACGTCAATGAATCTTGATGCTATTTTTTGCACAATAGAATAAATAAAGACAAAATCAGAACAAATTATACGTCTTCATCTTTGGCACTTCTACATCACAGTAGGGGCAGGTGTGAGGCATGCGGCGATCCGAATCATAATTGAAGACGTACTTGCAGTTGATACAGGTGCATTTGACTTGATCGCTGCCCGGAACACGGGTAAAATGGGCATTATTCTGCATCTGGCGCATTTTAAGTGCTCGTTCTAAGTACTCATCATCTTTATCCCATCCTCGAGGTTTGGGTTTCTCCTGCGGCTGGGCTTGAGAAGGTTCTTCTTTCTTGCTTTTTCCCGTGTAACATTTAGAACAGACCATCTGCTTGATTTCATAATGGAGCTTAAAATCACCCACGGGGGCTTCACAGCCGCAATTCCGACATTTTGCTTTAACTCCGGCACCTATCATACGCCCGCTATAGAAAGAAGTTATATTTATTGTTTTGGGTGGTGTAGTGTATAGTGGGTTTGAGAGAGTTATTGTTTTTAATATAGAACGCTTTGAATAATCCTTTTGAACAGTACCATTTGAGCTTATCAAAAGCTTTCTCAGAGAGTTTTGAGGGATTAATCAAAACTCTCTATAGAAAATAAACGTTTATCTTTCTCCACGCAAAACAAATATTTAAAAACGTGTGTGATTTTCTTCTCTGTTATCATGAACCCGTTTTTAGAAAAAGTAGAGCGTATTGTGAATAAAATTATCCCGTATGCTGTCATTTTGTTGCTGCTTGTCATTATTTATGAATTGTTCTTTCACGTGGAAAATGAGAACATTCAGCTTGCCGTGCATATTATTGATGGCATTGTCATCGCTATCTTTGTAGTCGATCTCATCTTTTTATGGATTCGTTCCAAGACAGCACGGTTCTTTTTTAAGAATTACTGGCTGGACATTGTTGCTATTTTTCCTTTTGGATTGATGCTCGATGTCGTAACGAAAGCGTATCGGGCATTTTTTGCCATAGAACAACTAGGGGTAGGGCAGGCTATCCTTCATGAGAGTTTAGAAGCACGGAAAGGAGTGAAGCTGCTGGCGCGCAGTGGCGAGGCGGCAAAGTATGTACGGTATGTACGTGTAGGAGCAAGGATCCTGCGGGTGGTGACAAAATCACGATTATTTACCAAACATGTGCCTGTGCGTGGTAAGAAAACAGTGAAGAGAAAAAAGTAGGGTGATGCAGTAATGGGAAAAAAGAAGGTGAATCAGACAAAAAGAACAGGAGGAAGTAAGTCAGCAGTAAAAACTTCTTCTGGCGGACTGTTTTCAGGGCTTCATGCTTTTTTCCAAGCCACTGTTGATAATTATGAAACAACGGCGGGAAAGATTTTTGAAAGTTCTATGTTTCTGCTGAACTTTGCGGCCATTATTTTGTTTGTCATTGATACTTATCATTTAGATGAGCAGTCGCGAGCGACGTTGCATACGGCAGAGCTGGTCCTTGTCTGTTTCTTTATCGGTGAATATCTTGTGCGGTTATGGGCGGCAGAGAAGAAGCTTAAGCATATGGTGGGGATTTACAGCATTATTGACCTGGCATCGATCATTCCCATCTTAGCAGCATTTACAGATCTAGGATTCCTGCGGATCATTCGTATTCTGCGGTTAGTGAGGTTGGTGCGGGTACTGCGCTTCCAGCGGGCGTTCCAGGGGAAGAATACGTTATTTGGGAAAGTGACCGAGACAGATTTAATCGTGATTCGTATTGCTTTAACTATTTTTACCATTGTCTTCGTCTCATCTGGGTTAACATGGGCTATTGAGAGTATTGTTCAGCCGGAAAAGATTCAGACTATCTGGGATGCCATGTATTTTACCATTATCACTATTACGACTGTGGGCTATGGAGATATTTCACCAATTACTCCCATTGGGCGATTGGTTACGATCTTAACCGTCCTTGCGGGAATTACGTTGATCCCTTGGCAGTTGGGAAAGCTGTTGAAAGTGATTATTACTTCAAACACTAAGAAGAAAGTGAAGTGCCAAAAGTGTGGATTGGAAGATCATGATCAGGATGCTATCCACTGCAAGGCGTGTGGAATGATTATTAAACAGAAGCATGAAGAAGATTAAACCTGTTAATCTTTTCAAATCAATTTTACTTCTTTAACGTTCTTGATGCGTTCTGTGATGTACTTCTCTTTTAGAAGCATGGGAAGGCGATCTTTCAGCTTTGGACGGGAAGTCTTTACCTTAGCCATAATATGGTTGTCTTGGACAAACGTGTCTTTATACTTCTTCTTAAAATCTTTGACGAAGGATTCCATTTTCACAGGCGGACCTAGATGAATTGTCGTGGGAGGAAGTTCTTTCATTCTGAGGAAGAAATAAAATCGTGCTTCCTGCGGGGAGGGCCAATCCCAGTGAGCATATGTTATGGAATATGATGTCAATCTTTCCTGAAGGAACTGAAATATTTTCATCAATTTTCCTCCAATGACATCCTCTTTTCCCAGTAAGGGGGTAACGGCAATGTACAGGAGGTTTGTTTTTTTCTTCACTGCTTCTGCTTCTAACGCCGCAAAGGAAAGAACTTTTTTCTCAAAGAAAGAAAGGTCAGGTTTTTTGAGATATTCCCGGGCATTCTTTTTGAGAATAAGAAATTTTTCCATGGTGAATGCGGCAGCAGTATTACGAAATTTATCTACGGGGTCAATAACGATGACTGGTGATTGCAGTTTGGACTGGTTTAATTCAAATAAAGGGTCTTTGGTCTTGTAGTATTTGGAAATGTCAATGACTTCTTTTGCCTCCCACGTTGCCGCTGCCTGGAGGAATTTTGTCAGAGAGCCGTAATAGGCAATGAGGATTTCCACCGTATAGCCGCTCAATCCGCCAATGTGCGATTCTGCGCCATAGAGATTGTTTGCTTTAAGGAATTGCTTGGCGAGAAGAATATCATCTTTGATCTTTTTGGTGCGGGTGTTCACCCATTGGGCATGTAGCGGGGAAATGTCTGTGATGTTTACTGCTTGTTCTGCGGCAGTGATGT
>CAYIBV010000007.1:0-24287 GCA_964361725.1 uncultured Methanosarcinales archaeon | reverse complement strand
CTTCTCATTAAAAACAAAGAAGGTGGCCACTGGGATTTTCCAAAAGGTCATGTTGAAGAAGGAGAAACAGAAGAAGATACTGCTCAAAGAGAAATCTACGAAGAAGTGGGATTGAAAGTACGTTTTTGTAATGGATTTAAAGAAAGTATCTCTTATATTGATCGCTTCAATAATGTTAAAAAAACAGTTGTTTTCTTTGTGTGCGAAGCCGTTTCTTCCAAAGTGAAATATTTTTGTGATGAAGTAGAAGAGCACCTATGGTTGGAATATGAAGACGCATTAAAAAGATTAACGTATGAAAATGCCGTTAATGTACTGAAGAAAGCATCTTCTTTTCTGAAAAAATATACTCAAAAGTCTTAATCATGGCAAAAAGGGAAGGTATCATCTTATTCCGGTTTCGCAAACGTTCCCCGCTTCTTAGCTATGGCAATAGACCAGACCATGATAAAGGAAGCTACTACTAAGAATACCAAGACAAATATCAAAGCGTACTGCAATGAACCATAATCTAAAGGCTCTCCGCGTAAACTGGCGCGAAGGCCTTCAAATACGTATGTTGTGGGTAATATGGCAGCAATTTTTGCCGCCCATCCGGGCAAAGCGCTCAAAGGATAAAAAACACAGCTGAATGGCTGGATAACCCAAATGGAACTCCACGCTAACGCTTGCACTCGTGATCCAAAGATATACACCAGTGAACTTACCACCAATCCTAACGCCCAGCCAAAAAGGAGTAAGATAACAACAAACAAAGCGAAATGCCAGGGATTAAAAATAAAGATATTAAACTGATACAACAGGAAACTGAGAATGCTTACTAAGATAAATGATATAGAAGAGCGAAGAAGGCCGAGAAGACAGAGAGAGACGACAATCTCACTGCTTCGTACAGGTGAAATAAACAAGTGGTAAATACTCCGTGACCAATAACTCTCTAACAGATAGACAACCAGATCCTGGCTGGATCTCCAGACAAAAATCCACAGAACGATTGCTCCAAAGATGACATTGATTAAGTTAAACTCAGTAATGCCCTGAATGAAAGTGGTCATGAATCCCCAGATAAATATATCCAGCAACGGCCAGAAAAAGATATCAAACATACGGTCAGCGCTATTAGTAGTAAAATAGTAATAGTTCAACAACAGTGCTTTAATACGATGCCATTTCATGTTATATTAAATTCTGGGGTTTAAAACCCCACTTTTTATGGTAGGAATTTAATATTAGAAAATGTGCCCGAGCAGGCACATTTTCTTTATCTCTGTTCCCTTGATTTTTTAATAAAGTATTCCTCTAACGTTGGTTTATCTAAATGCAAATCATCAAAAGGAATATCATTATTCACAAACTTTTTGAGCAGAGGGTAAATTATTTTGTCTTTATTCTTTATATGGAATTGCAATGCCCCCGCGTGGTTGAATGTATATTTTATCCCCTCTTGCTCCAGCATTTTTTTCGCTTTTTCTATTTTCTGTGAAAAATGTAATGTCACTGTCTGAAGTTCCAATTCCTGCAGTAAGTCTTTTGCCGTTCCAACTTTAACAATCTTTCCTTCATCCATAAAAGCAATACGATGACATAATTGTTCCACTTCCTGCATGTAATGAGATGTAAATATGATGGTGCATCCCGTTTCTTGGTTGTATTTTTGCAGGTAGTCCCGTGTAAGTTCGGCCATGTCTGGATCTAAGCCTACAGTGCATTCATCCAGCAAAAGCAGCTGAGGGTCATTAAGCATAGACTTAACTAAGCCAAGCCTGCTGCGCTCTCCCGAACTCAGGGACTGCACTTTGGTGTGTAACAGATGAGATATCATAAATTTTTCCGTGAGTTCCTGTATCTTTTGCTGATGATTCATGACGTTATACAACCGGGCATAGACATTCAAATTTTCTTTAACCGTTACATGGGAACTGAGGCTGTAATACGCTGTGGCCAGATTGAATTTACTCTTAATTTCCTCTTCATGCTTAAAGAAATCTTTGCCGAATATGGCAATTGTTCCGGAATCAGGAGTGGTAAGACCGCTGAGGATGTTTAATGTCGTTGATTTTCCCGCACCGTTTACTCCTAACAGGCCGAAGATTTCTCCTTTCTTGACGTTGAACGAGATGTTGTTTACTGCGATGAGCTTTCCTTCTTTGGAAGGGAACGTTTTTACCAGATTACGTACTTGGATGACATCCATGTTCCGGAACTTTATTCATACTTTTATAAGGTTATCGAAAAATGGTTTTAAAGATATTAGGTGGTTAATCCATCCTAAAAGCATAAAAAGAAAAAAAAGAAAGAGGTTTTAAAAGTCTTTTGTGTATATTTTACTGCTTTCTATGATTCTGGTAGCAATCCCGACAATATACAGGTCTTCCTTCCGTTGGTTTGAAAGGGACATTACATTCTGCACCGCAGTCTGCGCACGTTGCTTTGTGCATTTCCCGTTGTTCAAATCCACCACTTCGGAATCCACTTCCACTACTTCCACCACTTCTACTACTACCACCACGTTGGTCTCCTTGTCTAAATCCCATTTTATATATTCACCTTTCTCTATAGTCATACATATATTCCCCTCAAAACGAGAGAATATGTATTCTGGAGCCTATAATAGTGACCTATTTATAAATGTTTGCCCTATAACAAAGAGGACAAAACTTTTAAATAAGCGGAAAGAATGAGTAAATCCATGGAATTCCAAAAGCTGGTAGAAGTGTATGAGGAACTGGAAAACACCACTTCAGGAAACGCCATGCGGGAGATTCTTGCTGATTTTTTCAAGACCGTTCCCCATGAAGAGATAGGAATAGTGTCATACTTAACGTTGGGACAAATAGCGTGTGCCTATGACGATGTGGTGTTGGGATTAGCAGACAAGTCGGTGCTGAAATCTATTGCCATTACCGGTGGCATTGATATAGAAAAAGTAAAGAAAGTGTTCCATGAGAAAGGTGATGCCGGATTGACGGCAGAGATGCTGCTGCAGAAAAAACCACAGACTCTTGTGCCATTAGGAAAGTTGACCATTCACGAAGTATTTGGAAAACTGCATAAGATCGCTGAATCATCCGGTACGGGGTCACAAGAGACAAAAACCAACATTCTGGCACAGTTGCTGCAGAAAGCGTCTCCTACAGGAGCAAAATACATCATTCGTATTACCCTCGGCACGTTACGCATGGGGGTGGGTAACATGACCGTGCTGGATGCTTTAGCCATTGCGTTTACAGGAGATAAGAAAAACAAAGAGCATATCGAACGGGCGTATAACATTTGCCCGGATGTTGGCATCATTGCAGAAACAGTGGTAAAACAAGGACTGAAAGGGTTAGAAAAGATTGATGTGCATGTTGGCCGGCCCATCAAAATGATGCTCGCTCAGCGAGTAGATGAGTTAGAAGAAGTATTTGACAAGATGGAAGGAAAAGTGCTGGTGGAAGGAAAATATGACGGAGAACGCATTCAGGGGCATAAAGATACGAAAGGAAAAATCCATTTATTTTCCCGCAACCTGGATCCTATCACGGACCAATTTCCAGATTTGGTAGAAGCATTACAAAAGCATATTACAGCAAAAGAATTTGTGATAGAGGGAGAAGCGATTGCCATTGGTGAGAAAGGAGAGCCGTTGCCATTCCAGACGCTCATGCAGCGACGGCGGAAATATGACGTGGAAGAATTTGCTAAGAAAATTCCCCTGCAGCTGAAAGTATTTGATGTGTTATTTGTAAACGGCCATTCTTTCCTGCATGAACCGCATGAAAAGAGACTGGCAAAATTAGAATCAATGGTGCAAAAAAGCAGGCAGATAATGGTGGCGGATTACATTGTCACGGAAGATCTGGGAGAAATGAACGATTTTTTTCATACCATGCTCAAGAAAGGGTATGAAGGGGTGATGATTAAATCACAACAGGGAGAGTATCAGGCTGGTACGCGGGGATGGAACTGGATCAAGTGGAAGAAAGAATATGTGAAAGATTTATCGGATACGTTTGACCTTGTAGTGGTAGGTGGTTTTTATGGAAAAGGAAAACGTTCTGGGAAGTATGGGGCATTATTGTGCGCAGCATACAATGAAAAGAATGATACGTTTGAAACATTCTGCAAATTAGGAACAGGATTGACGGATGAAGTTCTAGAAGAACTGCCAAAGAAACTAGCGAGGTACAAAGTAGAGAAGAAACCAGCCCGGGTGAGTGTAAAGAAAGAAATGGAGCCTGACATCTGGTTTGAGCCTCAGATAGTAGTAGAAGTATTAGGAGCAGAGATTACGAAAAGTCCATTCCATACCTGTGGGTCGGGGTTAGCGCTGCGCTTCCCGCGCTTTAAACGTTATCGGGATGATAAGAATGCGGAGCAGGCAACGACAAGTAAAGAAGTGGAAGGGATGGTGGAAAAAAGGAAGTAGGGCGATAATCAAACTCATTTTACAAATTCCACATCTTCTTTATGTTCAAATTCCTTGTCTCCAGTCAGAAATTTCATTCCTTCCTGTCGTGCCATGGCATAACCCAAGGCATCGGTATAGGAAATATTTTGTTTCTGGTTCTTGAGCTTAAATTTCCCACCAGCGAAAATATGTTGGTCCATAATGGGAATGAGCAATGAGGAGAACTGATAAAAGTACCCCCTTGCCGTCTCCTCTTCATATTCTTTGAGAAGATTATAGTACAATTCGTAGAGGTTCAGAAGCGAAGTATGTAATTCTTCAGCCACAAATTTGGCATAGGCTTTATTTCCTTTCACAAATTCTACCAAAGCATACGTATCACAAAAGAATCTCACTCTGCCCACTCTTTGCGCAATTCGTCTTTCATCTTCTGGCTGTCAATCTTCCAGTGGGGAAGGCTTCCAAAAATATCCTTCATGCTGTGCTGCTTCTGGATTTCTATGACAACCTCTTCTCCTTCCCGAAGATGCTCCGTTTTGACAACTTCATGTGGCACAACGAGTCCTAACGAGCTGCCCCAGTGTTTTAAGGTTGCTTTGGTAATCATGTTAGATTAGATATTGTATCTAATATTTAAATGTTTGGGAGAGAATAAAGAAATGGTGGCAATTTATTATGGACTTTATCCATGGTCTTAACCCCATACCATTTCTAATAATAAAACTGGGGCTGCGAGGACTTTCAACAGCACGCCTGCCTTCTTAGGTATTTCGTGCCGTTTCACAGTGTGAAATGGCACTTGACTGCTTCCCAGGGTAGCGACGCTGCTTTGAACCCCGACCGGGCGGCCCCGAACCGCCAATCGTAATTACTCCGTGATGTTCTCTCACGTCCAAGTTTGACCACAGCCCCATACAGTAACCAAAACAGGAATTTATTGATAAATGTTTCGCGGGTCACAGGCTATTTACCATCTTAAGAATTTCCACAGCTTTCTTCGGGTCTCCTCTTCCCACAGGAAAATAGCAGGGGATGATTTTTACGGTTTGACTTCCCACCTGTGTTTCAAAAATTTTTATCCTTTTGTGCTGTATAACCTCTGAATAATAATCTCTTAATCTTATTTTTTGTTTTGTGATGTTTTCAAAAGGGATGAGGCCAAACGTGACAATATATTCTGGCTGAACAATCTCAATTTCTTTTTCCAAAACGGGTAAGAATAATTTTATCTTCTCGGCATCAGGAAGTGTGGCATCATGACCAGTCCATTTTACGATATTGGTAACATAAAACGACTTTGAGGCAAGAAGTTCAAGAACCTGATGGGTAAAATCAACAGACCAAGTGATGGAATGGTTAATTTGTTCTATCAGTGTATCGTCAAACATTCCAGATTTATGAAAAATTCTCCAAATCGGTTTTGTGCCGATGAAAGGAAACCGCGGTCCCTGCCACTGTTTATTTGAACTAATATTGAGATGGGTGGGATTGATGAAAATAAACATTATCTTTGGGCGAAACGTTTTGCCATTTCCCACAATGGGCATCAGGTTATTTTCCGGAAAGTTCTTCTGGTTTATATCAAGAACGACTTGCCATAAATCTTCCAGGGTTTGACAGTTCTGAATCATAATATACTAGGATAAGAGAGTATTTTAAATACCTTGCTGTTGAAAAGGGTATAGTATAATAACATATCTTTTCTACTTTCCATAACCATAAATACCACTTATTAACTTTACAATGTATGAACTTCATTCAGGGATACTTGCTTGTCCTGTATGTGACATTCCTCCTGTATCTCGTAGGAAAAACGATGTTGTTTCAGATGAAGACACACACTAACCCCATCATGTTTCTTAAGAGAAAAAATACGGTAGAATCATTCTCGTGGGGAATGCTTATGCTCATCATAGTGTTATATGGCATTATTATTGTTCTCACAGCGCAGGGAAACGTGGTGGGAGTGACGTTTTCAATGTTATACCATGACGCGGTATATGTTGTGGGCATGCTGTTGACGCTTGTAGGGCTTGCCATGGTCATCCTTGCGCATCGCCACATGGGATTATCATGGCGTATGGGGATTGACAAAGAACGAGAAATTCAGTTGGTTACAACAGGAATTTTTTCTGTAAGCAGGAATCCGGTATATTTAGGGATAATAACATTAGCAGTAGGCATGATTTTTCTTCTGCAGACAATTGTATCATTAGTGTTATTTTTTGTCCTCCTCCAGGTGATTTATGTGGTAATCTCTACGGAAGAACGCTTCCTGTGGGAGAAGTTTGGAGAAGAGTATGGGCAGTATGTAAAGAGAGTGAGACGGTTCTTATAAGTAGTTATCTTTTTAAACACTCTTTCTTTTCTATGGCATATGGGATATGAAACGGTGGGATTGAAGTGCGGTATTGAAATTCATCAGCAGTTGGAGGGAAAGAAACTGTTCTGTTCTTGTCCTACGCAGTTACGGGATGATGCCCCGCAGTTTACTGTAGAACGGCAATTACGGGCAGTAGCAGGAGAGGAGGGAAAAATTGATATTGCTGCCGTTCAGGAACAAAAACGAGGGAAGGGATTTCTCTATGAAGGATATCATGATTCCACCTGCTTAGTGGAACTGGATGAAGAACCACCTCATAACATAAACAAAGAGTCATTATATACCGCCCTGCAGTTTGCCAAGATAGTGAACGCTTCTGTTTTTCCCATCGTTCAGGTGATGCGCAAGACTGTGGTGGATGGCTCTAATACTTCTGGATTTCAGCGTACAGCGTTACTGGCGCGGAAAGGAAAAATACAGACCTCTGCAGGGGATATTACCATTGAAAATATTTCTCTGGAAGAAGATGCCTGTAAGATTGTTTCTGAAACTGCTATGGAAAAAGTGTATCGCCTTGACCGCTTAGGAATCCCTCTCATCGAAATCGGCACTGCCCCGGATATTATCTCGCCAGAACACTGTTTGGAAGCAGCAAAGAAAATTGGGCTATTGCTGCGTTCCCTGCCGGGAGTAAAACGGGGATTAGGGACAATACGGCAGGATGTCAATGTTTCTGTTACGGGAGGAACACGCATCGAGATTAAAGGAGCACAAGAGTTACGATTGCTTCCCCTGCTTGTAGAATATGAAGTGCGCCGTCAGGAAGAATTATTGAAATTGAAAAGTGAATTACAGGGAAAAAAGTTGAATCCTTTCCATATCGTTGATATGACAGAACTGCTGAAAGCTTCTCCCTCAAAGATTATGGAAAAGACCGTAAAGTCTAATGGAAAAATTGTAGGAATTTGCGTACAGGGATTTGCGGGGATATTGAAACGGGAATTACAACCCAGTTATCGCGTAGGCACGGAATTAGCAGGAAGGGCGAAAGTAAAAGCAGGTGTTGGAGGTATATTTCACTCCGATGAACTGCCTAATTATGGCATCACAGAACAGGATGTTGCTATAGTAAAGAAAGCATTGCAGTGTTCTTCCGCTGACGCGTTTATTCTAGTGGCAGATCAGCAGAAACGGGCAGAGTTGGCGTTGCATGCCGTGTATGAACGATTACAGGAATTATTTACCGGTGTTCCGCCAGAAGTGCGTAAAGCAAATGCCGATGGCACGACCTCATTCATGCGTCCTATGCCGGGAGCAGCACGCATGTACCCGGAAACGGACGTCCCTCTGATACGGCCGGATGTACAAAATATTCAATTGCCGGAATTGTTAGAGGAGAAAGTTATCCGTTATCAAAAGACCATGGGGTTGGGAAAAGATTTAGCAGAATTTGTGGCTAAGTCAGACCAGGGGCATTTGTTTGAAGAGCTGGTTCAGGCACATCCTGCCATCAAGCCGGCATTTATTGCAGAAACGCTCACGTCCACATTGTTGGATATTAAACGGCAGTACAATCTTGATCCGGAAATCCTTACGGAGAATCATTTTCGTAGTGTGTTTCAGTATTTAGCGCAGGATAAGATTCACAAAGATATCGTTCTTGATGTACTTATCGATATGATTAAAAGCACGTTTGACATTAAAAAGTATGCTCAGTTAGGAACAGAAGAGATTCATAACGCACTGAAAGAGATCGTTATGAAGAATAAAAATGCTCCGTTTTCTGCGTTGATGGGCATAGCCATGAAACAGCTGGCAGGAAAAGCCTCTGGACAGTTCATTTCTGAGCACTTGCGCAAGATTGTGGAACAAGGGCATGTGTAATAATTTGTATAGTTGCTGTTAAGCTACTCACGAACGTAGTGACTTGAAAAATTTATGTCTTTCAGTATACGTTATTTTCTTGTAGAAAAGTATTTAAATAAGATATGCTTATAGTAAGAAAGTAAGATTATTGGAGGTAATCAAAATGAATGTTGAAACAGTCAGGATGTCATCAAAAGGACAAGTTGTAATCCCGCAAGACATACGTGAGGAAGTTCATGTAGACGAAGGAACTATCTTTGCGGTAGTTGGAATTAAAGACACTATAATCTTAAAAAGGATTACTACGCCGAGCAAAGGAGAACTGATTAAAGACTTAGGACTTTTCGCTAAAAAAGCGAAAATAAAACTTCAAAGTAAAGGAATTACAGAAAAAGATTTGCAGGCAAAGTAATAATGGTCGTTACATTCGACACAAATGTACTGCTTTCTGCTACATTGTGGGATGGAAGTGTTGCTCAGAAATTATTGTTTGATTAGTCAAGAGATCAAAATCTACTCCACTTCCGAGATTCTTTCAGAGTATCAAGAGGTCTTAAGACGGGATTTTGATTTTTCTGACGAAGAGGTATCAAAAATTATGGAGAAAGTTTTTGCATTTGTAACTTTGGTAAACTCCACAATGAGAGTAAATATAGTCAAAGAAGACCCCGATGACAACATGATTATTGAATGTGCTCTTGAATCAAATTCAAAGTATATTATAACTTACGATAAACATTTGTTGAATATCAAAGAATATCAAAGCATACGGATAATTAGACCAGAAGAAGCAAGAGCCATTTTTTAGGCATGGGTTGAGGCACTCGCCGTCTTCCACATTCCCATAAAGAACACTTTATTGTCGAAAAAGTGCTGAAAAAATTTTGGCAAACCTATGCGCACTGATTAAGCGCAGTTTTATTACATTTTAATGCTACAACCTATTATTATAACCACTATTAAGTGACATTTAAGAGAAAGATTTATAAAATAGCTTCACTTTGAGGAAGGGATGAAAAACTCGTTAGAGGGATTAGTACAACAACTAGGAGAAGCTAAAGCATGGGCAGACCGTATTATAGACCCCGTTCTTGTCGCTCTGGGCATGAATGGAACGCTGTATCTCCTTGCCGCAGAGGCGTATTCTCATATTCCGGAACGAAATGTAGAAGCACAGGCTGGAGTGGGATTAGGGGCAACAGCGGCAGCGTTATTATTAAACTATTATGTATTGCCTCCACTGGTGCGGTGTCTTAATGCTTCTACACAGCGAGCAGGAGAAGAAGGACGAGGATTATCCTTTCCCGGTTGGCTGAAAACAGCGTCGTTAACAATGCTTGCTTCTATCTGCCTCAATGGAACATTTCGTTCTCTGGAAACAGGAGGGAAAGTTCGTCCTTCTGCATATTTTTTACATAGAGAAGAGCCTATACAAGCAGCTCCAGAAAAGATTTATACCACCATTGATTATACTAACTCCCAGCTTCAGGACATGATGAGTCGTGGGGTATTTGAAGAAGGGTTTCTGGAACGTCTGGAACAGATGTGCAGGCGATTAGATATGCATGCTATGGCATTACTATCTATCATGCATCATGAAACGGCAGGAACGTTTAATCCCCGTATACGCAATAAATATGGCGCAGTGGGAATTATTCAATTCATACCGCCTACCGCGCGAGCGTTAGGGACTTCTGACAGAGAATTAAGAGGAATGACACAACTAGAGCAATTAGAGTATGTGGAAAAGTATATGAGGAGCAGACAGGGAGAAGGAACAGATCTTTCCAATCCTTCAGCACTAGCCACAGCAGTGTTCTATCCCAGAGCAAATGGGGATGCACAGTATGTCATCGCTCGACGAGGGTCTAAGACCTATCGTTTAAATCGTACAGTAGATAGAAACAGAGATGGTGTTCTTCATGCTGGAGAATATACCCACATGGCATTACGATGGGGATATTTAGGGGGAAGGTAAGTTTTTATAGGTCATTTCATTTTCTGTGCATATGAAGAAAAAATTACTGATAGTACTGTTTGCCATAAGCGTACCCCTCTTTATCATGTTGTTATCGTATAAATTAACCATGAGATATACCGAATTAACTCCAGAACAACAGAACGTCCTCACTTTTCTGGAAGAGAAAGGCACATTGTCTGTACCATTTACCTCTGCGGAAATATCTCATCTGGAAGATGTCAAGCACGTGATGAACAAGATGGATTTTCTGTTTTATTTCCTTCTCCTGATACTTACGTTGATCATCGTGTACTATGAGCAGGATACGGCGAAGATTGTTGCTCTCTTCCGCTGGGGAGGGATAGTGACCATTGTGGGCATGGGAATCCTTGTTTTCTTGTTCTATGTGCAGTTTGAAAGCGCATTCGTGATGTTCCATACTATCTTTTTCCCGCAGGGAAATTGGATGTTCCCCTCTGATTCCCTATTGATCCAGACGTTTCCGTTTTCTTTCTTCATGTCTCTGGGAAGGATGATTGTTGTTCAATCTCTGGTCTGGGGAATAGTTTTTATAGCAGGTTCACTTTTCTTCCGCTATGCTCGTAAAAATTAAAGGTCTCAAAGCAGCGCTGATTGCCTTGATTGTGGTGGTGATTATCGTAGTCATTGTTGGGCTTATTTTTGGCGCATTTCTGCTCTTGTTGCCCATTATCTTTCTTGTTGCTTTCATAAGTTACCTCTGGCGAATGCTCAGGAAAGTTAAAAAAGAAGAAAAAAAAGAGTATATTGATGTTTCGTTTAAGGTGAAAGAATGAAGCCGCTTATTATTGTCAATTTTAAGACTTATCCCCAAGCGCTGGGTGATAAAGGGATTTCCTTAGCACGTACTCTTGCGTCTGTGAAGAGCAAGAATTTTACTATTGCTGTTGCTCCTACGTTGTTAACGATGAGAGAAATTACAGTATTACCCATTGCTGTATTTGCCCAGCATGCTGATCCAGTGCGTGATGGCCCTCATACGGGAAGTGTTTCTGTCAGGGAATTGAAGAAGATGAAGGTTAAAGGGGTTATCCTTAATCATTCTGAACAAAAAATAGCGCTCCCTTTTCTGAAGCAGACCATTGGGCTGTGCAGAAAAGAGAAATTAACGACTGTGGTGTGCGCTTCCACACTTGAAGAAGTGAAACGTATTGCACCATGGAAGCCGGATTATATCGCGTATGAACCGCCAGAACTTATTGGGGGAGAAGTGTCAGTAACAACAGCTGAACCAAGAATTATCGGTAGAGCAGTGAAGTTGATGAAACATATCAGTCCTTCTACGAACGTACTGTGTGGGGCAGGAGTTCATACTGCAGAAGATGTGCGCACTGCTTCTCAGTTAGGATGTCAGGGAGTATTAGTGAGTCATGCCATTGTGAATGCAAAGAAACCGGCAGAAGCGTTACGAGAGATTTTAATCTATAGTAACTGACATTAATATTTGAACATAAATCCAGTTACTATTACATGAAAGACATAACAATACTTGCCGCAAGGCAAGTCACGAACGAAGTGACTTGATGTATAAAAATTTATGTCTTTCAGTCTAATTCAGGATTCTTTTCAGATATCAACTCCTCATCTCCATCCGTCAAGATCCTCGATAAAGGTACTTTCCGCTAAATCCCCTCCTTTTGAGGCAAAGGGACTCTCTCCGGGCTGGGCCAAACTCATCCCGGAAAGTTCGGGAGCAACTTCTATAAAGAATCTATGAAAAAACTCCTCTTTATTTTTCTGATATGATGGGGTATTAAAGAGCGCTTCTTGCTCACGTTGCATCCTCACCCAGGCTTCGTTATCCGTTGGATCTACTTTTATCTCGGCAGGAAGAAGGGATATTTCACATAACATTACCTCTTTGATTCCTACTTTCTGGCCGATTTCTTTCATAATTATAGTCATATTTTTTATAAATTGTAGGTTTGCTTCAATGGCGTCATCGCGCATGGCATTGGCGGAAAAACAAATGATATTGGCACCCTCAAAAGGATAATAATGAAATTGACCCACTTCATCGGCTTCCACGCCGGCAAGTCCAATAATAAGTTTACCGTCATAAACCTTCCTGGCCTCGGCAATAAATTCTTTGGAGAGGTCATACGTTAACTTTGTCCTGTCCACGGTCTGCACTGTACGTATGCCGGCAAACGAATCAATCTCATTAGCAATCGTAAACATCGGAACTTTATTTTGCTGGGCAAAAGAGGCATATGCTTTAAGCATTTCTTTGTTGGTTTGAATGAATTTCTCTCTATTGAAATTCTTGACAATAAACTGTTCCTCATTAGCCAAACTAACACTCAATGCTGTTCCCAATGAATTTTCATGGGCCAAGGCAAACAACTTTATACACCCTAAAGCTTTTTTTTCCGGCGATTCCCAGATAGCCGATCCATCTTCTTCATTAGTGGAACCGGCGAAAACGTTTACACTAATAACATTAGCGTGCATCTGCTTGGCATCTTCAATGGATTTCAGAGGGTTTTGACATGAACCAACCATGATTTTATAAGGAGCAGTAAGGATAGGAGGCTCCACGAGTAAAGACTCCTCATTCCTAATCTCAATCTTAGCCTGAAGAGCTCCTAAAGGAGGCGCACCGGACTGTCTGTCAGCAGGATAGGCAATCGTGGTAATGGTGTATTCGTTGTTAGGATAACTATTAGTATCAAATTCAATACTCCTACCATCGCTATCGTAACCAAGGTTTGGACCTGTTTTCTCAATGGCTTCAATTCCCGGACCAATGATAGCAAAACCAATCGTACCCGTGTTTGCTGGGGCTTTAGTCACGGTAATGGTAATTATGTCTTTAACCACGTGGTCTTGAGAAGGAGAAATAATCATTTCCATTCCCTTTTGGCTTACTTTGATTTGCGTCTTTACAATGGACTGTTCTGGCCCTGTTTGTGGCGATATAATTCCATCTTTTTCTGTTTCATTTCCGGTTTCATTTAGATAAACATTAACACAACCGCTAACCAGCATTAACAGAACTAACAATGAGATTATCTTTTTCATCTCTTTCAACTCTTTTTCTTAACAGGATAGGCAACTTACTATTTAAATACTCCTCCTCTTCCTCTTTCCATTTTTTTAAGCAAACTTTATAAATTTGAGTCACTATTTAGTGATTATGATAGGAAGAAATAGATTAGCACTACTGGCGGCAAGCGCAGTGCTGTATGTAACGGGATTAACAGGATGTGAAAAATCACCATCTCTGCAATCCTGTTCCTATGATACCCAGTGTCCTCCTTCTGAATTATGTATCAATTCTACGTGTATGAGTTCCTGCGGGAAAGACATGGATTGTCCTGAACCGTTAGTCTGTGAACAAGGATACTGTGTTCCTTCCTCAGGAAATTCATCGTATACTCCCCTAGTCTCACCAAAAACTCCAGAAGAAACGGTGCTGGAGTTTACCAAAGCATTACAGAATAATGATCTGGAAGGAGCAGTATCGCTGTTCTCAGATCACGTCCAGGAGAGGTATAGAACGATTCTGGGACAGAAACGATTGCCAGACATTGCCAGAGCGCTTGAAGATGCTGGGGGTTATTCTCTCCCTACCAACCAACCAAATGCTACTTCACATTCTTTACTGGAAGGAGATATAACCATAGGGGGAGAAATATATCCCATTACATTTTACTGCCACGATGATACATGCCGCATTAACAGCTTTTAGGAAGAGGGCATTACCTCTGCTTCTTGCCGCAGCGACAGCAGTCCTTCCCGTAAAAGGTATAGCATATTCGCCGGGAACGATTGAACGTATTCCGGGAACGAAAATTTCTCTCCCCTGTGGAACAGTTACAGAGCCGGGCACTCATCCTCATTTTACAGAGGCAAGTATTCGTTTTTATCAGCAATCGCAGGAATTCCGGGAAAATCCAGTCGCCAGAGAGATTCTGAATAACCCAGAACGCCTTCAGGCCATGATTCAGGGATCGATTCAGGAAGATAGTCCGGAAGCTTGTTTCGTTCGGGCGTACAATCATTTTACAGACTGGGAAACTAGCGGCGGCATGCTTGATTTCCTCAGTTCCAGACGATGGTCACAGGATAAACAGGCACAACAGGGAAAAGTGCCGTTAGATAATTTTCTTCAGTCTGGGAGAGCATGGACGGTGCCATTGTATCCATTGTACAATGCCGTGCTGGAAAGTTATCAGGGATTGTACCCCGAAGGAAACCATACTTGGGACAAAGCAGTGGGTGAACAGGATTTTGAAAGTTTGGGGCATCTCTTGCATCTCCTTCAGGATGCTACCGTGCCGGCGCATGTGCGAAATGACCCCCACGCCCTTTTCCCCGCAGGGGCGAGGTATGTTTCTCGTACAGACTTGCATGAAGATAGTTATGAACAATGGGCGCAAGACCATCCGGAAGCGTTTGCTACTTTGACTCCTCAGGAATTAAAACGATTTAATAGCCTTGAGGAAATCTTTGCAGAAGTTATCCCTTTTACGGGGTCTCATTTTTTTAGTGATAACAGTATGCCTCTTACTGCGGAAGGAGAAGCGCCATACAGTCACCCAAAAGTATTTCCCAGACGTGAAGGGGGAAAAACATATTATTATACAACGGTAAACGGAAAAGAAATTCCTATTGCCCGAAAAGGGTTTTTATCCCCATACATACTTAATGTAAAAGTCCTGGAAGGACAATTTCAAATCTTGGGAACAAAAGCCGTGGAGATGGGAGCGGCAGCGATTGACTTGTTCTTTCGCACTATTGAAGCGGAGCAGCCGCAATGTCAGTCTCATGAAGATAAGATCTGTATCAATTCTAAGGTCCACTGGCAAGATAGCTGCGGACAATTGGAAGAGGTAGCAGAAGAGTGTTCCCCTGAAGAATATTGCGAAGAGGGAGTATGTAATTCACGTTTGGTAGAAATTGCGCATCTTCCCCAACCACGCCTTAGCGCCTTTGCAACAATTCTTAACAACAGTATATATTATTTTGGAGGGATAAGCGCTGTTCAAAATGGAGGTTCAAGTCCTAATTCTAATGTATGGTCTTTTGACTCAGAACAAGATCAGTGGGTTGAACATGCCCCTCTTCCTGAACGCTTAGGGGAATTAGGAGGAACAGTATGCAAAAATTATCACGGCCAGGAAGAGGTTGCCTTCCTCTTTGGTGGTTATTTTGGTGTCAGATTTCCTGCTGACAATAAAAATGTGTACATCTATTCGCCTCTTACTGATTCATGGGAAACTATTAATGGAGATTTAGCACCTGGAATGAGGAATCATTCATTTATCTGCCGCGACGGTGAGGAGCCGAGAATTTTTGGGGTTATCGATGATGTAATGCGCTCGTTTAATCCAAGTGAAGGGAAGTGGGTGGAGGAAGGTGAAATAAATCCTTTTGGCATTGGAAGTCATGGGGGGGCTTATTATCATAATAACCAATGGTTTTTGTTTGATCAACAAGGTATTACAATCTATAATTTTGGTACGCGGGAATGGCAATTTGTTTCTCGTCCAGACTTTAGTGAACGTTATTATGGCGCAGTCTGGCATAACAACAATATCTTTCTTATCGCTTCCGGCGGCCTCGTCTCTGCTTACAATTTGGAGAGAGATGAATGGGTACAGAGTAATTTGCCGCGCCAATTAGGTGATGTTGCCTATCCCAGTCTTGTCAGTGATACACCATGGATCTACCTTCTTGGGGGCGGAGTATGCTGTACAACATCAATATCCCGCTCCATAAAATATCGTTTTGACTGAACCTGCACTGAAATCCGCCGTATGTTGCACCAATTTATGATTGTAAGTTTTTTTACATGAGCCAGTGGTTATTATGAATTCTCTATATCATCTTTACTGTTTTCAACTGTTTTGGGAGATTATTTCTTGCAGAGCAGGTATAGATTTCTTATTGTACCGTAATGATAAGTGTCTGAGGATTGCCGTATGATTCCCCCGGTTCAGCGCCTTTTTTGACTTCCACAGTAAAAATATACTTCCCTTTGGGAGCAGTCTTGGAAACTTCCACCAGTAAGGATTCCGTATGTGCTTCGTTCTGTTGCAGTGAAAAAAGGTTGCGATTATAGAGGAACCATGTGACAGGATCTTCCTGCTGTTCAGCAGTATGATCTATGCCTCCTTGGTCAATATATTTAGAAAATGTAATTCCTACTTTGAACTGGTTGTATTCTCCAATATTCAGAATCCCTAACCCAAAAATATGCTGCTCTCCAGCATGAAGCGTGGCACTCTGCAACGGAAGGGCAACAGGCTTTCCTTCATCAATCAGCAATCGTTCCAGCTCTTCTTGAGTGCGCTGATCGAGGTCTTTCTGTACGTCTGACGCTCCCCCGATGAATTTGTATAACAGCGCCACTCCACCGGCAAAAATAACTAAAGAAAGGATAATGACCACCAACATATTTACAGAAAGTTCAATTGCCCCTTTGTGGTTCATACCGAGAAACTCCTTCTGATTTTTACCTGATGATTTCATATTCGCGCACGATAAGGATCAAAAACAGGAATAAGAGCACGGCTCCGGCAAGCATATACCACAATCCGGGAAGAAATGTCGTGTCACGAATGGTAACATACATTCCCCAGCCCATGACAATGAACCCTAGCCAAAGGAATTTGTCTAAGACCAGCTTAAGGATGTCAAATTCCTGCTCTTTGCTCAGCCGTTTTTTCTTAGCCATCTTATGCGATCACGCGCAGGAAGAACTGATCTTTTTGGTAGGTTGATTCAGGAGTGGAACAGTCTCCATCGTTACACACAGCAATGGTACAGATATATGTTTCTGCGGTCAGGCTGTTCTCATTAAGAATGATACTGTACCCTGCGGCACTGCTTGCGGGAACATCTTGTGACGTGGAGGAAATGCTGGGAAGTTTATCCACTAAAACTTCAACACCAGCTTTATCTAAACATTCTGTCAGCTTAAACTTAGCATTCAGAACTCTATCTTGATTCTTATTATAAAACCCAATCTGCATGGTTTTGGACTTTCCCCGATCAATTTCTACGGTTTGAGGAATAGTAATAGGATTCTCAGCGGTAGGCTCTGATTCCAAGTTGGTGACGGCAAACGCTTCTGGCAGTTTATCCTGTGCCCCTTTGAAAATCGTCCGTGTTAAGCTTAATCCTAACCCCAGAACAACAAAAGCAATAACGATAACGACAATTGCCGTAATGGAAAGTGATAAATCTCCTTTTTTATTCATCCTGACACCTCTTTTTGATTTGAGTACGAATATATGAGGCAATATTTTTACCTATAAAAAGGTTTCTAAAGCTTCAATGTAAATTCAATGCAAAATTAAGTAAAAAATGCTGATAAGATAAGAGTAAAAGCGTCTTTTCCCAGCAGAATAAGCATATATGAGGCTAAGAAGCTGGGGGTAAACGGGACTCCTTCTTTGATTACGATGGTGGAGATGGCAAGATGTTTGAGTTTGATGAGGTCTTCTTTCTCTAGTGTTTTTGCCGTCAGGATGCACTTTCCCAAATGATGGACATCTTCCACCAGCCAGTCTCCTTCCGTTGCTTTGGAGAGAGGAATAGCATGGATGAAACTTGTTTTCTCGACGGAGGTGATAAAGACAAAAAGGTAAAAGAGTCCCAATGGGAATAAGAGCAATGGCCACAAAAGAGGAAAGTAAACTATAGGAATGATGAAAAGAACGGTGAGGAGAGCGAGGGAAAAGTGCAGAGTTTTATGTCCCGCACAGTATTTCAGAGCGAGATTCTTGCAGGCTTTCCGCTGGGGATAGGCTTTGAAGATCATCCAAATAAGGCCCCAAAAAGAGCCAATAAAGAGAACGGCAAGAAAGAACCATAGGAGAGTAAAGCTCTCATTGATCAGGGGATAGGAAATGCCCAGAGCGGCTCCCATGCCCATGAGCAACTTACTATCACCACCACCCCATTGCTTTGTATAATAAAACAAGCATGCGAGAATAAAACATAGGGCGAAGCCGAGAATCCCAGCAAGAAGGACACTCCAACCATTCTCGAGGGAAAAGATAGCACGAATGCCAAAGACGGCAAACAAAAAGCCATAATTCAGCCAATCAGGGACTTCCCGTGTTTTGAGGTCAGTATAGGTCGCAATGGTAAGGACTATCAGCGTCACAGGTATAAGAACCCATTCTATGGTCATACAGAAAGAGAACAGAAAGGGATATATTAAAGTATGTGGTCTGTAAGGCAAGGATTATAATTCCCTACGGCAACAAAAATCCCGCTAGCATAAGAAACATTTATAAATTTTAAATCTTTCTTTTAAGGAAAAGCAGGTGATAGTCTATGATGTCAAGAAAAGAAGGAAGTTCTCCTACGGAGCGATTAGAGCAATTACATGCTCATGTTGATACCCTCAAGAAACGAATCAGTCAGCCGGAAGCCCATATTCAGGAACTTCTGTTGGAAATTGAAACCATGAAAGAATCTATTCATGAACTGAATGCGGTATTCCGGAAAGCGCTGGAAGATGTACGGGAAGAGGAAGATGTTATGCCAACATTAAAATCAATAAGTCAAAAAGTGGATACCATTACGGCTCAGAATGAATTACTGACAAAAGGGATGATAGCATTATCAGATAAAGTGAGTGTCTTATCACCGGGAGGACCCGCACTGCGAGTATCTCCTTCCCCCGTTATGCCACGACCAGTGGTCATTCCAGACGTACCTGTGCCTCCTGCTCCAAAAAGTATGGTGCAACATACCATGATGCCACCAGTCATGCCCGGTCCAAGGACGGTCGCTCCACGACCCGTGGAGTCAGCTTCTTTTTCCAGCAGTGATGATGACATCCCAGACATGCCTATGCCTCCTCCGCCACCTTCAGCGGGAGATGGGAAAAAGCGCACATTGGGAGATATGTTCACATGAATGTTCTGAAAGCACGGCAGTTATTAGTAAAAGCAGCACAGATGTCGTTAAAAGAAAGAGAAATCTTTTCCAAAGAGCGACTAGTTCAGCGCCTTCAGGAAATTAAGTATCTCGCTTCTCAGAAAAAAGTACCTAAGATTACCTTACGCAAAGAAATCATACATTTGGAAGAAGATTTAAGTGGATTGTTTAGTTTTGATGAAATTCTACTAAAACGTGACCAGCGCGAGGCGGCAAGAATTAAAGCTCTTCGGCAACAAATCGAGATGTTACGAAATAGGATTACAGCCGGAGAAGATAAAGATTTAGTATGGAAAGTAGAGAAACTATCGCATTTGTTGGGAGAATGTCTGGCGCGGAAAGAAATTCATGAGGAAGTGGATTACTGCGCCCAGAACCTTCTGGATGAAAAAGTGCCAGAGCCGGAAGTACAGTCAAAGATAGAAGCGATGCGACATAAAATACAGATGTTAAAAGACGAATTGGAATTAAATAAAGCGCTTGATGGGATAGCCCCAGAAAAAATGGATGCTATTGAAAAGAATATTGGGCTCCTGGAAGAAAAGTTGAAAGAAATTCAGGTGCATGAAGGTGTCATTCCCATTCCGGAAGCTCCAGCAGCACGGCACGTGATGTTGTTTGGAGCAAAAGCACTAGTGGAAGAGAATTAAGAAAAAGATAATTAAATATCTTTCCCCATCACTGTCCGTCTGCCGTTCTCTTTTGTTCGTTTTACAGCATCAAGAACAAGCTGTTTGACGCGTTCATCTAATTTATCTATGAAATCAGCAGAGAGATTTTCTATACCTGCTTCTTTGACGATTTCTTTCACCTGAAGACGGACGGTAATCATAATAGTAAGAAAGAGAGCTTATTCTATTTAAGCATTATGGTCAGAAAATGGGGGAAAATTAAATAAAGAAAAAGAATTTCTTATGGGGTATGGAAAACTGTATCTTCTGTAAAATCGCTATGGGACAAATTCCCTGTGAAAAAGTGTACGAGGATGAAGACTGTGTGGCGTTTCTGGATATCAAACCTCATGCCAAGGGACATACAGTGGTTATTCCTAAAATGCATGGAGAAACGGTATTTGATCTGGGAGAAGAGACTCTTAAAAAGGTGATGATAGCCATAACAAACGTGATGAAAAGAATTCATGACGTTCTTTCTCCAGATGGTTTTAATGTAGGATGGAATCATAATACTGCTGCAGGACAGGTAGTGCCCCATCTGCATGTGCATATTTTTCCCCGGTATTCTGGTGATGGGGGTGGGAGTATGCATTCTATTATTAAAAACCCCGGCACGATGACAGTGCAAGAAGTAGCAAAATTGCTGAAAAAACGATAAAAAGATTATGATGCCTTGCAAATTTTTTCTATAAGCTCTTCATGGGTTTCTGCTTCGTACAGCGTATTAGGATGTCCAGCCTGGAATAGGATAGCATAAAGTCGCAGGGGACAATGATTCTCACATCGGGCAAGACACTGGTATTTTAAAAGGAAAAAATCTGGAGCGGCATCAAGAGCGTTGTGCGTGTCCTCTCCAAATCGTTCTAAGTTTGTTCTACAAAACAAAATGTGCCTATCCCTTTTTGTTTTTGAATTAATTTATTCTTGATCCAGTGGAAAACAAGACCTACATAAAGACCTACATAAATAGGGTATCACATTTAGCTCGCAACGTATCATCTTCAATATCCAAATAACAATCTTTAAAATTAAAATCAGGAAATTTTCTCTTCAGTTTTCTTCCGAAAAAATTAAAATCAAATCCTCTCATAATTCCATTTATCAGAAAGTCTTCTTCCCCTTGAGCCATCTTAAATAGCTCAAAGTAAATGTTAATTGCTTGCTCATCATCTAAATCAAAATAACCAGTAAATACGTAAGGTAAGATTAATCTTTTTTCCCATGCACAAGCTAAAATCTTTTTTACTTCTTCGGGATGTGATTCACGATACCCCATTATCCCTTTTATCGCAGCCCAGACAATTCTTCCTTCTCGATGAGGGATATCTTCTGTTAATAGATCTAAATCCATGACATGATATACCCCCTGTTGCATAAGATCATATAAACGTTCATATTTACCAATACCACCGACAATTTCAAATGAATTGAGATATTTTGATTGTCTAACGGTAAGATCTTTTGTCGTTTTTTCCAAAATTTCTTTTAGATTTCTTTCTGCTTGTTCAATAATTTCTTGAACAATTTCATGTTCTGGAGGTAGATAACGCATAAGATCACAAAGTTCATTGCCAGGGAAATAATCAAAAGTGGGACCATCACGAGGATATGATACTAGTACCCCGTTAGGTAGCTGAGGGTTTGTTGAACAATTTGGTGGCTGGGGGTCTCCCCTAGTTTCCCAATCAAATAGGGCTGCAACTCTTTTACTTAATTCCTTTTCATTCTTGTAAAAGATCAATCTTTCGCTTATATCACGCATAAAGAAACCACTTAAGAGTAAGTATATAAAATGTTCCTCCTGTTTTTTGCCTGTTGTATCTTGAAACTATTTCAAAATTTCCGAAGCCTTAATAAAGAATTATTAAAAACCAGAGTACGTCTGGCGGTGTAGCTAAGCTTGGCTCTTCGCGGCCAATTTCGATTTGGCGTTCGAGGGCTGTCTTCGCTATGCTCGACAGCAAAATGGCGGTGTAGCTAAGCCTGGTTATAGCGTCGCGCTCATATGGTTGAGCAATGAGGCAATTGCCAATGACTAAAGCTTCTGGGCTACGCGAAGGTCGGGGGTTCAAATGCACTTTTTACAAAGCTGCACTAAACGGCGGGCGTAAAGCCCACCACGACGAAACAGCTTTAGTGCCTGAAATTCCCCCCACCGCCATATTTTTTATCCCCCTAGTACTCTTTTCATCCCTTCCTGCATCTCTTCACCAGTAAGCAGGAAAAATCGGCCAAAATCAAACTGAGATAATTGTTCCTGTAAAACAGCGGCTACTCTCATCCGTCCTTTTCCTTTATTATAATATGCTGAATCTAATGCGTTATGGACTTCATCATCCCAAACCACAAGAATACGCTCTTGAAGTTTTCTCTCTTCATCACGAGGTTCAAGACAATATCTTCTTGATTGGTCCATACGGCTCAGAACCAGTTGCAAATTAAATTCATCATAAGATCGCTGTAATGCCGCTTCATATCGATGTAATAATGTGGTTACATCCGAATGTTCAAACCACGCTCGTTGCAGTGTTTCCACTCTTTCTGCATCAAATCCCAGAGAAATTTCTAAGCCTTTTTCAGAGACCCCCACAATATGGGGTTTTGTGGCCAATTCTATTCCTCTTTGAAGTACTGCTAGTTGTAATCCCACTTGGGTGCGATGAAATACCAGGTCAGTAATGTTAAAATATGATTTCGGCCTCTTTTCCATATATTCCCCATGATGTAAAAGAAGATGAGATAAAGCCTCATCTTCAAACAAGCGATCATGAAACTCAACGGTGAGATCATGTAATGGTTTAGCTCTGGAACGATCTACTTTAATCAGAATGTATTGAGAGATGTCATTGCTCATTCTTTACTAAAAATGGGGTTAGTTTAAAAGAATTCTGAAGTAATTTTATATACTTGCGACTGACTACATTGTGCATGGTCCATCTCAAGCGCTCGGAAGATAAATTTGAATGTTCACATTGCCATTCTTCTCATGTAGATATTTACGAATATAATGGTCAGAAAGTGCAAGCATGTCTGGATTGCGGCTTTGAGAAAATTGTTTCTGGGAAGGATTAAGTTTATAAAAACTCTACGAAATCACTTCTCTACGCCAGCATGGCATACTCAGAAACTGTGGTTTCTGGTCGCCACGCTGTCACTTTGCGCCAGCATGGCACAACCTGGTACTGCGCAAGCCTGGAATGGTTCCAATGAAAGCTTGTTTTCGCAAGGATCTCCCGGAGATTTTAAGAAAATCTCGTAAAAAAGGCGGGCATAAAGCCCACCAAGACGAAAGGGTGTCTTAAAGTCGGGGAATTCAAATCCGGGTGCTGGCGCTTTTTATTTTATAACATGTAAACGTACCAAATCAGAAGTTATAGTATACATTTTCTCATTATAAGAAACGTGATCACCGACAACTAATTTCCTTCGATTTCTGGTCTCGGGTACATTATTCACTAAAACTGCACCAGAACGAATCAATACTTTAGCTTGACCACCGCTTGTGGCAAGATTTTTTACTTTTAGGAAGGCATTGAGCTCAATGTATGGTTCTGTCATCATTCGTAGTAAAAAGAACAACTATATAAAAATTCTGGGAAAAAGCTTATAAGACTGTTCTTATTATGAGAATGGATGGAAGAGGAGGAAGATTTAGATATTGAAGTTGTGAAGAAAAAAGAGTTTAAGATTTCTTGTTGCCGTTCCTACATGACGCCGAAAGGAAGATGTTATACCTGTTCGGATCAAGAACTGGATATTGACATTGATGAGAGGGAATGGTAAATGAAAATTCTCTCTTGGAATGTTAACGGCATCCGTGCCTGTGTAAAGAAGAAGTGCCTTGATCCCCTCACGGAAATCAATCCGGAGATATTTTGTATCCAGGAAACAAAAGCACATCCAGATCAGGTGGATAAGATTCTTTCTGAGTTTGAATATCATTATTGGAATGCTGCTAAAAAAGCAGGGTATGCGGGAACAGCGGTATTTAGCAAAATAAAGCCACTTTCAGTATCGAATGGCCTGGGAATACCAGAACACGATCAGGAGGGACGAGTGATTACGGCAGAGTTTTCAGATTTTTTTCTCGTCAATGTGTACGTTCCGAATTCCGGACGGGGGCTGCCA
>CAYIBV010000006.1:0-24667 GCA_964361725.1 uncultured Methanosarcinales archaeon | reverse complement strand
CTTGCCAAAGTATTTCAGGCTGGATCAACTAACACCATCGTATCGTACATTTCCCATTTGGAAGATAGCTATTTGTTGTTTACCATTACTAAATTTGATTATTCCTACAAAAAGCAACTCATTAATCCTAAAAAAGCATATGCCATTGATGTGGGATTAGCCAGAGCTTCCTCTCTTTCCTTCTCTTCCGATCTGGGCCGGATATTAGAGAATATGGTATATCTTCACCTTAGGAGAAAGTATAAGACTATTAATTACTATAGAAAAAATAAAGAATGTGATTTTATAGTAGTTGAGAGGGGAAAGCCAACTCAAGCAGTTCAGGTGTGTTATACTTTGACTGAAGAGAACAAAGAAAGAGAAATGGCTGGGCTACAGGAAGCAATGGAAGAGTTAAAAGTAGATCGAGGGATAATATTAACCTATAATCAAGAAGATAAGATTGGATCGATTAAGGTCATGCCAGTCTGGAGATGGATGTTATCATGAGCTTACTTTCCGTACTATGCCCTTTTCGGCATCTACTTCTACTAGGTCATTATCTTTAAACACTTTTGTGGCATGTTTCGTGGCGATGATGCATGGTTTCCTCATTTCTCGGGAGACGATAGCAGCGTGGCATAATATACCACCCTCATCCGTGACAAAAGCAGCGGCTTTTTCCATGGCAGGAATAAAATTGGGGAAAGTCATGACGGCGATGAGGATATCTCCTCGCAAAACTTTTGCGTTGTCTTGATTGGAAAACACTATCTTTGCTTTTCCTTGCACTTTTCCCGGATACGCTATTTTTCCCTGGACTTGGGAACCTTTCTCTTCAGGGAGGTGAAGAGTGTTTCTTATCTTCATCTCCCATTCTTTTCCCGGCAGGATCAGATACTTCCCCTGAAGTGTGACTTTACAACAGGATTGTTTTCGCAGTTCTACTTCTGAGGAGGTAACTGCTTTTTTTGCTGTCTGTGCCATCACAGAAAGCTCGTTGATGGAAAGGTACACGACATCTTCCGGGTTCATTCCTGTTCTCTGTGCTATTTCATAAAATAGTCCTCGTGCTCTGTACCCAGAATGATATATCACGTCAGTTCTCCATGTTCGAAGAAAAGCATATTCTTTGGTTATGGCGATCATTTTACCTAGTTCAGACTCTAGAGTGAGGTTTAATTCTCCATAGAGATTCTGAAATTTCTTGGTTTCTTCTTCCCGCATACGGTGAAGATGCTCAATTTCTTTTTTTGGATCTTTATGTTGGGCAAAGAATTCTTCCAATCTGGAAAGAAAGTCTTGTTCTGTCCAAGCACTGTTTAGCCAATACCAGCGAGCTCCAATCCAGGCAAAGTGGGCAAGATGCTTCTGCAGCTGTTCTGGGAATTTTTTCTTCTTGTATGCTGCGGCAAGGGTATAAAAAGACCGTTCTTCTTTGATATGTTCATTCTCTTTGTCCGGAAAAGTAAGTATTCCTAACCATTCTTGTTTCTGTTGTTCTGATGCTTCAGGCAGTTTTTCCAGAATGCGCAAAGAAAGTACTTTATCTGCAATAGGTATGGGAGCAAGAAAGTTATGTGCTGCTAACGCCACTTCGACAAATCGTTCAAACAATCGTGACAATTCTTCTTGGGAGAGTGACGAGCAATCAGTGTTTTCTATGTTTTTACTTATGGTTTCAAAGCGCTTTAGATACCGGACGAGCCGTTTCTGGAAGTGTATGAACAACGCGGTGTCTCCTTGAGAGAAAATGGAACGAAGCCCGTCTAGTTCTTTTTTGCTAAATAATACTTCTCCTGTCGGCAAGCGAAGAGTAAAATTGAAGTGCCATGGTAAACCCGTCAATTTTTCAAAGTGGGCGTATGCTTGATCGGTGAGGGAGCTCATAAGCACTGCTTCTTGCCGATTGACAAGATATTGCCAGTCCACGTTCTTTACCTCTTCCAGTACCTGAGCCTTATCCATCAAGAACGGAAATAAGAACTTCTTTTATTAAGATTTCTACGAAGATTAATTAATTTAATTTTTTCATTCTAAAACTATTTAAAATAACCCTCTTAATGGATTGGTATGAGTACATTACCTCCATTTTCCAGCAAAGTATTTTTCGCACCCATGGCCGGAGTGAGCGATCCCGCACTGCGATTAATCTGCAAGGAATTAGGAGCGGGACTCGTCGTGACGGAATTTACCAGTATCCATGCCATTGTCGCTATGAAAGATAAACTTCCTAAGATTACAGACTTTATTGAGTACTCGGACAAAGAACGGCCATTATCCATTCAGTTATTTGGCTCTGATTTAACTGCGTTAGAAAAAGCGATTAAAATCGTTGAACCGTATTTTGATATCATTGATTACAATATGGGTTGTCCCGCTCCTCATGTCACAGAACAAATGGCCTGTTCAGCGTTATTACAGCATCCGGAATTAGTGCGGAACATCTTTCGCACGATGGTAAAAGCCACAACAAAACCAATAACTGTAAAATTGCGGGCAGGAGTTACTGCTCCTGATAGATGGCAGGAAATTGCCAAAATTGCAGAAGAAGAGGGGGTGGCAATGATTACATTTCATCCCCGAACGGTAAAGCAGGGGTATTCTGGAACAGCGGATTGGTCGCTGATCAAAGAATTAAAACAATTGGTGAAAATTCCCGTCGTGGGAAACGGCGATATCCATACGCCGGAAGATGCCAAACGTATGCTTGAGGAAACGGGCTGTGATTACGTGATGATTGGCCGGGCAGCGTGCCAAAATCCGTTTTTATTTACGCAGGTTAATGAGTATTTAGAAACAGGAACGTATCGGGAGGTAACGTTTGAAGAACGCCTGCGCTGTTTCTTTCGCTATTTGGACTATACCAAAAACTATCCCACCATTAAGTTTGCCAATATTAAGATGCAGGCTATGCATTTTACCAAAGGAAAAGAGGGAGGAAAAGAGTTGCGGGTGCTCATAGGCAAGACACAAACAAGAGAAGAATTACGCGTGTTGTTGGAACGATGTATTCCCTCGGAGATAATCATTTAAAGAGAAGGTGTTTTTGTGCTGGTTATGGATTATCTCGCTCATGGATTGTGGAGTTATATTTTCTTTCATAACATCAAGAAGCCATGGAAAGCAGTATTTTTTGGAGTACTACCAGATACACTTTCCTGGCTGATTTATTCTTTCTATATTGTCTTTTCTTCAGAGACGTTTTTTGGCAGGCCACATCCAGAATTAGTCCCAGACTGGGTTATGGCGTTATATAATATAACTCATAGCATTGTCTTTTTTGTAGTTGTAGTGCTTGTGTGCTGGTTAATCTTTAAACACTGGAAGAAAATACCTCTGTTTATATACGCTTATCCCATACATATTCTTTTAGATATTCCAACACATAGCCGTGCTTTTCTTCCTACGCCATTTCTGTGGCCTCTTTCAGATTGGAAATTTCCCGGCATTAGCTGGGGAGAACCATGGTTTATGGTTCTGAACTATGCGGCAATTTTATCGGTACTGTGGTATCTGGTTCTGAGGAAGAAGAAAAAGAAGAGATGATAGTTTTGATTTCTGTGATAGCCTGTTGTTCGTTCTCATGGGAGATGGTATATGAAAAAGATATGTCTTTTAACGTATGTTGATATAAAATGTCATAATAATATTCTAAGAGGATTTTGACCGCTTCGTGTAGCTGGTTAGTCTCTAAGAATGTTAATACCTTCTGCTGGTTTTCCTTGCTGATAACTTTGAATAGGCTTTTTGTTATTCTTTTAATTTCTTCAATATCTTTGGCAGACGTAAAATATTCTGTGATAGCGTGTTCGGCGCGCTTGTCAAGGGAACGGGTAATGAGGATATGAATGCCTTGCTTCATGGCTTTGTATAGGAATTCTGGAATATGGAGGTCTCCGATTTTTCTGCTCTCTCCTTCGATGAGAATATACTCTTCGTTGTTGAGGCGAGTCAGTTCTTGTAATAAGAGATTTTCAAAGTGTTTCTGCGAGTGAGGGTGTAATCCTACTGCGCCATAGAGACTTCCTCGATGTTGGGCCAGTCTTTCTAAATCAAGAGAGTTCTGAAAGTGTGATAATAATTGTGTCTTACCGGTGCACGTTAATCCCCACAGGACAACAAGTTTTGGTCTGAGGGGGAATTGTTCCAATTGCTGTCTTACGTAGGTACGATATGATTTATATCCCCCTTCCAGTTGTGTGACGTTATATCCTAATGAGTGCAGAAGGGCCACGATGGCTCTGGAGCGCATTCCCCCCCGCCAGCAATAAATAATAATGGGTTTTGTCTTGTACTGGTTGATGAGAGTCATGAACGTGGGCAATTTGGCTGAAAAGAATTCCACTCCCTGTTCGATGGCCTTGTCCCGGGAAACTTGCTTGTAGAGAGTCCCTACTACTGCGCGCTCATCATTGTCAAGAATGGGATTGTTAATAGCGTGTGGCAGATGATCTTCAGCGAATTCTTTAGGTGTTCTGGTGTCTATAAAGACAGCATTCTCGTGTTGAAGCGCCTGTTCGACAGTGATAGTGGGAATCATAGATGCTGGGGAATATAGGTACTTTAAAAAATGTATGAATAAATCTTAATAATATTTCTCCATAAAAGATATAAAGTTCTTTTTCTTTAAGAGTAATAATGAATCTCTTTGATCAAATCCAGAAATTCCTCGAAGAACTTACAGAGAGGAATATTCCTGTGATTGTGGAAGGAAAGAAAGATGAGCGGGCGTTACGGGAGTTGGATGTAGGAAATATTATAGTTTTGAATGGCCCATTGTTTGAAGTGGTGGAGAAGCTATCTTGTTCAGAAGTTGTTATCCTCACTGATTTTGACGCAGAGGGGAAGAAACTGTATTCTAAATTATATCAAGAATGTGTGCATCAGGGAATTAAAGTAAACAATCGTCTGCGGCATTTCTTGCTGCGTGAGACGGAAGTAACGCATGTAGAGGGATTGGTAACATATTTGAGAAATAAAGAGAAAAACTGCGGGCGGCAGGATTCGAACCTGCGCAAGCACTAAGCTACTAGCTTTTCCGTAGAATAACCTGAAGCTAGCTCGTTTGACCACTCCGACACGCCCGCGTCATACTGTAAGAAAAGTTACTCTTTAAAAATTCTTTTAAAATTATTTTTATGAAAAAAACTGCCCCGGCCGGGACTTTCATTCATTCTCTGAACTTTGAACCCGGGTCCCAGCATCGAAAGTGCTGGATGATAGTCCGGACTACACCACCGGGGCGTTGAGCAACTGGAGAAGGGGATGGTTTAAAAATGTTTCTGCTTTCAAAAATGACACTTTAAAACAGCGGTCCGGGAAAGTGCATACAGAGATATTCTAACACTCCACGGTCTTCAGGGAATTGTCTGGTGAGTTCTGTGCGTACCGCTCGTTCTTCCCATGGGGGCTTATAATCCCTTCTGCTACACAAGCCGTCATATTGATCGACCATTCTAAGCATGATTCCAGCGCGTTCTAACAGCGGATGGCCGGGATCACGGGTGGGATAATCGTGGTGGCGGATCATCAATTCCCGCAAGCCGGGAAAGAATTCTTGATCTAACGTGATGATTTCAGGGGCATTATAGCCATCTTCGTTATGATTTTGCATGATGGCTCTTTCTGCGGGTGTATGGCGTCTGGATTTTTCAAGAACGGGGTCGGGCGTTTCGGTCTTTCCATAATCATGAAGAGCTCCCGCCACATTTAACGTTTGGGAAGGAAAATGTCGTTGCACCGTTGGTTCTTTTTGTATGAGACAGCGAAACATCACTTGCACGCGAAGGCTGTGATAAAAATGCCCTACGGTTTTGTCTTTCAGCTTGGCGAGCGCTTCCTGTGTTTTGGGATGATTATCAATAGTCTGAGCAACTCTTAGAATGACCGCATCTTGTTCTGTACGTATGGTGGGATAGACAGAGAGATGAGGGACATCATCCAGAGCGAAGGCCGTAACGAGTTCCAGACGGGCGCTGTATATCATAGAAGTTCCAGAGGGTGTGTGTTTAAAAATGTTCCCTCTGAGAAGTAAAAACAATGAACCAAACTCTGTACTATGCCCATGAGCCCAGCATATTTATAAACAAAAAAGAAATTCTTTTTCTATGGGTGATGATGGATGGGACTGAAAGAGTTCTGGCAGTGGTTTTCCTCTGGAAAGAAGGCATTTTCTTCCTCTCCTGCTCCTCTTCCGGTTTCTCAGACCGGACAAACAGCAGCAGCACGTCCTGCTCCCCAGACCGTTTCTCCTCATCCTACACAACCAATACCAACAGTCCAGCCCGTTAACCTTAGTGAGGGCACGGGGAAGCGGAAATTAGGACAGTGGATGGTGTTATTTATTCTGGTTAATTCTATCTTAGGAACGTCGTTGTTTTACCTGCCCAGTTTAGGAGTTCGTTCTATGGGGGCATCTTCCATCATCGCGTGGATAGTGTTGTTTGTCTTAGCAACGTTTGTAATGCTCTATGTCGCAGAACTGATCACCATGCACCCCACGTCGGGAGGGACGTATGAATTCTGCAAATTAGCGTACGGGAGGTTTGGTTCCTTTGTCGCGGGATGGATGATATGGCTGGCAGGAAATTTAGGAATGGCATTGAGTGTGGTGGCGGCAGCACAGTATTTCATTCCGGAAACCACACAATCGGCGTTTTATCTGCAGATGATGTTTGTGGCGTTATGGATTATAGTTCTAAACTTCCTGGCGTTCTGGGGGATTGATGCCGGATCCACCATGCTCGTGGTGTTTGGAATCATTGCTGTGGTGGTGGTGCTGGGCATGACCCTGCCCTCTTTTATCGATGTTCCTGCCCTCTTTTCGGGAGAATTCCGCATGCCGTTTGATTCTTCATTCTTTACTCCTTTCTTTCAGGATCAGGGATATGGGTTGCTGCCTTCATTTGGACTGGCGTTATTGTTGATCAGCGAGGCGTTCTTAGGATTTGAAGCTGTCAGTTATATGGCGAACGAAGTGAAAGAGCCTAAGAAATTGCATCGAGTGTTGTTGTTTGGTATTGTGTTAACTGGCGTGATCATGACATTGTATGTGCTGAGTTCATTGGGAACAGTACCATATGACAAGTATATTACGGATTCACGGCCGTTTGCCGCGCAGGCGTTACAGACTCTGGGAGAGAAAGGACAGACATTTATCGTGTTTGGGATGTATTTAGTGATTGTAGGAGCGGCAGCAGCATGGCCCATTACCGGCTCAAGATTAATTCAAGCCATGGCTCAGGATAAGTTATTTCCCACGCAATTAGCGGTGCTGCATCCTAAATATAAATCTCCCTATCGAGCGGTGTTATTTCAGACTGTCGCGGTGTTTGTATTTTCTTGGCTGATCTTTCGAGGCTATGAAGTGGGATGGAATGATCCTTACAAAACCATGTATTTAATATATGTGATGCTTAGTCTCTTAGTGGTCTCTCTGGTCATTTTGACCGTTCCCGTGCTGCGGAAGAAAGAAGCTACATTGGAGCGGGTGTTTCGTGCTCCCCTGCCTTTTGTGGGACCTATTGTGTTTGTTGTACTATTAATTGGATTGATTGTCAATTGGGCGATGCTAGAAGGAAGCGTCGCTACGGGAACATTGCGTATTGCTTTTTCCATTGCGTTTTTAGGAATGCCTCTGTATTTTTTGGTGGAAATGCTGTATAACCCAAAATCGTTTTCTTCCACGCATGAACGGTTTGATAAGATTGCGGTATGGACAGAAAGGATATTCTTTCCTTTTTCCATCCGCAAAGCGTTAGTGAAAGATTTAGGAAACATGCAGGGAAAAGTGTTGTTGGAGTATGGCTGTTCATCGGGATTGATGACAAAGATTCTGGGAGAGCAGATGGTGACGAGTACGGGACGAGTGTATGCCACTGATACGTCCCTGCATAAAGTGAAGATTGCTATGGAAAGGACGAAACATATGCCGCACGTGAGTGTGCATCATCATCCCCATCTGGATGATTTTAAGTTGCTATTGCCAGAGAAAGTGGATGGAGTTGTTTCTGTTGGCGTGTTATCTTCATTGCAGAATCCTCTGCGGGCATTAACGAGCTTAGGAATGCAGGTGAAGAAAGGGGGAGAAGTGGTGTTTGTCGATTATGACACGTTTTTCTATTTCATTCCGAATGTGCAATGGGTGAGGAATGATGACGCACTCAAGCAATTATTCCACAACGCTGGATTTGAAGTAAATGTCCAGAGAAAACAAGGAGTGCTTTGGAAGTATGTGATGATTGCGGGTGTGAAGAAGTGAATGTTTTTATAGAGATTTTGTTTTTGTGATAGTATGGGCAATCCTTTCTTACTGCAAGCGTGTTTAAAGCTGGATGAGAAAGAAATCCCTCAGCCATTAGAGATTGGTACAAAATATCATTTCTCAAAAGAAGGACATCGCTTGTATCAACTCAACGTTCCCATGGATTTGCGTACGACAGAGTGGAAAGCATTAGGGCGATGCGTGATTGTGGAATATACTTTGGGTAATGGACACACAGAGGGAATGTTTGTGATGGTGAAGATATTTACGCCAGAAGAAGCACGATACGCCACGGCAACATATGTGTCTGATGAGGATGTGGAAAAAGTGTTGGAGAATGTTAAGTAACGTATTTACTTTCTTTTCTTCTCTACTTTCTGTAACTTTCTTAAATCTTCCAGGATGTCAGAGGCAATGAATGTATATCCTTTCTTTCTTCGCAACAGGAGATCTCCTAACAAGCCATTGATATACGACCCGGCAACGGCGCTTTTGAACGGGTCTCGGGTCTTGGCAAGAAAACCAACAATGATTCCTGCAAGCACGTCACCAGTCCCGGCTTTGGTCATTCCCTGATTGCCAGTGCGGTTGAAAGCAATCTTGTTGCGGGAGATGATAATGTCCGTTGGTCCTTTAATGAGTAACACATTATTGTTCTGTAAGAAGTATCGCAGGTTTCCCTGAAGGATTTCCGCCCGTTCTTTGATATTCGCTTCTTTTAATTTAGGAAGAAGGAATTCCTTGCCACTATTTACAAGTAAATCTCGTAATTCCTCTTCATGGGGGGTGAGGATAGAATTATTGAAATCTTTAAACGCCATGGCGCGAAGGGCATCAGCATCTGCCACTTTCAGTTTCTGTGATTTCTTCAGAAAATAATGATTGAATTTATCCGCTTTTCGGGTAATGCCATTACCAATAAGAACGGCATCAAAGTGTTCTGCCAGACGAACCATCTCTTTGGCATTTTTGATGCTGAACGTTTTTCCGGGCACTTTATGGGTAATTAAATCAGGAGAGTAACGATTAACGATCCATGCTACTTTTTCCGGTGAGGCGATGGTCACAGAATCACATCCTGTACGTAAAGCTGCTAAGCCTGCGAGGGTAACTGCCCCTACATAGTCTTCAGAACCGCCGATAATCAAGGCATAGCCATTTTCTCCTTTATGGGATGTTTTCTTCCGTTCCATTAATTTTTTGACTTGGTTGAGATTCATGCTGCACCTTTTCTCTGGGGAAAGACTAGTTTCTTGATTTATATACCTTTGTAGTAATTTTAGGGTAGGAAATGGCCATTTTAGTGTCTCTTTATAAAGAGAGTGAAAGAAAAGTCGCTGTTGTGGGAAAGAAAATCTTTTAAAGTAGGCTGTGATTGTCTGAGCAATGGCCCTGTAGCTTAGTCTGGTTGGAGCGCTGCTCTTATATGACAGTGTTCTACTCAAGAAGTCGTGGCAAAGCAGAAGTCCCGAGTTCAAACGCACCTTTACTAAAGCGCAAGAAGGTTCGCCTTCTGCGCGCAGGTGAAGTTGTTGCTTCACCTTGCGCTGCACCAAAGCTCGAGTGAGGCATTCGTTACACTCAGCCTCACGCAACACGGTAAAGCAGCATGGTTGCCTGAAAGTCTCGGCAGGGCCACTTTTTTTCTAAGTGGTGTATAACTTAAGGAATTCCCGTATGCGATCGCTGTTCTACGCCCTGAGCGAAGCGAAAGTGCAACGTGGTTCGAGCCGAAGGCGAGAAAGTTGAAGAAAGCCCGACTATTCAACAAATTTAAAACGAGGAACTTCTTTTCCATCTACAACTATAATCTTTTCTTTAAACATTTTCAAAGGTCTAATCCATATCGAACCTTTTCCGTAAGTTCTGCATTCGTATAGAGCTTCATAAACTACAAATTTTTCTAATGTTTCACTATGATTAGCAATATGCAGAACTTTTACCTTGCCACTTTTGAAATGTTGATAAATTCCGAGTTTTAAATCTTCCATAAGCATGGAATAACTTATATGATTAAAAACTTTGCGGGGGGGCTTTCTTTCAATTGCGTAGAACAGCGATCGCATATGTTATACGAAGTTTTTATCCATATTCTAAAATAAATGCGGCGGCCGGGACTTTCATTCATTCTCTGAACTTTGAACCCGGGTCACAGCCTCATTACGTTCTTACCACATGGCAAGGCCGTATACTAACCACTGTACTACCACCGCACTGTTAAGCATACAGAAAGCCAATTGTTAATAAAGTTTTTTGTTGTGTATAATCAATCGTTAAGAATGAAGAAGAAAAAAAAGAAAAAACGGTTCTTAGCTTCGTGCTAAGCTGAACACTGCTTTCAACGCCACGATGATGGTGGCCGGCACGAACAAGGTTAAGATTCCTTTCAACACGCTGGAAATCACCGATGCCACAGCATCAAACACGCCCACTTGCACTCCTAAAAAGGAAATGAGCACAAGCACTGTTCCACTGGTGAGGAAAGAAGACACTTCATTGTTGGTTATGTTCAGCAGTCCTACCACGATACCGAGCAAGAACACAATCCATATTAACGTTCCTTGGTATGCTTCTGCAAAGCTCAATCCTAATCCTAACACGACTGCCAGAATGAGCCCGATAAGGAACGACCAGCTCCCTAATAATTGTTTTCGAGATCCTCCTTTTGCCATTCATATTCACCTCTTTTTTTAGTTTTAATAGGGGAAAGGATTCTTTTCCTCTTTAAATGTGTTTCGTTTTTGTAGGGGCTTTTAGGAACAAAAACTTAATAAAGCGAGGCTTAGACTAGGGGTATATCCCCCCTTAGTTTAGCGGCTAGAACACTCGGCTGTAGCAGTGGTTCGACAGTATCATCTTAGAGATGTGTGAATGAAAAACCATCAGCCTGTGGGTACCGAGGAATCCCCGGTTCGAAAGCCCGTTACAATGTGTAAAGGAGTGAAAGTCTGGGAGGGGGGACTTTAACCAGGAAGGAAGGGCGTTCTCTTCCTTCTTGGATATATTTTCTGAGGAAAGCTTTTATAGTTGTTATCTCTATGAAGTGGTATGGGGATTGAAGAAAGAATTAAAGGATATAATAAAAGATTTAATAAAAAAGAAAGGAAGAATTTCGAAGAGAATGGTGTTTCCTTGGATCAAGCCTTAAACTACAGCCCAGAATTTTCACCAACTGCAATAGTTCTATTTTCTCGTGAAGGAATAGAGCCGCACATTGCGAACGAGTTCAGCAAAAGAACAAAACCAAGACACATAGTGCAGATTGCAAAAATGGAAAGAACAAAAAGTAAGTTATTGAAGAGATTTGGAAGAGGTGGCATAGTCGAATTATTTAAAACAGGCGTGAAGCTAAAATACGCTCATAAATATGACTCTCGTTTCAAAGCCAGAGATATTGTTGAATTAGTTAAATTGGGTTGTTCTCCAAATAGAGCAAATCTCTATTATCACCAATTCAGTGGATTAGAAATTGTTGAATTAGTTAAATTGGGTTGTTCTCCAAATAGAGCAAATCTCTATTATCACCAATTCAGTGGATTAGAAATTGCATTATTGCATAGAATGAAAATAGGACCTGAAATAGAAAATGAGGAGGTACTTTCCGTTTTACGTCAAGTTGCCAGATGGAAAAATATAAAATCTGATCGTAAGAATTACAGACTACTTGGTGTGGGATATCACTCCGTTGTTCTATTAAACAAACGTGAAAGATCAGCATACAAATTTGGTAAGAATTTGCAAAATGAAATTGACTTATTGATGAGGCTCCAAGAGCGTTCTAAAAAACCAAAGAATGTAATTGCACTTAAGAGTGTTGTTGAAAGAGATACGATTGATGTTATTGAGCTCGAATATATTAAGGGTAGGGTACTAGATGATATATTAAATGAACAAACTCGCTTACCAAGCACAAAAATAGTACAGTATGGAGCCGGCATTCTCAATGGTTTAATAGAAATGCATGAAGTGGGTATTTATCATCACCGTGATATCCGACCAGCAAACATCATGGTTGATGCTGATTCTGATGAAGCAGTAATAGTAGATTTAGGTATTGCAACGACCGAAGAAAATGCTAAACCTTTAGACAATTACCGTTTTGGTGGTCAAAATGATTTGGTATCACTTGGTCAAGTAATGTACTTCATGAGCACTGGCCATCATTTATTTAGCAAATCGGATTCGATGCACGTCACTCGGTTTAAGAGAAACCTGCGCGATGAGCGTGAGAAAGCTTATACTGGAACTATAAGTGGGGGCTTGAAGGCATATTTAGAGAAAATAGAAGATACTATTAGGCCTGAAAATTCGAAAAAAGCAATTAAAGCAAAATTGACTCATTCGGGTACTTTTGAAGTATTCTTGGAGAGAGTAGGGGATAATGTTGAGTCCCGAAACCTAAGAATGTTGATTAAAACTTGTTTAACTACTCAGGGAAAGGATAAGGATTATCAAATGCTAACAGAAATGTTTGAAGCTTATACTGTTTAGTTTCATTTCTTGTAAAGAAATAACTTTAGCTTTGCTTTTCGTTATCCTGAAATTAAAGTTATTTCCGATAGTATATTACTATTCAAACATACAAATACATAAAAAAAGAGAAAATTATAACTTGTCTCATGAACCTTAACGATCTTCTCCTGAAGAAAGAAGAACTTCCCATAGTGACGTCTGATTATCATAAGACCTTCAGCTTCCGGCTTCCTGTCCATCCTGCTCTTCTTCGTTCCGATATATCGCTCGATCCTGATTTGCCCAATACTGTCTTTCGGCAAGCCGCACAGGAGTGGTATAGTGATCTTACTGCTATTCTTTCTCTCGTTCCTGATGAAGAAGTGAGACGATGGTATCAAGATGTATTTCTCAAAAATAAACCACAGTTTGAAACTCGTTATGGACAGTTAAGGCTCAAGAAACCTCTTTGGGAATGCCTATCGTTTCCCCCCGAGACCGGATTCTGCACTGTACTTTCTATCAGTCGGAATTCTGGCGGAAGCCTGATACCACCAGAAGAACAATTTTTACCAGTACGTCTGGTGTGCTTTACCCCAGATAAATTTTCGGCTTATGCTTCACAACAAACGGAACAACCAATTACAGATTCCAAAGGAAACATACGGGGAGTACGCGGCTATGCTTATGGACACCATAATATTGATTATTACCCCGGCGCTCTTTTTTTACGCAACTGGGGGATTCTCTATCTCAATGCCGCGCTGAAATCTCTGGCAGAACAAGGAATGCTTCTTGCTGCGAGGGGAGAAGGGGCGTAAAGAGGATAGTGCGTTTGTTTGTTTTCCGGATTTCTTTCGGAAGATTAGTCAAAACCTTCTTAAAAACAGTTATCTGTACTAGCGACAAAACAAAGTGGAGGTCAAGAATGGAACTAGAAGGAAAGTTAAAAGAACCGGAATTTGGGGGAAGAGTGCCTTTTGAATTGACAAAAGTAACAAGTGGTACAGAGGGATTACGTCTGGGATGTATTCCTGAAATAGGATGTAAGTTTTTCCCGCCGCCCGTAGATAGTGGTGTATTGGAACTTACCAAAGTGACCGGCGAGGGCAATTTTAGAAGTTATTGTGATCCGCCAAATTGTGATCCGCTGGGCTGTGAACCCAACTCCAGATATAAGTGTTGATTTATTCCAGTCTGGGTTAATACCCCGCAGCTGTTGCTGCTAAGCAACCCCAGAAACCGCAGTTTCTCGTGTGCTGCGGTTGGGATTTTTATTTTTAGCAGAGTTAGATAGAACAATAAAAGATGAGCTACTTCGCACTATCAGATAAAGTATATTGGGTCAAAGGGGCTATTAGGGGAGCAATTTATGATACTAATAAAGGAGATGTTTTTTCTATTAATAGAGAAGCAAAAGATTGTCTTGATGCCCTTGTAGGAGGAAAGACCGTTGCAGAGGCAGTCCACGAATTTGATAACCGGGCTGATGATGTGTTAACGTGGCTTAGACAACTTGAGCAGAATAGCTTAGGTAGTTTTACTGAGGAAAAGCTGCCAATACAGGACTTCCCTCAGAAACCCAAACAGGAACTGGACTTTATGTGGTTGGAACTCACCCGGGGATGTAACCTCCGTTGCCTGCATTGTTATGATGACAGCTGTCCGGAATTGATTGAAACAGAAAAAGCACTTACTGAGAGAATGCTCCATGATGATTGGCTAAGAGTTATTGATCAAGCTGCCGAGGAAGGATTTAAACGGCTACAATTTATTGGTGGAGAGCCATTACTTTACAAAGAAATTTTTGGGTTGGTAGAAGATGCTAAAAGAAAAAACTTTGAATATATTGAAATCTTCACGAATGGCACTCTTCTTAAAGAAACTGAAGCTGACCAGATAGCACAACACCATATTAATGTTGCTTTGTCCCTTTATGGACATAGGCCAGATATCCATGAGGCCATAACACGAAGAGGGGGGAGTTTCAAAAAAACTATCCGAGCCATAAAACTTCTGCAAGAAAGGCACGTTCCTGTGAGAATAGGAATCGTCGCCATGAAATTAAATGAAGATTATGTTGATGAAACAGTGAGATACGCGCGTGAAGAATTAGGAGTGGAGAATGCTAGTTGTGATCTCGTTCGGCCGGTAGGACGTGGTTGCAGTAGTGAATTAGTTCCACATAAACTTTACAAAGAGAGTATTGTCACAGAAGCTCGTTTTCCCAAAGTGGATTTTAATACGTTTGTGAGAAGAGTTTATGGTAATCCTTGTTTTCCCGGGAAGTTATATATTAGCGCTGATGGAAATGTTTATCCTTGTGGTATGGAGAGAGATAAACGCCTTGGCAATATAAAAATACAATCTCTTAAAGAGGTGATAACTGGTGAGGAGACTGCCAAAGTATGGGGCCTTTCAAAAGATTACATAGAAGATTGCGGGGTTTGTGAATATCGTTATGCTTGTTTTGATTGTCGTCCCAAGTCTAAAGTGGAGGGGAATTTCTTTGCTAAACCAAAAGAATGTCTTTACGACCCACATACAGGGGTGTGGGACCCCAAAGAAAAATGAACCCTAAATTCTTTCAATATGATTTGGACATAATTTATACTGGTAGAAGAGGCTTAGATATTCTGGAGTCTGAGATCAAACAAACTTCAGCCAGTGAATATGATCATTCAACAAGAAACGAGATGAGAGATAATTATCAAGGTCATATCCTGCTTTCACAAGTAATTCGAATGTATACTGAAGGACGCAAATAATTGAGCAAAATAGTTGCGTCCTTCATATATAGTTGCGGATAATTATTGCTCAATTATTTATGTCCGCAACTATATGTTGGTCATTTCTTTTCTTCCCAGAACCGTATACTACCAAAAGAGGATTAACATTGTGAAATTATTTTTTATCCTAGGGGAGGGGGGACTTTTTTTTAATATCTTTCAGAATCTAAATTAATAAAAACTAAACGACGCTTTTGTTTCATATGAACATTGACGATCTCTTTCTCAGAAAAGAAGAACTTCCTATTCTTACAACCAATTATTATAATCATTTTCGTTTTTGTGTTCCTGTGCATCCTGCTTTTCTGCGTCCTGATATCTCGCTTGACGAGAATCTTCCCCATACTGTTTTCCTTCAGGCAGCACAAGAATGGTATCATGATCTTCAAGAAATTCTTCCACTGATCCCTGATGAAGAAACCAGGCAATGGTATGAAAATGTGTTTCTGAGAGAACAGCCAGATGTGGAAAAACATTACGGTCGATTACGGTTGAGGAATGGGACATGGGAATCGCAGGTCTTTCCCACGGAAACGGGGTTCTGTGGTCTTTCCATTAGTCGGAATGCAGGTGGGAGCCTTACTCCTCCTGAGAAAGGATTTCTGGGATATCGTCTGGTACGATTTACCACAGAAAAATTTGCCGCCTATGCCCATCCAGATTTTCCGAAAGTACAGATGGATTCAGAAGGAAGACCTTTGTGTGTCTTAGGGTATCATTATGGCCACCACAATATAGATTATTACCCCAGCGCTCTTTTTTTGCGCAACTGGGGAATTCTCTATCTCAATGCGGCGCTGAAATCGCTGGTGGAACAGGGCAAGATATCATATGTGAGTAGAGAGGAAACGTGAGAATGTATGGATGTGGGGTTGGTTTATTATTTCTGGAATTTCTCCAATTTTAGAAAGCTTTATAAACAGCCTGCGGTTTTTAGCACAAAATGGCAGCCCGATTCTACAGTTACTCCTTTTTTGTCATAACTGGGATTCAATTGTAGATCGAGCTCTGTGAAGAGGTGCCCTGGTGGTGTAGCGGCCTAGCATGAAGCCCTGTCGATAGTGCAAGGACAAGCTCGTCATGTCTTTTTGCGTGAGCAAAAAGGCTTCGACCCGGGTTCGAATACACTCGGAAGTGTGGAAAGTCCCGGCCAGGGCGCGTGGGCCGGTAGCTCAGTTTGGTAGAGCGCCTGGCTTTTACGTCCACCGGGGAAACCAGGCGGTCGTGGGTTCAAATCCCTCCCGGCCCGTTCATTAATTTACAACAACAAAATGGCATTTGACGTGAGCAAGCATTATTTGGTAGCGAAGCATAGTAAGACCAGCGATTCTGAGAAGCAGGAACTATTCAAAAAATATGGCGTCTCAGAACGAGATTTGCCGAAAATAACGATTCGTGATCCTTCTATTGCAAAGTTAAATGTAAAAGAAGGAGATGTCATCAAAATAGAGCGTCCTAGTCCTACAGCGGGGATTGCTGTGTATTATCGGGCCGTGGCGGTGGAATAATTATGGATAAGTCAGTGTTAGTGCAAAGATACTTTGAAGAGAAAAAATTTGTAGAGAGTAACATTCAATCATTTAATGCTCTGTTAGATAAAGGGTTGCAAGAAGTCGTGGAAGAAAACAAAGAAGCAGAACCGACGATTATCCCCCATAACATTGAAAAGTTTAAGATTCGTTTTGGACGTATTACCGTAGGCAAGCCGGAAATAATAGAAGCAGATGGATCAAAAAGGCCGATTTTTCCCATAGAAGCAAGGTTACGGAAGATTTCATATAATGCCCCTCTCTTTTTAGAGATTAGTACTTATATTAATGATGTGCAGAGAGAAAATTTTGTTGCGGAAATTGGAAAGTTTCCTATTATGTTAAAGAGCAAGTACTGCAATCTCTCTGGTCTATCTCGTGAAGATCTAGTGAAGAGGGGAGAAGACCCTTCCGACCCTGGGGGATACTTTATCATTAATGGTACAGAGAAAGTAGTCGTGAATGTGGAAGATTTAGCGGCTAATAACTTTATTGTGGAAGAGGACGGGAAAGAATTAATTGGAAGATTCTTTGCAGCGCGGGGATCGTATAAGATTCCTTTGACGCTGGAGCAGAAGAAAGAGGGGGTGTACTACCTTACGTTTACAAGAATTAAAACCATGCCTATCATTATTGTCCTTAAAGCGTTAGGATTGATCAAAGATGAAGAAATCATGAAATCAGTGTCTATGGACAAAAATTATGAAGAAGTGATCTTAAACTTATTTGAATTTATAGAGATTAAAACTCAGGAAGATGCCATTGATTACATCGCCAAGCGTATTGGAATTGCCCAAGTGAAAGAAGTGCGCATTGAACGTACGAAAGAGATTCTAGATAAGTACCTTTTGCCCAATATTGGTTTAGAAAGCAGCGATCGGTTAGTGAAAGCACGGAACCTGTGTAAGATGTTGAAGAAGTTTATTGATGTTCGGGAGGGAGTGCGTGCCCCTGATGATAAAGATCATTATATGAACAAGCGTATCCGCATGAGCGGCGATTTGCTCTTAGATTTATTTAGAGTAAACTTTAAAGTGTTAGTGGGTGACATTTTATATAATTTTCAGCGCATTATTAAACGGGGAAAATTACCTTCTGTGCGGGTGATTATCCGTGATAAATTATTAACGTCACGATTGTATTCTGCCATGGCTACAGGAGAATGGGTGGGTGGCAGACAGGGTATTTCGCAACGTATGGATCGCTCCAATTATTTAGCGATGATTTCTCATCTTCAGCGGGTGGTGAGCCCATTATCCAGCGCTCAGGAGAACTTCGAAGCACGGGCATTACATTGTACTCATATCGGACGGTTGTGTCCCATCGAGACGCCGGAAGGAACAAATATCGGCCTGAGAAAGAATCTCGCGATGCTTTGTTCTATCTCTCAAGCAGTAAATGAACATGATGTCATGGAAAAATTGAAAGGGATTGGCCTGAAAGAGGCGGTGTAAGACGACAATGGCAGATATATATCTTAATTCAAAGTTTGTGGGAACAGTTGATGATGGTCCCTCTTTCGTCGCTGATGTCAAAGATCTGCGGAGAAAGGGGACATTGTCTGAGAATGTAAATGTGTTTTATGATACTGCTGTTGATGAGGTGTATGTTCTCAGTGATGAGGGCAGAGCACATCGTCCTTTGCTTGTGGTGCGTGATGGGAAACCGTTGTTGACGGAAAAACAGATATCCCAGCTTCAACAGGGAGAGATTACTTGGGCAGACCTTGTTCGTCAGGGCGTGGTGGAATATCTTGATGCTGCAGAAGAAGAAAATGCTTTTGTGGCATATAACGAAGAAGAATTAACTTCAGAACATACTCATTTAGAGATAACCCCGGGGTCTATTGTTGGGGTTACTTCGGCACTGGTGCCGTTTGGAAATTACAACCAATCCTCCCGTCTGATCATTGGAAGTAAAAACCAGAAGCAGGCTTTGGGCTTTTATGCCGCAAATTATCACCTGCGTATGGACATGGATTCTAACGTGTTGCATTATTCCCAGTATCCTATTGTCAAGACGAAAGTCCACGATGTGACAGGATATGGGGAACATCCTTCCGGACAGAATATGATTGTAGCCGTGATGTGTTATGATGGATATAACATGGAGGATGGAGTCATTCTTAACAAATCTTCTGTGGATAGAGGACTGGCGCGAAGTACGTATTTTCGTCCCGTGAGTTCAGAAGAGTTGCGTTATTCTGGTGGATTGGTCGATAATATGTGCATTCCTGATAAAGATGTTAAAGGGTACAGGAGCGAGCGCGATTATCGTTTCCTGGAAGGAGATGGCATTGTCTATCCGGAAGCGAAGGTGGGAGAAGGAGATGTCGTTATTGGAAAGACCAGTCCGCCGCGATTCTTAAGCAGTTTAGAGGAATACAATTTATCTGCAGCCATACGCCGGGAAAGTTCTGTTTCGTTAAAGCATGGTGAACGGGGCGTGGCTGATTTTGTGGTCATAACGGAAAATGAAGAAGGAAACAAACTAATTCAGGTGAGATTGCGGGAAGAACGTATTCCAGAAATTGGAGATAAGTTTACCAGTCGTCATGGGCAGAAAGGAGTTACCGGTATCTTGATTCCTCAGGCTGATATTCCTTTTTCAAGTTCGGGAATTGTGCCGGATTTGATTTTTACGCCTCACGGGATAAGTTCAAGGATGACGATTTCGCATTTGATTGAGTTACTGGGGGCAAAAGTAGGAGCATTAGCAGGACGGTTTGTAGATGGCACGTTATTTGAGGGAGAAGCAGAGCAGGCGTTACGGGAAGAGTTGGTGCAATTGGGTTTTTCTGATGATGGGAAAGAAGTTTTTTATGACGGTCGTACAGGCCGGAAAATGTTAGCGCGCATCTATGTAGGAAATATGTATTATCTACGATTGCGGCATATGGTCGCAAACAAGCTACAATCCCGTGCCCGGGGACCGATTCAATTGCTTACCCGGCAGCCTACGGAAGGGAAAGCGAAAGAGGGAGGCCTGCGCTTAGGGGAGATGGAGAAAGATACGTTTATTGCTCATGGAGCGTCGTTGTTGCTTAAAGAGCGGTTTGACTCTGATCGTATAAGCCTTCCTATCTGTGAGAAATGCGGGCTGGTAGCGGTGGAAGATCATTACAAAAACAGGAAGTATTGTATAATGTGCGGTGAAGATGTCCCCATTAACTATATTGAGATGAGTTATGCATTCAAGTTGTTATTGGATGAGTTTCGCAGCTTAGGAGTGTATTCCCAGCTGAACTTAGTGAATAAATATCAATGAGTGATGCTCTATGAACAGACAGCAAATCCATAAAAAAATTGACAACATCGTTTTTGGGTTCTTTTCCCCAAAGCAGATTGTGGCTTTAGCGGCAGCAAAGATTGTCACGCCAGAGTTATATGATAGGGAGGGGTATCCTGTTGATGGGGGATTGATGGATATTCGTCTTGGTGTTATCGATCCGGGATTGCGCTGTAAGACCTGTGGGGGAAAACTGAAAGAATGTCCGGGACACTTTGGCTACATTGAATTGGCAAGACCTATTATTCATATTACTTTTGTTCGTCAGGTATTGGATCTATTGAAGTCTACATGCAAGTATTGCAGCCGCATCCTTATTCCAGAAGAAAACTTAAAGAAGTATTTACAGCAGATTCAAAAAGTGGGTGCGGGGGAGGAATACGAAGCACGACGTGCCAAAATCAAAGAGATTGTGGCGAAATATAAGACCAAAGATAGCTGTCCGCACTGTACGAAGAAGCAAGAAAAGATCAAGATCGAAAAACCATATAACTTTTATGAAGGAGATATCCGGTTAACTCCTATTGAAGTGCGTGCCCGTCTGGAGAAAATTCCTGCAGAAGATCTGAAGATATTTGGCTATAAAGAAGGGTTGCGTCCGGAATGGATGGTGTTAACTGTTATGGCCATTCCCCCAGTTACGATGCGGCCAAGCATTACTTTGGAATCAGGAGAGCGCAGCGAGGATGATCTCACTCACAAATTAGGAGACATTGTGCGCATCAACCAGCGGTTATTTGAAAATATTAATGCCGGCGCGCCCGAAGTTATTATTGAAGACTTATGGGATCTGCTGCAATATCACATTACCACATTCTTTGATAATGAAGTTCCGCAATTACCTCCGGCACGACATCGCGGCGGACAGATCCTGAAGACGTTGACGGACCGTATTAAGAGCAAAGAAGGACGTATCCGCCATAATTTAGCGGGAAAGAGAACCGATTTCTCCGCACGTACGGTTATCAGTCCAGATCCTCTGATTGGATTGAATGAAGTGGGTATTCCTTTAGTCATTGCTATGGCATTAACGATACCGGAACGAGTGACGGAATGGAATAAAGCATATTTGCTTACGTTTGTGCAGAATGGCCCCAAAGTGTATCCGGGAGCGAATTATATCATTAAACCGGATGGAAAAAAGAAAGCAATTACAAACGATACCAAAGAAGAAATTCTTGCGGAACTTGCTTTAGGATATACAGTAGAGCGTCATTTGACAGACGGTGATGTGGCCTTGTTTAACCGTCAGCCTTCCCTGCATCGCATGAGTATGATGTGTCATCATGTACGAGTTCTTCCAGGAGGGACGTTCCGCCTGAATCCTGCTGTCTGTAATCCCTACAATGCGGACTTTGATGGGGATGAAATGAACTTACATATCCCCCAGACGGAAGAAGCACGTGCGGAAGCGATGGTGTTAATGCTGGTAGAGACGCAGTTGATTAGCCCCCGCTACGGGTTAAGTGTGGTGGGATGCATTCACGATGGCATTACAGGAAATTATTTGCTCACAAAAGAATTAGTACTTACTCCAGAAGAGGCCGTGGACTTGTTATATACCTGCGGGGTAACGGACTTTTCTCACTTACCTAAGAAAGAGAAGATTGATGGCAAAGAGGTATTTTCCATGTTATTGCCTAAAGATTTCAATTTCACAGGGAAGGATAAGAGCGGAAATGAAGTAAAAATAGTAAATGGAATGTTAAAATCTGGGGTGATGGATAAATCTAATTTAGGACAGGAGAGCGGGTTAATGTTACGGAATATTTACGAAATATATGGTCCACAATTCACTGCAGACTTGTTGGGAAAAATTTCTAAGTTAGGGATAGCAGTTCTCTCACGACGTGGGTTTACTATCGGCATCAGTGACATGGATCTTGCCCCGGAGACTATCCAGGAGATTAAAGACATCATTCGTAAAGCGGAAGAAGAAGTAGGAAAACTGATTGATGTATATTTTGCCGGGGGGCTTGAACCCCTTCCGGGCCGAACCATCTCTGAGACATTAGAGCTACGTATCCTGGAAACATTGAATAAAGCGAGGAACAAGAGCGGGGATGTAGCGATGAAGCAGGTACGTGATAGTGCTGCTATCGTTATGGCGCGATGCGGGTCACGAGGGAATCCATTAAACATTGCGCAGATGACAGCTATTGTAGGACAACAGGCTCTTCGTGGGAAGAGGATTGAGCATGGATTCCGGGGGAGAACATTACCTTACTTTAAAGTTAATGACCTCAGTTCAAGAGCGCGAGGGTTTATCCGCAATAACTTTAAGAGCGGGCTGACACCAAGTGAGTTTTTCTTTGGGGCTATGACGGGACGGGATGCTCTCATGGATACGGCACTACGGACGCCAAAGTCAGGGTATCTCTATCGACGATTATCTAACGCTATGCAGGATCTTAAAGTAGAATATGATGGAACGGTGCGGGATGCCAGTGGAAAGATTGTGCAGTTTGTCTATGGGGAAGATTCATTAGATGTATCTAAGACAAAAAATGGTATGCTTGATATCAAGAAAGTAGTTACTGACATTACGATGGGGGAGGCAGAATGAAACATGACACTGTTATAGATTCTTACGCTGACAGGTTGCCTTTGTCTGTAATAGATGAACTCAAACTGATCGTTCCGGCATCTGTCAGTAAAGAAAAAATGGTGGTTATTCTTGATGCGGTCATCGCTATGTATGGAGCGGCAAGAATCAATCCTGGAGAAGGCGTAGGTTTGGTGAGTGCGGAAAGTATTGGAGAACCGGGAACACAGATGACCCTGAACACATTTCACTTTGCGGGAGTTGCTGAGATGAACGTTACTACTGGTCTCCCAAGGATTATTGAAATTTTTGATGCCCGGAAAGAAATCAAGACACCGATGATGGAGATTTATCTTAAGCCCGCGTATAATACGTTAGAAAAAGCGAAGAAGTTTGCCACAGAAATCCGTGAGACCAGAATGGGAGAACTCGTGAGAGAGTATGGTTTAAATATTTTTGAGCAAACGCTTACGGTGCGGTTTGATAATGCTTTACTGGAAAACTTTGATGTGAGCATAAAAGAACTTGCCAAGTTAGTGAAAGTAAAAAGCTTTACCGTAGAAGTTAAGGAAACAGAACTGGTCTTTACTCATAAAGGCAAGCCAGAAGAAGTGAAAGAATTATATAATCTTAAAGAAAAGATCAGAGAGGTGAAAGTGCAGGGAATGAAAGGAATCAAACAAGTATTGCCTGTAAAGCGGGGTGAGGAATATGTTATCCTTACCTCCGGAACAAATCTGAAAGATGTGTTAGAGCGAGAGGAAATAGATCCAGGAAGGACGTTTAGCAACGATATTCATGAAATTTATATGGTCTTAGGAATCGAGGCGGCGCGACAGGCAATTATTAATGAAGTGTATCGGGTCATTGAAGCCCAGGGGTTGAATATAAATATCCGGCATATTATGCTGGTTGCAGATATCATGTGCGCTTCAGGAGAAGTGAAAGGAATAACGCGATATGGGGTCGTAAGCGAGAAAGCAAGTGTACTGGCGAGAGCAAGCTTTGAGACGCCTATCAAGCATTTAGTGAACGCCGCCCTGGAAGGGGAAGTAGATCGGTTAACGTCTGTAGTGGAAAATGTAATGATTAACCAGCCGGTGCCTTTAGGAACAGGGTTGCCGAGTCTGGTGACAAAGATGAAGTAGAGGGAGGAGTAATGACACATGGCAGGAAAAAAAGATACAGCAACGGATGTGTTGAAAGAGTTGAAAGCACGTGTACAGGAAAAGAAAGTTATTATAGGCACGGAACAAGTATTGAAACAGTTACGGGCAAAGAAAGTACATAAAATATACCTTGCCAGCAATTGTCCAGTGCAGGTGAAAGATGATATTATGCGTTATGCTTTGTTAGCTGGTGTTCCTGTTACTGAGCTTCCCCAGACAAATGAAGAACTAGGAGTATTCTGTAAGAAAAACTTTTTCATTTCTGTGTTAGGCATACCGGGAGAATAAATTGGTACGGATTAAGTTAGATCAAGAAGCAATGGGGTATTCCTCTCTGATGGAACAGTTTACTCATGTCAATGTGAAAGACTGTTTTCGTGAAGAAGATATGGTCTATTTTGTGGTGGCTACTGGCGAACTAGGTAAGGCAGTGGGGAAAGGGGGGGTGGTCATTAAACGGGTGCAGGAGCAATTAGGGAAACGAGTGCGGGTCATCGAATACAATGAAAATCCTGTTGATTTTGTGAAGAATGTGATTTATCCTCTCACCGCTCATGAGATTACAGAAGAGGAGAGTAAGATCGTTATTCGTGATAGTAGTATAAAAACAAAAAGTTTATTAATAGGCAGAAATGCGAAGAACTTACAGT
>CAYIBV010000005.1:0-25475 GCA_964361725.1 uncultured Methanosarcinales archaeon | reverse complement strand
AAGACATTCTTCAGTGGTCATGCGGAAGATCGTATCTAAACCTATGTTCTTTCGTCTCGCTATTTCTACGATAATATGATAGCGGGAGTACGTCGTTCTCATCATGTTTTCTTTACGGAAATCCATGAGATGAGCAAACTGCGCGATGAGATCAAAGAGAACTGTATCTTCGTGAGTGAGTTTAAGTTTTCGTACTATGTGTTTTTTTTGCGCAATCTGTTCTTTCTCCATCTCTTCTGTTTTCTGTATCTCCTGCTGCATTTCTTCGTTGCTCTTGGTTTTATGTAATGTCTCTACCCGTTTCCTGATTTCTGCCATAGTCAGCTCTGGCGCATCTTTGTAATTTGTCTCGAACCAATAATAGTTCTCCTGAAATTGTTCAAGGGACATTGTACCTAAACATACCTGTAGGAAATCTATCTTTTCCTGCGTCAGAAAGCTTCTTTCTATTGGCGTTGACAACACATGAAGATCTTCCCGCGTCTCTTCCTCTGTAAGATGATATTGTTTCTGAAACCGTTCCGGCAGATTTTCAGAATAGGGATCCAAACATTCAATGAATGTCCCAAAAACAACAAACTGGGAATTAACTTTGTGAAGCTGCACGTACAGGTCATGAAGTTCTTGATCTGAACAGTTCTCTAATCCATCAACCACTGTTTTATTAAGTCGATCTTGTTCTGTCTTCAATTCTTTCCATTTTTTGATCACAGTATAGAACCAGCCTGGATGCTGTATCTCTCTCTGCAGCACTTCTTTAAAGATTGCTTCTTTTTCATCAGAAGGAGTGATTTCAAACGCCATGCCATCCTTTTTCTGGATGTAAGCCGTTTTCTGCAATGTCGTGCGGTCAAGAATACGTTGATTAACAAAACACTTCATGATATAATGAAACAGCTGGATATTTCCCGGCGCTTCTTCCATCCACCATTTTCCGGTCCTCAAAGAGGTAAGAACATCAGTAAATTTCATATTACACTTCTCCTCGTACTCGTTGCATAATAATGACGATACCTTTATCTCCATCTACTTCCACGATGTCTCCGTCCATTAACGCGTGCGTGGCAATTTTCGTGCCAATCACGCATGGTTTCTTCAACTCCCGGGCAACGATAGCAGCATGGCATAACGTTCCGCCTTCGTTGGTAATGAATGCTGCTGCTTTTTTCATGATGGGCAGATAACTTGGATCAGTCATAGGTGATACAAGTATTTCTCCAGGAGAGAACTGTTCCATATCCTGTCGGGCACGCACGATACGTACTTTCCCCACAGCATGACCTCTTTGGGCTGATTGACCTTTGAGCTGTGTAATATTCTCTACGTTGTCGGTAAAACGAAGCAACTGTTTTTTATTGATAATCTCTTCTGCTTGTTCTCCGGAATGATATTCCATGTTTCTTTCCGGACACTGGCAGACATACAGCCATTTCATTCTCTGCTCTAATTCTTCTGGGGAAGGCAAAGGGGTATGATGCTGGACATAGGCTACCAGTTCTGGATAGAGCAGATATTTTAATTGTTCCACTGTATATCGTGGCAAATGATTTGCTGCCAGCCATGATAAGTATTTCGGGATAAATTTCATCTCCCCGTTCTTGTAAATCACTTCTTCCCGCCGTCGTGTTTTTGTTGACCACTCCGCAAACCATTCTCGTTTCTCTTTGTCAAGTTCATCAATAACTTCCACAGCATCAAAACAGACATAAGCAATGTTAATTAATTTCTTATAATACTCAAACAACGTTAAGATTGTTTCTGGGGTAAATTTAGGTATAGGGAGAGCAAGTAGTTTTTCGTATTCTGACACGAGGGCATTGAATTGGATGTATTCCGCTTCTAAATCCAGCTCACCGCGATTGACTCGTTGTAAAAAAGAACGACAGACTGCAGCACGATCGCCTTCCCGTTGGAGATGGTAATACACATCATCTTTGACAATGGAAATGATCTCCTGAAACGGCTTTCCGACAAAAGAACTGAATTCCTGTTCCATCATAAACCGGAAGATGGCTGTGGCGCCTACTACTGTATATTCCCGACGGTGTTTTTCGTAAGTTGTCATGGTATCTTCCTCACTATCCCTTTATCTGCATCTACCTCAACAAAATCTCCATCTTTCAATAGAGCGGTACCAATTTTAGTGCCAATGACACATGGCACGCCTAATTCTCGACTCACGATCGCAGCATGGCAGGTTACGCCTCCTTCATCGGTGATGATAGCCGCTGCTTTTTTCATGGCGGGAACAATCGCCGGAGTAGTAGCCACAGAAACAAGGATATCTCCCCAGTTCATCTTATTCATGTCAGCAGGAATGTTGACTATTTTCACCGTGCCTTTGATTTTTCCTGAGTAAGCACAATTACCTTTTATCTCATTACTTTTTGTAATTTGATGCTGTTCATCCGGAAGAGAAGATGTCGTAAACGCCTTAGCCTCTTTACCGGCAAGAATAGTAATGGTGCCGTCATCATTAGGAAGGCAGGCATGAGCAGTATAAATCTTATTAATTAAACCAACATCAATTTTTCTCGTGGTAAGCGCATTCTTTAATAAGTCAGGAGGAATACATCTAGCTTGGGACAGTGAGAGAGATAATCGCTGAGCAATTTCCCGTAATAATCTTTCAAAATGATAATATGATTTGCTTTGGTAATCTTTGCGGCGTGGTTTGCCCCAGACCATTTTACCAGCAAGGCCCAAGATAGTTTTTTGGAATGGATTTGGTTTTAGTTTCTTAAGGTATGCTTGTTTTTTCTGTTCGATTTCCTTTTTTCTGTCTTTTATCTGGGCTAATTTTTCAGTGGGATTTATTTCTTTGTGGAGGTAATCTTGGATAAATTCGAAGAACTGCTGCTCATTGAAAGCTGGACCGGCATAGACATAGTATACCCAAGCATGTTTTTTAGTGTGACTTTGTAGTTTCTTGAAGAAAAGAGGATATTTTATTTTTAATTCTGTTAAAGGTAAAGTTTTTGTATCATTAACCCATTTTTTATCTGGATAAAACGGTTGCATTAACGTAAGTAAATCTTCTTCCTGATCCTGGGCAAAAGAATTTTTAGGGGGATGGGTAAAGATGGTAAAAGCTTCTTGATATTCTTCTTCAGATAAAGCAAATTCGAGAAATTGAATTAAATTACTCTCTACAAAAGAAAATTTTTGGATATCCAGAAGAGGTAAGGCTACCCCATAAGCATAGAGTTCGCTCTGTTTTTGGATAAAATCTTGCAATAGAGAAACAAGTTGCCCCACCGAAGCGCATTCAAGATCTTTCTTAAATATATTCTTTTCGCTCCATGAATTAAAAGATTCACCTAACGTGAACGTTTTAGAAATAATCTTGTCCATAAAACTATTATCTTCTAATAACTTCTGTTTCAATTCTTCATGGCATTGATTCCATGATTTTAGGTCTAGGATGTATGTAATATTATCTTTTTCAGATGTTATTCCTGCGACAAACCGAGAGATACCTAATAGCTGTGGATACGAAAAGAAAGCCTGAGTCCAGATATAATTCCTAATAAACGGAGAATTGGTATCTCGTCCCAGAATAGACCAAGTGTGGTTGGAGTATGTCATCTTACAACGTCGTAATGGGCCTCGATTGTGTTATATAAAATGTATTTCCTTCCACGGCCCATTCTATATCTACCGGAAAGCCGTAATGCTTCTCGATCTTGACCACCAGTTGAGCAAGTTCAATGATCTGTTTCCCAGATAATTTCTGTTTTCCCCCTTCTTCAGAAGAGAAGTCACGCCATTCATTCCCTCCTTTGGGATCGCGATATAACCCCTTACTCTGCTCAGAAACATTGAGATCAACAATTGTCCATGCTGTCTTCTCCACCACATAGCCATCTGGGGTTATCTGTCCTGATACTATGGATTCTCCTAACCCAAATCCAGCTTCGATAATCAGTTGATTGCGATCTTGAGTTACCGGATGAACGGAAAAGGCAATGCCGGAAATATCACTATTAATCATTTTTTGAATCACGACCGCCACAGAAATCTGCTGGTCATGCAAGCCTTTTTCAAAGCGGTAAAAGATGGCACGAGGAGTAAACAGCGATGCCCAGCAGTGTTTGACTTTTTCTAAGACTTCTTTCTCAGTGGTATTGAGAAACGTATCCAACTGTCCCGCCCAAGCCGCGGAGGAAGAATCCTCTGCCGTGGCAGAGGAACGCACGGCAACATACTTCGCACCCAGATCACGAAAGAATTTCATGACAGGGTCAGCAATGACTTTTGGCATTTCTTGACGAAGAATAATGGCTTTAATCTGTTCTGAGGCGGCATCAACAGTATGAATCTCCTGATGATTCACTTTATGTAAAATGGCATCAATATCTGCTTTAATATTGGCAGTAGTAATAAAATGATCAAACGCGGTAGAGAACACTACAAAGCCCGGAGGCACAGAAATACCCGCCTGGGTCATTTCCCCTAACGACGCGCCTTTACCACCGGCAAGGGCTACATCATTCTTGGAAATCTGCGTAAAATTTCGGACAAATTCGGGCTGTGGAGTGGTCATAGTAATATTCCTCACTGTTTTGTCTGGTAAAAGAGGGTGTGTTTTAAATATTTTGTGCGATAAATGGCTTTGTGTATGATAGGGAGTGCGAAGATGTGCCTGTTACACAAAGCCGAGATAAATAGATACTTCTTCTCCACAATCCTTTTAAAGACAGGGCGATGCTAGAACCACGATCAAAAATGAGAGTGGGATTAACATATTCTGATGTACTGCTGGTGCCGAAACGTACACCGCTCAGTTCCCGCATGGAAGCAGACGTGCATACAAAGTTTACAAAGAATATTCAGTTGAATATCCCTTTGGTGAGCGCTAACATGGCCACGGTGACGGAACATAAGATGGCCATTGCCATGGCTCGGGAAGGGGGTTTGGGAGTTATCCATCAGTTTGGGTCGATCGAAGAACAAGTGGAAGAAGTGAGGAAAGTCAAACGCAGCACCAGTTATGTCATTGAAAATCCCCTGTCTGTACCTCCGTACATTACTCTCGCAGAGGCAGTGAAGACCATGAAGACAAAAGGGGTAACGAGCCTTCTGGTAATGAAAGGGGAAGAATTAGTGGGAATCTTCACCTCTCGTGATTATTTGTTTGAAACTGATATGAGTAAAAAGATCTCTGAAGTGATGACGCCAAAAGAACGTCTCGTCACAGCGCCATATGATATTGAGCAGGAAGAAGCGAAAAAAATATTGCATCAGCACCGCATTGAAAAATTACCTCTTCTTGACAATGGCAGAGTGCGAGGATTGATTACCACTCAGGACATTAAAAAATTAGAATTCTGGCCGGAAGCCTGCCGGGATGAAAAAGGACGATTGCGGGTAGGAGCAGCAATAGGGGTAAAAGATACGTTGGAACGGGCGCGGGTCTTGGTCGAGGCCGGCGTAGATGTATTGGTATTAGATATTGCCCATTGCCATTCAGATTTAGCCATCCAACGCATCAAAGAATTGAAAGCCAGTTTTTCTGTGGATGTCATGGCGGGAAATATCGCCACTGCGGCAGCAGCACGGGATTTGATCGAGGCCGGAGCAGATGGATTGAAAGTAGGTATTGGCCCATCCCCGGTATGTACAACACGTATCATGGCCGGAGCAGGCGTGCCGCAATTGACAGCAGTCATGGACGTCGTTTCCGTAGCCAGAGTGTATAATGTACCAGTCTGTGCCGACGGGGGATTAAAATCGTCAGGAGATGTGGCAAAGGCGATTGCAGCCGGAGCGAGTACCATCTTTTCCGGATTTTTATTCGCCGGCACGGATGAAGCTCCGGGGATGATTATCATGAAAGAAGGCAAGCGCTACAAACGATACATGGGCAGCGCTTCGTATGATAGTTCGCATGAACGGAAAGAAAATGAAGAAAAGAAATCATTGAAAGAAAGGATGGACGTGTTTGTGGAAGGGGTGTCCATACTGATTGATTATAAAGGACAAGTGTGCGATGTCATCAGAGGAATGGTAAAAGGATTGCAGAGCGGAATCAGCTACTGCGGTGGAAAGGACATTGCCGAAATGCAGCATAATGCCGAATTCCTTCAGATCACTTCTGCGGGATGGGAAGAAAGCAAAGCGCAGGGCATGAGATTGAGTGAATAATCACTACTATTTAGTAGAAAGATTTAAAAGAAAGGGGGCGTTCTGTAGAGAAATGGGAAAATATATTTTATCACCGCAGAAGCGGGAGCACCCCACGAAAGCAGAGTTAGCCCTTCTCAATAGACGGCTGAGCCATGATGCTAGTGTTGAGTTTAACGGTATTCATACCGCATTGTACAATCTGAGGAGAGGCATGGACATTTCTCCGGTCGCTGATCGTCTCTATGCTAAAAGTACACACGTGCGCAGAATCCTACTGGCGCTAGAACTATTGGGACAAAATAAGCGTACGCACCAACAGTATTCTCTCAATGATCTTCTGGAGGCATTAACAGTAGATGCCAATCGAGTGGGAGAAGATGAAGGTATTATTGTAGAAAACGACACGCAGGAAACTATTACAGTTGATAATGAAGCGAGTGTGGTGTACATGCAATTATATAACGCAGTCACAAATGCGTTTGAAAGTTATCACGGAGATATTGGAGAAATGCGTGGTGGATCTATTCGCGTACATGCGAGAGTGCATCTACTCTCCGAACAAGATCACGGGCATCTTGGGCCTCATCAGGCTTTATACCAGCCAGGCGAACGATTTGTAGTCGTGTCCGTGGCTGATCAGGGAAAAGGTATAGAAGAGAATATTCTTCCGACAATTTTCCGAGATGGAGTAACCTCAAAACGAAAAGGAAGTGGAATAGGTTTAGCATTAAGTGATTATATCTGTGATTATCTCCATGGATTTTTGCGTGTGGAAAGCGCGGTGGGTATAGGAACAACGTTTTCTCTATTTTTCCCGGCAGGATATAAGCGGGATAATGTCTAAAAAAGATTATCTTTTTATTTATTATAACTCCCGTTCTAATGCAGAGATAGTTTCTGTAATGGATGTGAAATGGCGAAGAGCATCACCAGCCATCACTCGTTGTGCAAGATCATCAGAATTTAATGCTCGCAGGAGATCTGCCCGATTTGGCTCCATGCGCGCAACAAACTCACGCATCTGCGGCAAGAGATCAGCGGCTGGAATGGATTGATGACGAACCAAATTCAACGCTTGTTGTTCAGTGATGCCATGTTCAATCACCGCTTCTGTCGTGGACAGGCCACGCTCTTTCATATATCTTCTGAACTCCATTTCTGTCTCAAAATCAGTAAAAGTGCGTATGCCGCCAAATGGCCCGGCGTAGTACTGAAAGACAACATGATAAGACATACATTCTTAAAACAGGCTACATTTATGTATTTTATGCAAAAAATGCAGGGGGTCATGAGAAATTCGCCGGAAGCGTCCCACCTCGGACTAAAGTCCGAGGCTTGGACAGGGACGCTTCCAATCAATAGCGAATTTCTGTGACGCAAGAAAGACAGAAGTCTTTCTGCGCAGAAAGCAAGAGCTTTCTTGCGCAAAAGGACTAGCTCACGCACATGAAAACAAACGATGATTTGTTTTCTGTGCAGAAATGCGACAGTTTTCGCATTTCTTGCACTAAAGTGCGGAGCTATGTCATTTTTGCGTATAAAAATCCATTTGTGATTAATTCATTTCTTTATAGTAGAAACATTTAAATCTTCCTCTCGATTCCACTTTTGATGGCCGTTGATATACTTACACCTCAAGAAACTGAACACCCTACAGAAGATGAACTTGTTTTCCTCGTTAAGCATATCGGGCATGATATCCGTGGGGATCTCACGGTCATCGATGCGGCGTTCTACAATATTAGCAATGGTGCTCTGGAGACAACAGACATGAAAGACTCAGCCAAGGCTCTCCATCGTCGTACCAGGCATGTCACACATATCCTGAATGCCATAGAAATATTAGGGCGTGGTAAGAAAAGTTATAATGAATTCTCTCTCAATACTACCCTTTCCCTGTTAGTCCATTACATCGAGCAGCGCCAGCCGGAGTTGATGTTCAAAAGAGAAGTGCGTGGCCGCATTCACCTGAAGAGCAATGAGGATGCGCTGTACATGCAGCTGCTTAACTTTGTGCAGAATGCTGTGGATTGTTATCGCGATTCGCAGGGAATCATACATCAGCGGGGAACGATTGTTGTAGGAGCAGAAATAGTACATCTCACAGGGCAGGAACTAGCATATTTAGGAAGGAATAAGGTCGTGTACACAACACAGAATGAATTCGTCAGGACTTTTGTAACAGATGAAGGTTCAGGCATTACAGATATAAAAAAAGCTTTTGAGCCGGGCACTACTTCCAAGATGTATGGGAGCGGACTGGGGCTGTCATTAGCAGATTATGTATGTGATTACCTGCATGGGTTTGTAAAAGTAGAAACAGAGGAGAGGGGTGGGAGCACATTTAGTTTATATGTTGCTAAAGAGCGGAAGGAACGCAAAGACCCATGGCCAAGAGTGGTGGAAGAGAAAATAAGAGATGTAGCGAAAGAACAAATACAGAAAGTTCCCTTTTTGGAAGGACTCTATCGTAGATGGTTGGGAAAATGATTTAGCTGAGATCATAAGTCTTTTTTCAATTACTTTTTTAAATAAACATCCACTTAACTTAGAATATGGAGTTCCCGCAGCACTATAACCCCAAAGAAACAGAACCTAAATGGCAGAAGTTCTGGGCAGATCAAAACCTATTCCTGTTCCACCCTAACACAAACAAAGAAACGTTTAGTATAGACACTCCCCCACCCACGGTTTCGGGAAAAATGCATATGGGCCATGCTTTTAGCTATACGCAGCAAGATATTATTGCACACTATCAGCGCATGAGAGGAAAGAATGTGTTCTTTCCTTTTGGCACGGATGATAACGGCCTGCCCACAGAAAAGCTTGTGGAGAAAAAGAAAAACATCCTCTCGCGGCAGATGAAACGGGAAGAGTTCATCACCATGTGCAATACTGTTATTCAGGAAGAGAAACCACTCTTCATCCAGAGCTGGAAAGACATCGGCATGTCTGCTGATTTTACACATTCCTATTCTACCATCAATACACATTGTCAAATCACCTCCCAAGCGTCATTCATAGAATTGCACAAGAAAGGGCGCATCTACCAGCAGGAATCGCCGAATACATTCTGCGTGTCCTGCCAGACAGCAATCGCTCAGGCGGAATTTGAGTCCGTAGACATGAGGTCTCACTTTAATGATATCATCTTTACTTGTGGAGGAAAAGAATTGCTCATTGCCACCACCCGGCCGGAATTGATCCCCGCCTGTGTGGCATTATTCCATCATCCAGAAGATGAACGATACCGACAGTTCAAAGGAAAATTTGCCAAAGTTCCGTTATTTAAGTATGAAGTTCCCATTCTGGCCGATGAATCTGTGGATAAAGAAAAAGGCACGGGATTAATGATGGTCTGTACGTTCGGCGACAAAGAAGATGTAGATAAATGGTTTAGATACAACCTGCCGCTGCGCGTAGTGTTTGACAAAAACGGAAAGATGAACGAACTGGCTGGAGAATTCCAGGGGATGAAAATTCAAGAAGCACGGAAAGCCATTACAGAAAAATTAAAAGAACAGAAAGTACTAGTGCGTCAGACAGAAATTGTCCATGCCGTGAATGTCCATGAACGCTGCAAGACCGAAATCGAATTCCTTAAAACGAAACAATGGTATATCAAGATTCTGGACAAGAAAGAGGAACTGCTGGAAGCAGCAAATCACATCACCTGGTATCCAGCACATATGAAAGTGCGCTATGACCATTGGGTGCAAAATTTAAATTGGGATTGGTGTATCTCCCGGCAGCGGCACTTCGGCATTCCCGTGCCAGTATGGAGATGTACAAAGTGCCAGGAATACGTTCTTCCAGAACTACAAGACCTTCCTGTTGATCCTGTTGTAGATATACCCTCACAGCCATGCCGCTGCGGTTCCAAATCATTTGTTGGTGAGACCGATGTACTTGATACCTGGGCAACATCTTCCCTGACGCCGCAAATTGCCGGCAATTGGGCACACAAAGGAGAGTATGACTTCCCATTTCAGGAAAAAGAATCGTTTTCTTTACGCCCGCAGGCGCATGATATTATCCGCACCTGGCTGTTTTATACCATTGTCAAAAGTGTCTATCATCATGGAAGAGTGCCTTGGAAGCAGGTGATGATCTCTGGTCATGCCCAAGATCCCCATGGACGAAAGATGTCTAAATCACTGGGCAATATCATTGAACCACAGGAAATGATCAAAAAATATTCTGCTGATGCGTTGCGATTCTGGGCTGCCGGCTCTTCGTTGGGAGATGACCTTCCCTTCCAAGAAAAGGATCTGGTCACGGGACAGAAATTCGCCACGAAGTTATGGAATGCCTCCAAGTTTTCCCTGATCCATCTTGAAGATTTTAATCCCGCACAGCATGTGCGGAAAAGAGAAGTGTTTGACCAATGGCTTCTCAGTAAATTACAGCGACTGATTCAAAATTGTACAGACAGTTTTGAACGCTATGAATACTCCAAAAGCAAAGCGGAAGTGGAACAGTTTTTCTGGCATGTATTCTGCGACCAATATCTGGAAATTATCAAAGACCGGCTGTATAATGGTAGCATTCGGGGCTTTGATGCCCGACAGAGCGCGCAGGAAGGATTATATGAAGGATTATGTACTATCTTAAAATTGATTGCTCCGGTCATGCCGCACATTACGGAAGAGATTTATCAGCTGTATTTTGCCGGGAAAGAAAAACAAAACAGTATAGAACACCAGAAGAGCATTCATCTCTCCTCTTGGCCAAAGTACGATGAAAATCTCATAAATGAGCACATTGAATTGGTAGGAGACATTGGTGTTGATATTATCGGGACAGTACGAAAATATAAATCTGAACAACACGTGTCGTTAAAAGAACAATTGAAAGAACTAGTCTTAGTAAGCACGGAACCGCAATTTAAAGAAATGATCCAGCCATTGGAAGATGACTTGCGTGCCGTGCTGAATGTACAAACAATTTTATTTACGGGACAAACGACCATGGAAAGTGAAAAGTTTTCCGTGAAGATTGGGATCAAACGGTAATTGTCGCGTATTTCTCTCCAAATTTCCGAAAGCTTTTTAACCAGAACTTGATTTATAGAGGGAAATAAATGATGAAAGAGCGTGGTAGAAACGTTCTCAACGTCAGAATACATGAGGTGTGAATATGGTAGAAATCGGATATTGTGTAAAATGCAAAGATAAAAGAGAAATCAAAGAGGCAAAAGAAGTGGCCATGAAAGGCAAAGGGGGAACAAGCCGAAGAGCAATGAAAGGGAAATGTGCGAAGTGTACAACAACAATGTTTAAGATTCTGGGAGCAAAGAAATAAGCATTATTTCTTTTTCTCTCTTTGTTTCATTTGTTTGTGATACCCAGCGGCTGTGGGAGTTTTCATCTCTTTCTTAACTCGTAGCCGTCTTTGGTGTCACCAACAACATATCCCTGTTGAGCAATCTTTTCCCGTAATTTATCAGATGTCTTCCAGTCTTTATTATTTCTAGCTAGTAAACGTTCTTGAGCTAACGCTGTGATCTCTGGGGGAATGCGGTCTTTCTTGATCTTTTTCAAATCTAAACCGAGAACTTCATCACATTTCAGCAATAAAGTGTATTTATCTTTCTTACTGAGCTGTTCATCTTTCAACATATCCCAGACTGTCGCTAACACTTTTGGGGTATTCAAATCATCATTGATTTCCTGCATCAATCGTTCCATATAGTGCTGTTGCAGGGACTTGTGCTCTGGATCTTTTGAGGATTTAAATTCCAAACATTTTTCATTCAATCGTTTTCGTGTAATCTTTACCCCTTCCAGCGCTTCGCCACTGAACATCAGCGGATTGCGGTAGTGAGTCCCTAAACAGAAATAGCGGTAATCCAAAGGATGAAAGCCTTTCTCTTCTACTGTGGAAAGTGTAATAAAATTCTCTCCCGATTTGGCCATCTTCGCTCCCCCGGCTAGCTCGAGGAAAGCATTATGCAGCCAGTATTTTACCCATGGTTTCTTTCCCGTAGCGGCTTCGGACTGGGCAATCTCATTAGTATGATGCACGGGAATGTGATCAATGCCCCCACAATGAATATCAAACTGTTTTCCTAAATAGGTACTGGACATGGCAGAACATTCGATATGCCAGCCGGGATATCCCGTGCCGAACGGAGAAAGCCATTTCATTTCCTGTTCCTGAAATTTAGATTTAGTGAACCATAACACGAAATCATGTTGATTTTTTTTATGGGAATCTTTTTCCACACGTGCTTTTGTTTCTGCGGTAAGATCAAGCCGGGCTAACTTTCCATAATCTCTCAGTTTAGACGTATCAAAATAGACGTTTCCTCCATTAACATAGGTAAACCTTTTCTGTTCCAACGTCTGAATCATCTCAATCTGTTCTTTGATATGATCGGTTGCCTTGCACCAGATTTCCGGGGGGATGATGTTCAGTTTTTTGATATCGTCTTTGAACGCTTTCGTATAAAATGCCGCAACTTCCCACACCGTTTTTCCCTCCCGACGGGCGCCTTTGAGCATTTTATCTTCTCCTTCATCAGCATCAGAGGTTAAATGACCAACATCAGTGATGTTCATCACGTGTTTTACGTTGTAGCCATTAAGTTTTAATGTCCGCTTGAGAATATCTTCAAAAATATAACTGCGAAGATTACCGATATGGGCATAATGATAAACCGTGGGACCACAGGTGTACAGACCCACTTCTTTTCCTTTCAACGGAACAAAGAGTTCTTTTTTGCGAGTTAGGGTGTTATATAATAGTACATTCATGGTGTAAGAGTAACTATCTCTGCCTTCTTTAAACTTTCGCTGAGGAGAGAGAAATCAACATTCTCTAATTCCCGTGCTATCTTTGCCTGATCTGATCTCGTTGCAGGATTGGGAGGGCCAAGCAAAGAGCATATTTCTGGCCCTTTGGAAATCTCATAAGTGCCGATCTTTCGTGCCAGGTCAATGATTTCTTGTTTATTGTACGTGAGCACGGGACGAAGAATTTCCATGGGAACGTTTTTGGTGATTGTTGTTAAATTACTTAATGTTTGGCTGGATACCTGCGCCAGATTCTCGCCGGTAAGAAGAAACTGCGCCTGTCCTTCCTGAGCGAGAAGAGCAGCAGTGCGAAACATGAGGATCTTTGAGATTATATAATAATTGCGATGCTGGCATTTCTCCACAATGTGTTTAAGTACAGAGGCAAAAGGAACAAGATAGGTTTTCTGTACTTTTAATATTTTCACCAGTTCTCTTACTTTATCTACCTCTTTTTTATCTGTGAGGGGAAGCTGATGAAAATGAATGGCAATAATATCCACACGATCATGCATGAGATGAATCGCTACAGGAGAATCAATGCCCCCGGATAATAAAGCGATAGCTTTGTCCATAAAGACTGGAAGAATGATTTATTTTATAAGTTTTCGTATTTAGCTGTGAAAAAGGGAAAGAGGAAAGCATTTAACATTGAGAATTGTCAGCGCGTAATGATTCTCCCAGCCTTCTGCTGCTTCTATAGGCCACATCTCTGGAAGTGCCAGTGGTTTCATTACTTCCCGTCCAACGATGAGGGATGAGATCCTCAGCAGGCTTGGTGTTAAATTTATCCATCAGTGTTAAAGCTTTTAAGATATCCTTTTTTGTCCCACGGCATTGCATGGGTTCTAAGACTAATCCTGCAAACCGGGGGACTAGAACAAAAGCAGTTCCTGATGCTTCTTCTACGTCTCGTCGTACATACTCTGCCATTTGGCGGTAAAAGTGTGGCGCCTCTCCATTCATGATAGCCCCAGCACCGATTAAAGCACGGTACATAGCTTCATAGCCATTGATGCGATTACAAGGATCGTGAACTGGGATAGAAGTAGGTGTTAGTTCATAATGTGTCAGCATATCCTGTGCAATATAAGTCAAATCTCTCACTACAGTCTCAGCAATTTCTTTCGTAGGATTACTTAAGTTTCGAACAGCATTTCCCATCTGTCGGCTCAAAAAGTGGTGGTCAGCATCACGTAGTGCTGACAAGTCTTTCAGTTCAAATGTTCTCTCTGCCTCTGCTACTAGTGCGGGCAACTCTTTGCGTATATTCCATTTAGCCATTTTTGTGAGGGGAAAGAACTAATTTATAAAGTTATCTATTAAATATATACTACATATAGATTTATCTTTTTCCGCTTCATCGATGATATTGAGGATAAACAATTTCCTCCGCCCTCAGGCGAAGGTAAATGGCAGAAGGATCAACGGATAAACCCATACTCTCAAGATCAGCAGCAAACTGCTCCCGCGCTTGTCCTATTCTCAATTCTAGATCCCTCCCCGGAAAGAAATAATCATTGACGAAAGGCAATTGATCTTTCCCTTCTTTTTGTCTCAAGTCACCAACAGAAACAACCGGTCTCATCAGCCAAGCTTGGTAATTCTCTCCGGGTTTCAGTCTTCCTGTAACATCATTCAACGGCTCTGGTCTGATAAACATGCCAAACGGACGCAGGCCTTCCGGAACAACGATATCGGTGTCCTGTAGTACACCATATTTTTTTAGTTCTGCTTCATAGGCATCGGCAGCCTCTGGCGTAGTTCGTCGTACCTCTACCAGCACATCAACCACGACGTCGATAGAGGCAGTACTGTAAGTCGGCGCTTCTCCCATAACACTGGCTAAAAATACATTAAATATAAACATTGTTACACTGCAAACCATCTATTCCAAACAAAAACATTTATATTTAGAACTATTCTTCTTAATGACATGAAAATGTATTGGTGGGTGATGGTTTTCCTTCTTCTCCCTTTCGTGCTGGCGGATAATAACCTCTATCTAGAAAATGAGCTTTCCGTACAGTTGGAAGTGAATGGAAAATTAACACTGGCGGCCGATGGTCCCGGCCCACGGGTGGATCGCGTCAGTGTGGAATTATTATTATTTCCCAAAGATAATTATCGCCAGGAAGTGCTGGAACTGTCCAACAGCGGGGAAGTGCAGGACAATTCCGTGACCTATTCCTGGAATGACCGGCAATTAGGAACGAAAGAGTTTGGATACTCTGCCTATATGAAAATGACCAACGCCCGGCAGAAGGTAAAAACAAAGATTCCTTTCCCTCTCAATGATAAAGATATCAAAGGATACGAACAATACACGCTGCCTTCCCCTAAAATTGATTCCAACAACCCGGATATTGTGAAAAAAGCGGCAGAACTCGTGCAGGGAGAAGATGATGAGTTTAAAGCAGTATTCAATATGGCAAACTGGGTGGCCGAGAATGTGGATTATAAATTAGATCAATTGACCACAGAAGTAGCACAGCCCGCAAGCTGGGTATTACAGAACAAACGGGGAGCATGTGATGAAATGACATCTTTGTTCGTTGCCATGGCACGTTCTCAGGGCATTCCGGCACGATTTGTGTCGGGAATTTCATATACGGAACAAGCAGACGTTGTGCGTACTCTCGGCACGCAATGGGCGCCGCATGGATGGGCAGAAGTATATTTCCCCGGCGTGGGCTGGGTGAGTTTTGATATCACCTTTGATGAATATGGGTATATTGATGTAACTCATATTGTCCTCCGGGAAGGACTTGATCCCGATGAGCCGGCAACAAAGTATGAATGGTTTGCCCGGGAAGTGAAATTACAGCCGGAAAAATTATCTACAAATGTGAAGATACGGGAGGAAGGCACTGTCGTGTCGGAAGAAATAGAGTTAGAACAGGAAATCCTTGCTTCAGAAGTGGATTTTGGCAGTTATAATTTAGTCAAAGGAATTTTGAAAAATACTGCCAATTATTACGCCGCGACAACGTTACGGCTTGCTACGCCTTCTGAAGTGCAAGTTCAGGGAACAAATAAACGCACCATCCTCCTTTCTCCTCGAGAAGTGAAAGAAACGTTTTGGGTAGTAAAAGTAAGCGATGACCTTGCCAGAAATTTTGTATATCAATTTCCCACGTTACTCTACTCTGAAAAGAATGTTTCCATCCAGGAGGAATTTACCGCCCAAGCAGGCAAGACAAAATATTCCAAAAAAGAAATGGAAGAATTGACCGTGAAAGATGAAGAAAAAGGATATTCCCGAAAAGTAACTCTGAGCTGTGAGTATGAACATGAGCTCATGCAGGGACAAGAAAGCCCCGTTACCTGTACTATCAAAAACTCTGGAACGCAGGTGTTATCCAATCTGAACTTTTGCGTGGACCATGTCTGTGAAACCATTTCTCTTGCCAGCAACCAAGAAAAGCAGGAAAGCATCACGTTAACAGCACAAGACGTGGGCTGGCAGAAAATTCTTGTCAGCGCGGAAAATGATGTTGTCGAGAAAAAAACCTCTTTCCCCTATGTGGTTCTCGATAAGCCTAATCTCAGTGTCTCTGTAAACCATCCCGCTGTCCTTAAACTCAAAGAGGATCTGGAATTTGTGTTGGATGTCACAAAAACTTCTTTCGGCTCGCCGGAACAAGTGGTTATTATCGTGCAAGGCTCAGGATTTGAAAAGAAAGTAGAACTGCAGCAGATCCAGCAGGAGCAGACCATTAAGTTAAAAATGGAGAATCCGTTCGTCATGAAGACAAATACTTATAGCGTTAAGACCACATGGAAAGATAAAACCGGACAATTGTATTCTTTAGAGAAAGAAATCATCATCCCGGGAAAAGCGGAATCATTGGGAGAAACATTCTCATTATGGTTTAACACTTTCGCGGGATGGTTTATGTAGAAATTGCAGGGGAAGAAGATAACGAAAACCGCACTAATCCCCAGACTAAAGTCTGGGGTATTTAATCGTGCGGTTTTCGGGATTGAAAATTGTCGGACTAAAGTCCGGGGTATTAAACCCCAACAATTTTCAATAAATAAAAAGTAAAAATCACAACCACAGCAAGCAGCAGAGTATTAGACCCCAGAAAGAAATAAAAAGTAAAAAAAGAAAATAACTAACGTTTTCGTTTTTTACTGACTTTGCGTTTTGACACGCTACGTTTGGTTGTCTTGCGTTTTACTGCTTTCCGCTTAACCACACGCTTTTTCGCGACACGACGTTTCACTGACGCTTTTCGCTTCACGACACGGCGCTTTACCACCCTTCGCTTCGCTTTTCGCTTCGCAGCCATGAAAATCCACCTCTTTTTTGTTTTATAGAAAATTGCATAGGTTCAAAACCCCGCACTTTAGTACGCAATTTTCTATCCCGAAAACTCGCCTGTAAAAACGAGGAACGTAAGACTACGGGCTTTAGCCCGCAGATAGCCCCGAGTTTTCGTTATAGAAAATCACTTTAAAAATTGTAAGATTTTCTCAACTAAAGTTATTTCCTATAATAATATAAACTCATTCTTTTTTTCTATTTAAACGTTTCCTTTTTTGCATGCGTAAAGAGTTATAGAAAGCTTTGAATAATTCTCTTGAACAGTACAATCTGAACTTATCAAAAGATTTCTCATCTACACTCATAACTTTTAAAAAGGGAAGAATGATTTAAAGAGAAATATGGATGATAATACCAGTGAGGAGAAGAAAATTGTGTATTCGGAAACTATTTCTTTTTCTAACTTAGAAGCGGAAAATAGAGTGTTAGCGGAATCTCTAAGCCGTCTGGAACAGGAAAACAGGCTGATCAACACCACGCTCGGCAGATTAGAAGAGGAAAGTTCTCTCCTGCGGGAAATGGTCAATAACGCCACCAAAGAGCTGACCAGTTTAAAGAAGCCCGCCCTGCTCGTCTCAGAAGTGGTGAGTGTCCAGGATGATAAAGCCATCATCCGCCTTCCTAATGGAAATAAGTTTTACAGCTATATCTCACAAGAGGTACAGGGAGTCCTTCCCGGAGATGATGTCTTAGTAGACCAAAGGACTTTAAATGTTGTGCAACGCGTGGGTTTCTCCAGCAATCTTGATGTAGAGCGATTTGTCATTGTGAATAAACCGAAAGAACAGTGGAATGCTATTGGAGGATTACAGCACGTCATTCAGGAAGTGAAAGAAGTGATTGAACTGCCGTTAACAAAGCCTAAATTATTTGAAAAAGTAGGCATTCAGCCCCCTAAAGGAATTTTACTCTATGGTCCTCCGGGAACGGGAAAGACATTATTAGCAAAAGCAGTGGCGCATAGCACCAATGCTACATTTATTGAAGTAGTGGGATCAGAGTTAGTGCAGAAGTTTATCGGAGAAGGCGCAAAATTAGTGAGAGAAATTTTTACTCTTGCCCGGAGTAAAGCGCCTACAATAGTCTTTATTGATGAAATCGACGCCCTGGCAGCTACGAGAATGGAAAATGGCACTTCTGGTGAGAGAGAAGTCAACAGGACATTCATGCAATTATTAGCAGAGTTAGATGGCTTCGAGCATTTAGGTAATGTAAAGATCATTGCAGCCACAAATAGGATTGACATTTTAGATTCTGCCATCATCCGCCCCGGAAGGCTTGACCGCTTGATTGAAGTAGGTCTGCCTGATGAGGAAGGAAGGATAGAAATCCTGAAAGTGCATACGCGCCCAATGACCTTAAAAAGCGTAAAGTTGAAAGAAGTGGCAGCGGCCATGACTGATTTCTCCGGCGCGGAAATTCGGGCAGTATGTACGGAAGCGGGCTATTGTGCTATCCGGGAGAAACGAGAATACGTCACGCATGCTGATTTCATGAAATCGGTAGAAACAGTACGCTTTGATGAAGATGATGAAGAAAAGTTGTATGGGTGATGTATGCTTTTGCTATTAACCCCACTTTTTCCGGTGGTATTACCTTTGATTAAATTTTAGTGCAACGCTCCTGTTTAGTGCAACGTTCCTGAAAAAAAAATGTAGAGTTAATCTTAAGCCATGTCTAGAAGTCTTATCTTAATTCCTAAAACACCAAATTGCTGCTCTTCTCTTTTGGAGTAAATAGTATAAATACTCTCTACAAATGTATCAACAGAGTAATCTTTGGGATAACCATAAAATTCCATTCCAAAATCAGTTATTAAATCCCTGAAAGATTTGTATCTTAACAGAGCAACAATCTCAACTTTTACTTTATCTTTCAAATCCGGCAACTTAGAAAATTCAATGATATCACCTATATTTAATTCTTGACGCTTCTTATCAAATAGTCTAATCTCAATTATTTTTTTGTTAGATTTTATTCTTTCAAAAGGACTGTCTAAAAGTTTCATTGAATGTTCCATGAGGAAAGTAAAAGTAACTGGTAATATAAAGTTTTACGTCATGAAAATGCCAGCAAGCCATTCCTCTCAGCATTTAAATGCTGAGCTTTCTGGCTTTTTCCGTGTAAGAAGAACAAATTTTATTATTCTAACTTATCCCATGCTATAGCTACATACGTAAAGAGTTCGTGAGAGTCTCCCAGTTTTCCTGTGGGAAGAGCATAACCATACTTTACACCAAAAGGAACGATACCAGCAATCTTTCCCGTAAGAACCAGAAAGCCGCTGGGATGAACACCCTCTGCATCTGCTGCTCCAAGAACTGTATTTTTTCCGGGAAAGAGCGCCACACTGACGCCCGGCTCCACTCGTATACTGCCCCTCACAGGTAATCCTATACTGGTCTGACCTTGAACAAATGGAGATTGCCGAAACTGCATGTAACCTCTTCCCGGCACGGGAGCTTGTTTGCTAAGGAAAGATCCCAAATACCAGGCATGCTGAACATCCGAATGATCTTCCATGCCGGCACGAAGTTCTACTTTAAGATTTGCCGTTCCGGGAAAGAGATGGAAGTACCCCGCAGAAGCAAAGACACGTGGGGTCACAACAATCCCATAATCCTGCAAGGCAATGTTATCAGGAAGCATCCCCTCTCGAAGGGCAATGTCACTATGAAGCATCCCTTCCAACCCTTCTTTGATGACAAGATCTGTCACTGTAACATCTTCATATATAATATCAAGAGCAAAAGCCGTGAGATCATCCTCTTCCGGAAGGAGTACAGTCGTTTCATCCTGCTTCTCATATCTCTTCCGCCCCAAGCCACTCGTAAATTTTCCTGTAAGTAATGGATTAAAAGCATACGAAAACATAAAATCTATTCCTGCTATGGTGGCAGTATTTTCGAGGGTACGAAGACGATGTCCTTCTTCATCAAAATGACGATAATCCCCATGAACAACGTAATCTATATGAGGACGAATGCCTATGCTCAGAGTATTACGAAACTCTAATTGGGCAAAGGCCCCTTGCGTATCAGCTTGCACTAACACATCGAGAGACCCGTACTCTTTATACCCAATAGCACGGGCAATGGGAACAATCCAGCCATCTGGAGCGCCAAATGTGGTATCCGCACCAAACACACCGACGGCAGAATAGGGAACTTTTTTCTTTAATTTTTTTGAACAGGGTGATTCTGGTATGCACTTGGTAACTGTTGGTTTTGTTTCTTCTGTTCTCACATCTTCTGCTCTTGCAGAAACCGGTGCAGTGGCGAAAAGTAATGCCGCCAAACCACTATGGAACCATGTTTGAAAAGACATTTTGGATGGAAAAGAACACTTTTATTTAAATTTATGGCTTAGTATTACTTTAAAATAGTGATTTGTGGGCGCTCATCAGTTACTTCCGTATCCCATGAAGGGATTGGTGTTCACATAATCATCGCGCTCTCCACATTTTCCTGAAAGGAGAAGAAAGTACTTATAAACATTTACCTCATAAACTTTATAAATAGGCCTGCTTTTAACTAAAAAAATAAAAGCACCGAGAAGAGAGACAGAAGAACCAACTGTTTTTCTCTTTCTTCTATGGGTAACGGAGGAATTAAAATGGAAGGCGTTGTGAAGTTCTACAACAGGAAAAAAGGATTTGGATTCATCAGCGGTGAGGACAGCAAAGATTACTTTGTACATGTAAGCGCATTACCTCAGGGCGTATTTCTCTGGGCGGAAGACAAAGTGAGTTTTGAACCAGCAGAAGGCGAGAAAGGAGCTAAAGCAGAGCGCGTGCAGTTGCTGGAAAAAGCTTCAGACAGAAAGAAGACAGAAGAAGCACAGACACCAGAAGTACAGGAAGAATAAATTCCTCTTTTTTGTTTTTTTAAATTAAACAGGCGTAGCTCTTTTTCACAAAAAGAAAAATTCATAACATTTTCATATCAAAACATACCCTAAACGTTCCCGGGGAGAATTGTCCGCATTTGACGTTCCGCAGGAGGCGTACAGGATGGCCTAATTGTTTGCATTTCTCGCGAAGATGTCTTGCATATTTGACGATTTCCGTCTCCGGTAAAAAAGAATACAAGTGAATAATAGTCCCTCGTTTCGCTTTAGAAAAAGCCACAGGAAGAAATTCTTCTCCTGTCTTAGGAAGGGGCATGATGATGCGGTCAAAGGTTTGCTTCAGTTTAGGAATGAGAGTACGTACATCTCCTTCCATAATAATAACTTTTGATGAAAGATTATTTAATTCCACATTCTGCACGGCATAGTAATGGGCAAAGGGATTAAGTTCAATGCCGTAAATCTTCTTGGCCTCGGTATTTCTCGCAAGCACTAAAGGATACGGGCCTACTCCCGAGAACATGACAAGGATGAGTTCTCCTTTTTTTACCTGCTGGGCAAGGCGCAAGCGTTCATGTCCTGAACGGGAGGAAAAGTATGTTTTTTCCACATGAAGTTTTAACTTCACGCCGCTTTCATGATGAATGGTCTCTTTAGTCAGCTTCCCGGCAAGGATACGCACTTTTCTGGTGCGAAATTCTCCCGTGTGCATATATTCTTTTTTTACCACGGTCTGAATGTGTTTTGTGACCTGCAAGTACGCTTCAGCAATGAGATGTTCTTTCTGTTTCAGTTCCGGAGGTATTTCTATAATAAGAATGTCGCCGACAATTTCCTGAGTTCGGGGAATAAGAGTAAGTTCATGAGGAGTGAGTTTCTTGGCAAGAACTTGTTCAATTGTGAATGGTTTTATCTTTTGAGGAAAGGTGATTTTTGCTTCGACAACTTCGGCGTGAGGTATTTTTACTTTTTTGTTCATGGGAAAGTACATAAATCCTAATTCTTTCACGGGAAGGTATTCAGCATGGAGAAGCTTTTTGTTCTGAAGGTACTCTTTCACCGTTTGCGCGTATTGTAACGTGGTAGAGGCAGCAAGCATGAAATATGTAAGAGGAACGGCGTATTTAAATGTATCGAGAGTAAGAGCTACGACGTAGAATTCTTCCACATAATATCAAAATAAGACCTAAAACTATTCGCTAATTCAATATCTCTAACAACAAATGCAATCGGATTTTGTAAGACCATAACGAACAAAACGGCATCCGGAAAAATATCAATCCAATTAGGACTAATTAATTTATTTGGGAGATAACGAACCTCTGTTAATTTCATCTTCTCTCTTATTTTTCCATATTCTTGAGCATTCGCATTGTATATAATCTTCATCTTTACTTTTCTCTCGATTCTTCTCTTATGAAAATCTAAAAACCAACTTTCCCATTTTACATTAGCAACTTTTGGGGCGCCCAAAACTAAAAGAGTATCTCCTAACTTAAAATCCATCATTAACTCTTCCCTTATCGCTTTAATTCCATTCAACCCCTCATACATCTCTGCAACTCTTTTTTTAGAAACAGATGCCCTTTGCATCATTAATTGAGGTAAAACCTCTGTAACAACTTCTTTTTTGGTCTTGTCTAACTCACTCTCTTTTTTCTCGATATATTCCAGAATCATATGGGGGTCATTAGCCATAAAATATTTTGTTCCCTCTTTGGTAATATAACCCACTAGCCCTTTTTCAATTAATTTGTCTAGAATGTCATACATCTTTGATTTGGAAACTTTACTCTCCTTTCCGATAGGCCCAATAGATGATTCACCTAACTTGTTGAGAGCTAAATAGACCTTAATCTCTCCTTTAGTTAATCCCAACTTTTCAAGTAAAGTTTCTTCCATTTTAACGTGAATATGCTTCTTTCTTTATTAATTTTTCTAGGGTAACCCACTTAGGGGGAGACAATGCTTATATACTGCAATATTTCTTTCTCAGGAGTAACAAATAAGAGGAAACAAAAATGACAAAAATACTATTGGTTGAAGATCGGCCACAGCACATAGCAGAGGCAAAACAACTCTTAGAAGAAAGAATTAGGAGTGGAATTATTACAGGTGTAGATTATGCTTCTACTTTACATCAAGCTATGCAAAGTCTGAGAGTAGGAACATATGATGGAGTAATCTCAGATGTCTTTTTCCCTTCTGAAGAGGGTGAAATGGAAGCGCAGAACGGCACAACTGTTGCCGAACAAGCATTATTTTACAGTGTTCCTGTCGTATTAGTAACCAGTACATACCATCATGGAACAAGAACTCAACCTGTTTGTGAGTGGGGAAGAGAAAGAGGAATGGAATTGGTTGACAGATATATGGAAAATGAACGTGATGCAGAAGATTCTACTAAAAACTGGTCTGGTGCATTCTTTGCCTTAGCATACATAATGGAGGGAAAAGAACTAGGAGAAATTACAGTATCTGAGAGAGGGATATATAAAAAAATAATCCATAGAGGAGAGAGCGCAGAAACTAGGCTTCACTGGGGAAGAATACTTGATCCAGAACAGCGTCAAGAATCTATTAATGCAGTAGGTTTTATGCATGATCCTCTTCTAAAAAAAACTGTTGAGAAATATTGTAGAGAAATGTCTTTTTAATAGAGGGAAATGAAAAAAACAATACTCGTAGCTGATGATTATCGGAACGAAAGAGAAAAAATAAGAGAGTTGCTTGAACTAGAATATAATGTAATTCTTGCGGCGGATGGAATGATCGCTCTGGATAAACTTGAAGAAATGGGCATTGACGGAATTGATGGTGCTGTACTTGACTATATGATGATGCACGACGACGACACTCGTCTATGGGAAAGAGAGATACAGGCATCTGAATTTTATGGCGATGCTGTTGCACGAAAATTTAGACAAGCAGGTTTTACCGGACCAATTGTCATTCGCTCAACTATGGCTGATTCACTTACAAGACGTGTTGATGGATTAAACGTCTATCTTCATAGTAAAAATGAAAGTGATCAAAAAATCATGGATTATCTCAAATCCCAATTAGAATGACAACCAACGTAAAACCTGAGGAGCTGAACTATGACCATTATGCAACAGAAAAGTATGACGATGATATTGTTCGTTCTATTCCCGGGCATGAGGAATTACATAGGCATATTGACAAAATCGTAGAAGAAGATTTTAGAGGCAGAAAAGCTCTACGTATTCTAGAATTAGGAGTAGGAACGGGACTAACAGCAGAAAGAATATTGAGAAAAATACCAAATGCACAATATACAGCAATTGATTTTTCTGAGCAAATGCTCGCAGGATCAAGACGACGTTTATCTCAATATGATGTAACTTTTGTAAATGGAGATTATTCACAGATTGAACTTCCAGAAGATAATGACTTTGTTGTTTCTGTAGTTGGAATCCATCACCAAGAAACTGACGATGATAAAAAAAGACTATTCCAAAGAATTTACGATTCCCTCAACGATACAGGATCTTTTATCTTTGGCGATTTAGTAACTTATAGAAACCCTGAAGAAGCCGCTCTTAATGAAGCAAGACATTTCCATCATCTCGTAGAAAATGCTCAAGAGGAGGATTCATTAAAAGAATGGGCGCACCACCATAAATCTCTTAACAAACTAGCTCCACTAGAAGATCAAGTAGAATGGCTTAGGGAAGTTGGTTTTAGAGAAGTAAAAGTAGTCTATCAAAAATTTAACACTGCATTAATCTACGCAACAAAATAGACAAATTTTAGTGGTCTTGCTTTGATTTTTTCTTTTCCAATCTTTTAACAGCCTCTGACTGCTCTACATAATTTTCAGAAATAACAACTCTTCTACCGCTTTTTGTTTCTAAGTCTCTTCTCGCTCTCCCTGCGACAGCCCCGCCTTCTTGAGCCGCTTTTTTTCCCTCATCAAAGCCTTGTGCATTTTTATTTCTCGTAATCTCAGTCGTCGCTGCTTCACCAAGCATGGAAAAGATAAGTTCCAAATCTGTCATATGGTCGCGTAAATTTTCCTTTTTAAGCCCTTTTAGCTCTTTGTACTCTGATGGAGTCAAACCGAAAGCCGCTTTAGAGATTTCGGCAGTGAGAATGGCATATTCCTTTTCGGTCTTTATTGCCCGTTTATCCCATTCGCCGGTAAGTTCATCCCGTATTACTATGCCTCTTACCCTTCGCTCAATCCATTCAACAGAGTAGCCTTTCTTTTGGTATAATTCGCGCATCCTTTTTTGAGCAAGCTCTGGGTTTTCTATTTCTTGCACTCTCTCATAGCCAACCTTTGCCAGCCATCTCTTAAATGGTTCTGCTTTAGGAGAGGGAATAGATTGAACTATTCTCAG
>CAYIBV010000004.1:0-28792 GCA_964361725.1 uncultured Methanosarcinales archaeon | reverse complement strand
GTGTCATAACCTATGACATTCAGTATACACTTTTATTCCTTTCTGGACAAGCCCGAGTAATCTAAACCTTTATAAATCATAACTCTTTTATTCTGGCAGTTAGATGGTACTGGAAAAAAGAGGTTATATTTGGATATTAGTAGCTGTATTTCTCCTAGTGTTTGCTTCTTCTGTGGCTGCGGAACAAGGGTGTTTTGTGTATGCCGGAGCATCAGACTTGTATTGTGAATCTGTGGATCATGCTGATGCACAAGCGGCGTGTGATGGAGATTGTAACCTCAATAATAATTTTTTTGCCAATCGCAATTGCGATGAGCAAGATGCCCAAGGCCAGTACGTTATTCCTCAATGTGAACCAGTGCAATGTAGTGTAGATTGCCAACAACATCCTTTAGGGTTATGCGAACAGTTAGGAAGAGATGGAGCGATTAGTAATGGTCTGCAGGGTGCGCAAGATGTCTTAGCAGGACAGGAAGTTCCCCTAGCAGAAGAACAGTTTTGGTGCAGTGAACGATGTTGCCGTGTGGGGAATGACTGTACAATTAAAGCAAACCACTGGCAGTGTTTAGTGTTTGGACAGCAGCGGGGAGTGAACCAACCCACAGAACGAATTGGCCTGAATCAAAATCAGTGCTTGGCATTGTGTCTGCAGGGACAAGCCCAACCCGGAGTAATCACGGGGCATGTTACTGAGACTGGAAATCCTATACCGAATGTGTTAGTGAGGATAGCAGTTCTTAATCGGGAAACAAGAACGGCAGCAGATGGCGCATACCGTTTAGAAAATGTTGCGTCTAATTCGTACGTTGTGTCTGTAACAGCAGCTGGATTTGTAGCGCAGACGAGTGTTATTGATGTTCCTTCCGCACAGACTGTCAATGCAGACTTCGTCTTGCAGCGGGAGGGCGGCGGAAGATTTATAGCAACGGTGTACTCAAATGAAAGTGGTAGACGAACACTTCTGCCGGGAGCAAGCATTGAATGGCTTGAAGGAAGACAACTGCGCAGTGCCATAACAAATGCACAAGGAATCGCAGAAATCACTGGATTGCAAGCACGAGAATATAGTTTTCAGGCAGGGAAAGCGGGGTTTACGCCACAAGATCCTGCATTTACTGCTACTTTTATGGAAGGAGAACAGAAATCTCATGTCTTTGTGTTGCTTCCCCAACTGCGACAGGGAATCAAAGGGCTGGTGCTAAAAGCAAATAATGACCCTGCAGTGGGAGCACGTATTTTTGCTAATGGCAGCCATATTGGTAATTCCCGTCCGTTAGATGCACAACATCTCCAAGATGGCTGGTTTGAAATAGAACTTCCTGCGGGCAATTACCGCATACACGCTGATTTCTTAGGACAGCGCTTTGTCTCCGATCCCCTTACTGTTTCTGTAGAAGAAGGACATTTTCGGGAGAATGTTAATCTGAATCTCCATCCTCCTGTCGATTCCTGCAATGGAGCGCCCAATCCACCGCTTAATTTTAGAGGACAAATCACGTCCGGAAAAAATCAAATACGATTAAGCTGGGATCGTCCCTGCGAAAACGTTCAGGCTTATGAACTCATTACGCTTGATGGTAATGGACAGCAGCTTCGAAGGACCCGAATACCATTTTCAGTCTATATGTTTGTTGATGACACCGTAGACTGGGGACAATCATATAGTTATAATCTTACGGCCATTTACATCAATGATCAATATCAAGAAGTTCAATCTTCTCCCGTCCAAGTAAGTCCTATTTTTGTTGGTGATCAAGCGTGTGAGGGAAAATATGTAAATGGGCAGTGGCAGCGATTTTGCCTGAATAATCAAGATCGCAAAAAAATATACAGTTGTACAAATGAGAACACACTGATAGAGTCTGAATCCTGTCCGGGTGACGTGCAGTTCTGTGCTCCTTCCGGGCAGGGAGAAGCGCTATGTAAAAATGCCCAGTGCAGTGCGTTTCAGTTGGGAGCAGATCCTTTTGGATTGTACCACACCCGAGAAGCCTGTTATGCTTTTGAAGAGCAAGATGGCGAACAACAGCCCACACAGTTCTGTTATTATGATTACACAAACACCGTGGTTGATCGCTGCGATGCCTGTACGACAGTCCAAAGTTGTTTTGATTACAACAGCAGAGATGCCTGCGCCATAAACAGTTGCTTGACAGATGCTTGTCGCTGGGTAGATGTAGGGGCAGGTATTAATGTTTATGGTGAAGGTGATATTATTCTTGCTGTGCCATTTACCACTCCAGAAACTGGGCATGGCTATTGTGTACAGGATAATTATCAACAGGAAGACAAATGTACTCTCTGCGGCAAGACTGGAACATTGTTTGAAAACTTTTATTGTACGGGAGAGGTATGTTCTTCATTAGGAAACTGTTTTGCCGATGGCTCCTTACGCTCTTGCTCTCAGTGTGCTGCGGTGAGCAACCCTGCCGCAGATGACCCGGGGTGTTACCGCTATCGGACAGAAGCAGAATGCGCCGCTAATGGGGAAAGTTTTGCTGTTAACCCTGACGGGACACTCCAATTGTCTAGAGATTCCTGTGATTTGGGACGATGCCGATGGAGGGGTGGATCATGTTGGAAAGATGGGGATGCAAATTTACAGGATGATTGTCTTAAAAGTCCCCTCAATGATGTTAATTTTAAGTTATGTGCGATAGACAACGAAGCGCCAGCAACATCTATTGTAGAAGCACGAAGAATCATTACACTGCAAGAACCGCGACTTACATTTACTGCTTCAGATGGGCAATCAAACTTAGGTGTATTGAACTATTGTTTTGAATCGCCAGAGGGCGGTGTTGCCTGCGTTTTTCAAGAAGTGCGCTATGCGTCTACCCCACAAGACCGAAAAGTGGTGAATATTGCCTCCTCTGTTGGCATGGCAGTTGATGGACAGACATTTACGGTGCAGTATTATTCTGTGGACCAATATTCTAATCGTGAGGCATTGCAGAAAACAACAGTGTTTATCGACAATAAAGCACCGCAATTCGTGGTTCGTACAGAAGGAGATGTATTGAGGAATCAACTTACCGTCTGGGTAGACCAACCTTCTGAACCAATGTCTTGTCAGTTTAATGTCACACCACTTATGCCCGCAGGAGAACAACATTCTGAATCTAAAGCAAGTGAGCAAGAGTTGCGTGTTGTAATTCCTGCTCTGGGAGCGTTGTATGAAGTAACAGTAAGTTGTACCGATGCTGTGGGCAACAGTCACACGGAACGGCCGGGACGCATAGGGTTAGATCGCGAGAGACGTATCGAGGTTGTTTCTCCGGCATTAAACAGTATTGTGGCCTCTGACACCATTATTTTCCAAGCAGGAACAACCATCCCTGCAACGTGCCAATTAGAAGAAACACCCGGGGGAGAACGTCTTCCCAGTGGAAATAATCAACGGTTTGTAAGAAGTGACGACAGTACAGTACATCAAACTGCACGTATTTCGCGCTTCCTTACGGGGGAGTATACTTATCTTATTCGCTGTATCACTATTGATCCCAATCCTGCTGGGCAGTTAGACACATTTGTTGATTTATTTTCATTCGTGGTGGACTTTGACGGTCCTCAGGGAACGCAGATCGTTCTGCAAGAAGGAGTAAGGGAAGATCGGCCGCTGGGAAGAGATTGGGATTTAGGATACACTTCTTCTGCCATTGTACGCTTTGAATGTACTGCCGAAGGAAATGCTTGTCGGGAAACAAAATATTGCTTGGAAGATCCCGATCATCTGCAAGGATGTGAAAATAAAGGTAGTGCTCTGTATCAACTATTGCCTTTAGGACAAACAATATCTGTAGAACATACGCAGCGTATCTGTTATTATTCTGTTGATGAAGCAGGACTTGAAGAAAATGGACTAACTTGTGGAACTATCCACATACGAGGTTTTGGCATTCACTTGCTGAACCCTGATGAGTATTACATCATCCGCGGCAATGAAACGGAGCTGTGGGGAATTGATAACACCACTTTGATGAATCTCAGCATTCAGACACGCGTCCCTACGCAGGAATGTCGCTACTCTTTTGCTCCCATTACAGAAGAAAATTATGATGAAGCCCGTCTTTTGACACAACAGAGTGAGGAACGATACACATTTGACAACTTTCCCTCTGAACGGACGCCGTTTACGGACAATGATCGAGAACGTGAGCTGCATATCCGCTGTACAGATCTTGCCGGCCAATTAAGTCCAGAACAAATAATTCACTTGTTGTATGATCTTTCTTCCCCTGTAATACAACGGGCAGTGGCAGAACCTAATCCAGCATTGCAGGGACACACCGTAAATCTTACTGTAGAAACAGATGATTTTACGTTATGTAAGTATGATGAAGATGCCAGCGAGTTTGAATCTATGACACACTCTTTCCCTGGTATGGAACACCTGCCGCCAATCTTAGAGAGCATGCACCGGGCAACGTATACCCACGGAGGCTCAGGGAATTACACGTTAGTCGCTCAATGTATGAATGGTGCGGGAATGTTGTCAGAACAACGAAATATAACATTCGCTGTTGATCTTTCTGCTGTAGGAGACATCGTGTCCGTCGCCCCCAGCGGCTATATTCATAATAGAAATGTGACATTAAACGTCATCACCAGCAAGAACGCGCAATGTCAATTTCAGAATAGCACGGGACAGCTTGTTCTTTTTGCCCAAACCGGAGCAACGAGCCATCAGCACCCATTGATAAACTTAAATGATAACACATATGTTTTCCCCGTACGCTGTGTGATGTCCGAGAACGGGTTGTTAGCAACACGGGAAATCCGCTTTACCATTGACAATCAGGCACCCACTATCACACGCATTGATGACGGTAATAAGACCTGTTCTTTATCTGAACTGAGCGCCTTTGTCTATACCAATGAAGAACGTATCTCAGCATATTTCTTTGAGTTATATGAGAAACGCATACCATTGGGGCAACGGTTAGCAAATGGAACAGTTGCCTATAACCAGCCCATCATACTGACAGGACTGAACCTCACTGCAGGAAGAGATTATCTTATCAGGGTAAGAGCAGGGGATGAGGCGGGAAATTGGGCGAATGTATTTGCAGACAGCGACGGAGTAACCGCAGTTTCCGAGAATGATACCAGTTGCGTTCAGGATGACGAGCCGCCACAGGTACGTGTAGTAGTCAATGAAAGCTGTACCAGCGTGATGGCTTCTTTAGTCTGTACTGATCGTCTGGGCTGCCGAGAGTTCATGCATGGCAAGGCAAGCAATGCGGCAGCGTGTTCTGCCATCAATCCCTATAGTGGTGCTAATATCTTATTTAATCAAACGGGATGGATTTGTTATGCTGCCCGTGATACCCATGGCAATAATGCTACGGGAAAAGAAATCGTTACCTTTCCAGACCAGGATGGAGATAAAATCAGCAATAGCTGTGATCGCTGTCCGGGCACGGCCGCAGGAAAAATAGTAGGAATAGATGGCTGTGCCATGGGAGAAACAAGTACACAACAACGCAATGATACAGATGGAGATGGCCTGCCAGACGTCTGGGAGACATTTTTCCATACTGAACAATGTCAGTTAAACTTTGCTGCGAGAGATAGCAACATGAATGGTCTTTCTGACGCAGAAGAAGATTACGATGATGATGGAACGACGAATTATCAGGAATATATGGGACAAAGCGATCCTTGCCTCTTTGCAGACAGACCGAATACAGATAATGAAGATCTTTTCTCGAGAGGAAATGAAAGTGGAGGAGCGCCGGGCGGGGGGGATGATACCATCGTAGAAACAGAAACAAATGTTCTGGCATGGGTGTTGTTGATCCTAGGGCTGCTGTTTACAGTAGGAGGAGCAGGATATTTAGCCTATTATTACAATACTTCCGGAAAGAAGAAAGCACCAGCCTCTTCGTTTATGGGTTCTTTTCAACCACAAGAAGTGGTCAAACAAGTTACCCAGCCTGTAAGCGATGCCTGGAGCAGCATGAAGCAAAAGCTGAAAACCCAGCGGCAGCAGAAACTGAAACAAAAAGAGAGGAAAAGCATGTTTGGAGAGTTTGAGAAAAAATAAACTCAGAAATTCAACTAATGTTAAGAGTTAGGTAAATATAAAACGAGGTTACAATGGCAAAAACAAAAAAAATAACTTTAGATCTTATTGCCTTGATTTTAGGGATAGTGGCCATATTATTTACGGTGGGAATGATTATTTATGCGGTGTTGAGATGAGAGAACAACAGCGAAAATTTGAATATAACATAAAATGTGATAAAAATGGGTAAAACTTTAAAAAGAAGATTAAAAGACGTCTTAACAGTTATCGGTTGGATTGTTATTGTATTTGCAGTTATTGCTTTAATAATGTTTATTCTTAAGTCAGGTGTTTTACAATGAGCATTTATAACCTCACTTTGATTTTTGCAGAGATATTAAGTATAATCTTTGCGGGTATTTTGATAGTCTATAAGATTAACGCAATGCAAATTGATGATTTAATATTGAACACAGCAACTACTCTTTGATGATTTATGTGGCGATGGGAAATTTAATAGAACAAATAACTAAAAATGCTTAACAACGGAGGTAACAGGCTTTCCCAAAACAGTACATTTTTGGGTATCCTTCCTATAATATTATGAAAATTCATTTTTCCAAGAAAGGCATGGGAGTGGGAGAAGTATTTGTCTATATTATTGCCGCGTTGACCTTTGCGCTGATCATGATCTTTGGGTATAAAGCGATCAATCAGTTTCTGGAGAAAGGACAGCAGGTGGAACTTGTACAGTTCAAGACCGAGTTGGAAAGTTCTGTGAAAAAGATTTATTCTGAATATGGGTCAGTGCGGGAAGTACGCTATCGTCTCCCTTCAGGATATACACAGGTTTGTTTTGTGGATTTGGATAAGAGGTATAATCCAAATTGTAATACTCTTCCTTTAACAGATCCTGTCGCCTGTACAGTTTGGAAGCAGGCGCAGGAAAGTGCTGGTGAAGTGAAATATGATAATGCCGATGAAAATGTATTTTTAACTCCTCCCGCACCCGTGAAGATCAAAGTGTATAAGATAAATATTCCGGGAGGAATTCTCTGTATCCCATTGACTCAAAGTTCGTTTTCGTTACGGTTGGAAGGGGAGGGAGACAAAACAGCGTTACAAATACCACCGCCTCCCGGACAATAAGATGGCAAGACTGGGACAATTAGAATTGACCGTGAACTGGGTGTATATCCTTATCGCGGGAGTGGTCATTCTGCTTTTTTTTGCGGGTATAGTGGTAAAGCAGAAAGATATTTCCGAAGAGCAATTGTCCGCGGATGTCATCAAGACCATGGAATCGCTGTTCACGGCGGCGGGAGTATCTGAGAAAACAAAGAATGTTATTAACGTTCTGGGGTTGGGGGAATATGTGTTAGAGTTTGCCTGTCAGAATAGTGTCAGCACGTTTGGCATTGCCGGACAGGAAGCGCGGGTGCAAAATGCCCGCGATCCCATATTTTCTCCCAAAGAATTAAAGACCACGACATTGATTACGTGGAGCCTGCCCTATGTCATGCCTTATAAAGTTATAGATTTGTTGATGGTAAGTTCCAAAAATACAAAATATTCTGTGATCCAAAACGATGATCCTTTCTTTATAGAATTTATGAATTCTACAGAGCAGTTTACTGTTGAAGTTGATGATCTTGCCAATGTAGAACCAGGGCAGAATTATCAGATACGTATTGTAGATTTTGGTGGTTCAATAGCAGCAGGGGAAAGAATCCCAGAACAGTTACATGCTCTTGGTGATCATCTCACTGCCGTGACGTTGCGGGGCAATACAGTTACATACTATCACCAGAATGAGGGGCGATGGGAACAGATAGGAACATCAGTGGAGGTTGTTTCGTTGGGAGGAGAGAGAGATGCCGCCAAATTTGCTGCCATCTTTGCCGCCGATGATGAACAGTATCGCTGTAATATGGGGAAAGCATTTCAGCGGTTGAAGTATGTTACAGAAGTGTATGGGAAGAAACGAGAGGAGATGGAACGAAAGCATGCGAGAGATGCAATCCCTACAAGATGTCTTGATTTTATTCAACAGGGGAATGTTCAACATAACATGGCACGATTACTACAAAATCATCAATCAGCAGCAGACAGTTGCGTGGAACATTATGCCTCCCAACCTGCCTTTTGTGGCGGCTTTATAACCACTGCTCGTGAGGTCATCTCTACAAATCAATTGTTGCATAACAATAATTGCATTCCTTTATACTAGCATAAACTAACAGAATAAACAAACATAAACTAACATAATACTGCTATAATACAATTACTATGATATCCACACTTTCCACACGAAAAGCACAGGTACGCATGACAGAAACGATTGCAGTACTTTTTATTTTTTTTGTGTTATTGTTGTTTGGGATGATCTTTTATTATCGCTATCAAAGCACGGCCATTCAGGAACAGAAAGAAGAATTGTTGGCAGAACGGGCTATGAGCACAACGTTGCGTGTCCTGTTTCTTCCGGAACTGATGTGTACACAGTTTACCGCAGAACCGGTTGATAATTGCATTGATGGATTAAAGTTACGGCAGCTTGAGGGAGAGGGGGTAATACAATCCCATCGTGAAGACTATTATTTTGAATTATTTTCCTATGCCACCATTACGATTTATGAAGTGAGAGTAGGGGATCCTAGACACCACATTATTTATGACCAACAAAAACCAGATTCTAAAAATACCGAAACCACATTTTTTGTGGTGACTATCCGTGAACAATCTCCTGGGGGAAGAGAAGAATTTCAGTATGGCTACATTGAGGTGAAAGTGTACGCATGAAGAAAGGACAGATGGAGGTGGTGGGACTGGTCATTATCGTTATCTTGATTACATTAGGATTATTGTTTCTCGCGCAATTTGCCCTGAAAGACAAACCGGAAAAGAAGATTTTTACCCGGAAAGGGTTAGCGTACAGTACCATTAGTGCAGTAATGAGGACGACAGTGCCGGCAGGAACGTGTATGGGTGAAGATGGGCAACCCCTCTTTAATCCTTTGTCGTTGGGAAAAGATATTTTAGAAGATTGTACGTTGGAGAAAATTGGTAATTCACCGAGATATACCTGTGATGGAAAAACGAGCTGTCCCTATTTTAACGATACAGTAAACCAATTATTACAAGGAACGTTAGGAACATGGAATAAGCGCTATGACTTTTCTGCGGTGATGTTGTTAGGGGGGGCAGAACCACAATCATTATTTGATCCTATTACCAATAAGAATGGATGTGAGAATGCCAGAGAAATCGATGCCGCAGAACAACCCATTCCCCTTACGGGGGGAGGATTAGTGCAGGCGAAGTTGAGATTGTGTGATTAAGCTGCTGAAAGAGAGACTTCTTATGCCACTTTGTCTCTAAAACCATCGCAAGATTTATATAGGATATTTTGTTTGTATACTAAAAAGAATTAAGTTCAAAACTTAATTCTTTTGGTATATACCAAACTCTTTAGATTTTAAACAGAAATCTAAAGAGTTTTAGTATAGATTAAGAAGTCAATAGCGTTACAACATAGCAAAAAATGAGGTGTAGAACATGGTTTCCAAGAAAGGGCAAGGGCTTTCTTTAAATGTGATTATTATCGCCGCACTGGCGTTGATTGTGTTAGTGGTTTTAGTAATGGTCTTTACCGGCCAGATCGGGAAATTTCAAGTGGGATTAAGTAAAGAAGGAAAGACAGAGTTAATAAAGATGCGTGTACAGTACGGGCAATGTCATCCCTCTGCGGCGGCAGAAGCTAATTTTGATAGCGCGTTTTCCCGGGCAGAATCTGCAGATGATCAGGAGCGAGCCAAGACTGTGTTTCAAGAAGAAGTTCGAGCCTGTAACAGGTTTACAGACCGGGTGGCATGCGAAGCAAGCGAAAGCTGTTCCTGGAGTTAGGAGAGTTACTCTATGAATCGTACTGCGGAGGCAGAGATGTGGTGGATTATCATTGGAGCGGTAGTTGCCCTCATTGCCGTTGTAGTCCTGTTGATGATTTTTGCAGAGCGCACAGGCGCGGCACGGCAGGGATTATCTTCCTGCGAAAGTAAAGGGGGCATCTGTTCCACTCAACAAGGAGACTGTCCCAAAGGAACACTTAAAGCATCAGCGTTTGAATGTCCGGCGGAACGAGAGTGTTGTATCGGCAGCCCAGAACGCTGCTCTTCGACAGAACTATGTTCCTCAGGAATATGTGCTGATGGCTATTGTTACAGGTGAAGGATGGACAAGCATGCAGTAGATTGGACAAGTCCTTCCACATTGGCGATGATTATTCTTACTGTTTTATTAGGAATTGCTTTCCTCTATGGGTTGTGGCAGCTGCAGGGGAGGTTTTTGCCATGATGGATTTATTTCACCACAAAAAAGGGATGGAAATGTGGATGCTGGTGTTGCTGCTGTTAGCAGCAGTATTGTTACTTGTCCTGTTAGTATGGTATGGAAGTCTGAACGAGGGATTAGATTCTTTGTTGGAAAACGTAGGTGATTTCTTCCAATGATCAGCCTGGAGAAATTGATCTTGATGATCGTCGCCATCGTGGCGGGAGTTTTACTGGCAGCATGGTTGTTTGGAGAAGAAGGTTCATTTTCTAAAGCGCAGGGAGCGGTTAAAGAAACCATGAGGACGATTGTTTCTGCCATCAATCCCAGCATTGGCGCGAAGGCAGTACAGGCACAGGATATTATCTCAGAACAGCATCAACAGGAAATTCAGTCGTTTGTGGGGGCGGTCAATCATCTTAAGAATTCTGCGAAACAGGATTGTTTTGTAGGATTTTCTGGATTTTCAGATTTTGGTGAGCAAGGTACAGTCATACGATTACAACAACAAGGGAATGATGTGGTAATGACCGTGTTTGGTTCCGGAGGATTGCGCCGTGATACTGATCAGGAAAAAACGTTTGAAGATATGCGCTTATGTGTAATTGCCGGAGAGGATGAGTATAATACCGCCATTCCCGAAGTGTTTACCCGAAAATTCTTACATGTGGAGTATGGATTTAATGAAAAAACAAATACATTTCAACGGAGGGGTGTGACAGGAACGTACTTTCGGCGTGTTTCTTCTCTGGTTATGGTATATGATGCCCCAACATTTGGCTCGAACGCGAATCGGATAGATTATGGAAATGGATTCGTTGATTTTTCCGATAATGTCTTGTTCACTCCTGATAATAATCATATTTGTTTCTTTCCGTTGAGCAGCAGCGGACCGGATGAAGAGGGGTTAGCAAAAGAGCCAGACATCAGCCCGCCGCGGGAATTTCCTGGAATAGGATTACAAAGGAGGTTTGTAGAACAATGCTAAAACGAGGAGAGGTAGGAATTGCCGGACAGCTGGTTGTGATCATTTCTGTCGTGGTGGCATTGATGTTTGTATCAGGAGCGGTGATGAAAGCGTACGCAAGAGCGCAAGACAAAGAGCCGGAAGTGTTATGCAGGAACAGTGTGGCGTTGCGGGCAAGCATGCAGGTAAATATTGACAATGTTGCCGTGAAAGCGCAGATCAAACCCGTGCCGGTGTTATGTAAAACTATTGATCTAAAGATTAAAGGCAAGAGGGAAGAGATTACATCCCAAGTAGCAGAGAAAATCGCCAAGTGCTGGCAAATGTTTGGAGAGGGGCGATTTGAAGAGCCGTTCAAAGGACAACGTGTTGATCTTGTTCCTTCTCTATTAGGAACGGCTGATCAGCCCAATCAATGCTTTAATTGTTATTATGTTATTGTTGATCAGCGCACGATCAAAGATGCGCAAAGACAGAATGCACCGATTTCTTCTGAAGAATTGCTGCAGTATATGGTCACACATCATCCTACGTGGGTGAATGAAAGTGTGAATTATCTTGAATATATTCAGAGCTACGGCGGGCCGGGATATTTTGCGAACATTGCCCCCCAAGGGATTGAAGCGGGCCGGGCGTACACTATTTCATTCTTACCTAAGAATACAGATGAATCTACGATAAATAAAGTGACAGTGGCAGGCGGAGCATTGATTGCTCTGGCCTCAGTAGGGGCGATCACCTGTGTGGTAGTCACAGAGGGATTATGCACTCCTTTCGCCATAAAACTCATTGCCGGAACAGCTATCGCCGGAGCGAAACTAACTGTTGGAGGAGCGGCGTATACGTTGGTGCAGCAGGGTGGTCCCATCAAAGTAGAAGATTTATATAAGCAGCGGTTATATAGTTCTATATATCTTAGTGAAGGGGCAACAGGACAACGATTCTGTGGTTCAGGCGATTTAGCAGGGGACTAAATGAGGTGATGATGATGAATCGGAAAGGGGCGGATATGGTTCTTCCTATATTGATGGTTGCTGCGGTGGCGATTGTGGCAGGACTTTTACTTATTGTTTTTTTTCAGGAAGGGACTTCCAGCGCTAAGGATTACTTTCAAGGATCACTGAGCGATATTTCTGATGATACTGATGGAGATAGCGTGAAGAATACGTTTGATAAATGTCCTTGCTCTCCCGGGACGCGAGGAGCGGAATTCAACGGCTGTCCGGAAGGGATAACCTTTGTGCAGGCGGCAGAAGAGAGGAAACAGTTCAATACCAATGATAAGAAATGTGGAAATATAATTGTTGGAGGGGGGGCTATTCCAGAAGAAAGATTTTCATTACAGATTTTGGATTCGCAGGGGAACATTGCTGCGCCAGAAACAACAGAAGAACAGTTGTTTTATCAATTCACCTGCCCTCAACAATGCTGGCTGCATATCATTACTCCGGCAGGAGAAGAAATAGAAATAGTTCCGGGCAGAATCGGAGAAACTGGGGGAACGCTTGTCTTAGGGCAAGAAGGAGAATATACCATTTCTTTACAGGATAGCACAGGGAGCGAACAATACATTTTCAGCGTGGTGAAAGTTGCGGAACAATAATCATTGAGACCATGAACAAGAAAGGAGATTTTATGGTACAGGCCATTGCGGCGATCATATTAGCGATTATTGTCTTTGCTCCAGCATGTGTATATGGCTCTAAACTGGTAGGGAGATTTTCCCGCAGTGATCAGGCAGAAACAAGTTTTCATGCTTTGGCGGGCGAGATTGCGGAGATGTCTCTAGTGCGGGAAGGTGAGGCCAGAAGCTGGGTTCTGATCCTTGATGAAGAGTCAGCGTTGTTTTATTTTTCACCGGCAATGACTGGAGCGCGCAGCACGATCGGGCTTGGCGATCCTGTTCCGGAATGTATTGCGGCGAAAGGATTTGGCACGCTTGCCCGGGCAGAACAACGAAAATGTATTTCACGAAACTTCTGTGATGAATTATACTTTGAACATTTTAGCTATCCTACCACAGAATGCGTGGGGAAACAGTGTCTTGTCTTATGTCAGGGGGTGACGAAAAGCGAGCCACGGGAATTAGAAACAAATGTGCGCTGCCTCCCTGCGTTTTATGATATATATGATATTCAATTAAGTTGTGAAAAGTTGATCGTAGAACCGTTGGATGCAGGAATTTCTTTGTCTATGCCCTCCGTACTGTATAGAACAGAAGATGATCCACGGCGCTATGCTTTAGAATTAGGGAAAGAACAAAATACCGTTGTGGTTCAGGTAAAATAATAAGATTAAAAATGAAAGATTAAAAAATAAAATGATTACCATGAACACCAAAGGGATTACTATTTTGATGATGATTTTTACCATATTAGGGGTAGTGGTAATACTCTCTGTCATTTTTAGTGTAGCGTATGGGTTAGGGCGATCAGAAACAACGATAAAAGTAAATACTGTAGAAGATATGGTGATGATGGTTCATGCTCTCATCGGCATGCCGGGAAATGCCCTTGTCTATTACCCCGGCGATTTGTCAGCGTATTCTCTAGTAGTTCATGCTGCCCAGAATATCACATTGTATAAGCAAGACGAGCCTGCGACAAGATGGGTTTCCCGTTCAGTATTCCTTCCGGAAGGATATACTCTTTCGGGATCGTTAGTGAATGTGCAAACCGTCTGTGTGGAAAAAGTGGGAAAAGATATCAATATCAAAAGGTGTGAGCATGGATAGCCACGCTCAGTTTGATATCCGGTATAGCATCTATTGGGTTATTACTCTTGTGGTTATCACGTTTACCATATTTGCTATTGCTTTGTTACTGTCTGGATATATTGCACAATTGACACAACAGCCAGCGAGCGTGCAGTCGTCATTGCTCATATCACGGTTTGGCATGATGCCAGAATGTTTTGCCTATCAATACCCTGATGGCACGGTGAAAGAGCAAAGCATTGATCTTTCTCATTTTACCAACGAACAGATGGCGCGATGTTATATCACCCCGCAAGAAAAAGGGTATAAGACGTTTAATTTCCGTATCAAGCTCTTGAAGCATGACAAAGAGGTAATCAGTAACAATTATCATTTTAATGATGCTGATGATCTCACGTTATTTCGTGAGATGAACGTATGGAATGGTACAGTATTTATGCCGGACATGATGGTTATATACGTGCAGGAGAGGAGGGGAACATGAAGTCATGGACACGCAAAGGAGTATTGGACCATCCCGGTGATGTGTTTTTACTCATCTTGGGAAGCGTCTTTGTGTTAGTATTCTTTTATGTTGTACTGCAGGGAAGCGTGCAAGCACAGCAGGAATCTTCTCTGAGTGTACAAGAAGCGTTAGAAGCGCAGCAGGCAATTATAGGATATTTACGTACACCTCTTCAGGGAAGCGCTACGGCAGCAGAACTGATTGTGCGGGGCGAACGTGATGAACAACAACGGGAAGAATTAGAGGAATTGACCATACAATATCTTCAGGAACGAGACAGTCCTTTTCTCAAAGGAATAGTGATTATGTATCCTACTGGAGAAAAAGTATGGGTGTTTCCAGATGCCAGTGTCATTCGACCAGCATTAATTGTGATGGGAGAAGACAGTGTGCGCGTAGGATCTATGAATATCCCTCTCCCTGACGGGAAACAGATAGGGATAACATTATATCGGGCAAAGAAAGCAAAAGAAATCTTTCAGAGGGGATTTACACTGCCCGGGGAGAAATTATAACGATGAACAGGAAAGCACAAATATTTCACTGGACTGTCATAGGATTACTGGTAGCGATCGGCATTTTCTTTATGGTGCGTACAGAGGTTGATCACGGCACGGGTGTACGGGGAGAATGGCAGAAGAATTTTATCACTGAGAATTATGGCGCGGCAGAAGCACAACGAGTAAGCATCGAAGCACGTGCAGCTATCATCGGAAGAGAAGTGCTTAAAGAACTAGCGCAGAAGGGAGGATTTCAAGAAGCTGATGCGCGATGCGGAGAAGTAAACGGAATGGCGTTATGGAATAAGCAAGAGGGGTGGTGCTTGCCTGCTGTGAAAGACAGTGCAGTATCTTTGGTGGAACAGAGGCTGGTAGCAGCCATCCCGGAACGAAGGTTTTCTGCTCTTCGCTTTGATCATACATTATTGAGGGCACAAGGATCACCTGAAGAAATTGTGACGGTGTATGGGAAATATTCTTTTGACACGGGGTTTACGGTTGATATTGGTTCATCGTTGGAGGAATATGATATTTTATCTCAGAATAGTGTGGTATTGGTCAATACCTGCCGCAACCAGCGTGATTTGGAAATATGTCTGCAACAGCATCTGCCCACAGGATGGCAACGGGGAGGATGTGAGGGTGAGTCCATGGCCGCAGGAAGGAAACAAGTATTTTGTAGTTCTTCATCCTCTGGGATGAAATATATGTTAGCATTGGATTTTACCCCGTTAGAACCGTTTACTGTAGAGGGGGTGGGTGTATTGTATTCTCCTTCTCTGGCAAGTTATGAACTTACCTTTTCAGAAGATGCTGATGTCGAGGCGTATTCTATGTACTTTACTGATTATGTATTCTTAGGTGACAGCCAAGGTTATGCTGCCGATTTACGGGAACGCGTGCGTTTAGAATATTTTTGGGATAAATATACTCTTGCCAGTTCGGAGATTGTAGACGCCTGCACGGAGCAGAAACAACCCATGAACGGATATCGCTGTGAGGGAAAGATTGTATATTTAGTGCAGGATGCCCGTCTTGTTCCGGGAAAAGAATATTTGTTTGCTGTAAGCAGCGTAAAAGCGGGGAAAGAGTCAAAAATTATAGGGTTTGTGAAACATAAACCAATTTAGTTTTCTTTAGTAGTGACACTGATACCTTTAAATAATAACCCCTACTTCCAGCAGCTTCATGGATGCAATCTTTGGCGCCGTAACGGGCGATCAGATAACCCTGATTAAAAATGATTATGGTACCCCTATTTATGTGTATAGTGAGTCTCTCCTTGAACAAGCAGCCAGGGCAGCATTGGATTTCCCTCACCAGTATGGGTTAACTGTTCGCTATGCCATGAAAGCGTTGCCTACCAGAAGAATCCTTCAACTCTTTGAAGGGTATGGGTTGCATATTGATGCCTCTTCTTACTTTGAAGTTCAACGGGCGCAAAAGGCCGGAATTTCAGTTGAGAAAATAAAGCTTACAGCTCAACAACTTCCTGCCCAAGAAGATATAACTTATTTCATTGCCGGTGGTGGAAAAATAACCGCCTGTTCTCTCACTCAACTTGAAACAATAGGAAAAGCTCTGAGAGGAAGCAGTTGTCGTGAGATGGGAGTTCGTATCAATCCGGGATTGGGATCAGGGCATTGCAATAGAACCAATGTAGGCGGGTCTGCCTCTAGCTTTGGGATTTGGCATCAACAAATAGATCAAGCGAAGGCGATAATTAAAGACTACGGTTTGCGGGTAACTGCTCTCCATACCCATATCGGCTCCGGAAGTGATCCGGACGTGTGGGAAGAAGCAGCAGCACTAAGTTTAGGGATGGTAGAACAATTTTCCGATGTTACTACTTTAGATTTAGGCGGCGGGTTTAAAGTAGCCCGTGTGCCTGAGGAAAAAACAACAAATTTACAAGAGTGCGGGACCCGGGTACAAGCACAGTTTAGCGCTTTTTATCATAGAACAAAGCGAGAGTTACATTTAGAGATAGAACCGGGAACATACCTCATTGCGAATGCTGGTGTCATCCTTGCCGAAGTTATTGATGTTAAATCCACTGACAAGTATAATTTTATTGTTATTGATTCTGGGATGACTGAAATTGCCCGGCCAATATTATATGGCGCACAACATCTCATTATGGTTTTAGCGTATGGCCATGCTCCCCAACACGAGGTGGAGTCTGTTGTAACCGGCCATTGCTGCGAGAGCGGGGATGTTTCCACTCTTGTTCCTCACATGCCGGAAGAAATGCTTCCCCGTTTACTTCCAGAAGCAAAAAAAGGAGATATACTTATTGTTGGTGGAGCAGGCGCATACTGTTCTGGAATGAGCCTGAAAAATTATAATTCTTTTCCCGAAGCGGCAGAAGTATTGCTCAGAAAAGATGGGATTATTGAACCTATCAGAGTCAGACAGACTTTAGATCAAATGGTGGGGAATGAGAGGTAACATGAAACATCATCGGGGTATTGTAGAGAAATATGGGGGCACGTCGCTGCTCAATGCAGAACGAGATACCGCCGCATTGAATCATATTGCAGACACTTATCATAGTTTTGGTTCAGATACATACACTCTTTTGGTTTGCTCAGGAGTCGGAAAAAAAGATGGTACTCCGGATGGCCGTAAAGCGACGGATCATGCTATTGACGTTGCAGAAGGGAGAAATAAAGAGCATGAATGGAGAGTTTTGGAAGATATTCTTCGGGGGAATGTTCATGATCACGGTCTTCTTTCAAGTGTTGCTGAGGAGCATATACGAGAGGTGCAGAAAATTCTTGAGAGCGGAAATGTAGATGAAGCGGCAAAAGCAAAGATAATATGGCTTCCAGAGAGGCATAAGCAAGTGGTTTTATCGACGAAAGCGCAGCGAGCTTTTCCAGATTTACAGTTTGTACTCTTAGATTATGATGAAAATGGGATGATCGGTGTGCATAATGGCAGTTATAATATGGTTCCCGCAGATCATAAAGCTACTCTTCAAAGGATTACTCAAGTAGCAAAAGAAAGAGGGTTGAAAGGAAAAATTGCGATTATGGGGGGATTTGGCGGGACACGGGCTGGAACAAAAGAGTTAGTTACTCTAGAAAGAGGGATGTCAGATGGCACAGCAACGTACTGGGGAGCGGCCCTTTACCTTGATGAAATTCGTATTTTCAGCGATCAGAATGGCATTCTCCCCGTTGACCCTAATATTATCTTTGGACTGGGGCCTATTGCGGAATTAACCTATCGGGAAGCAGAGGCTTTTGCCGGATTGGGAGCAGACATTATTAAAGATGTAGCCATTCGTCCCGCCATGGAACGGGGAATCCCCGTTTGGATCAAGAATAGTTTTGATTTCTCCCAACAAGGAACTTTAATCCATGCTAACCCTTCTACAGATTATTATGGAGTAAAAGCAATTGCTCACGTAGATGGATACATGCTTATGACAGTTTATGGAATGAGGATGAATGAGCGAGGACAAGCAGCACGCGTAGCAGCACTATTTGCACAACAAGGATTCAGTATTGATAGCGAAGTAGACGGTGACTCTTGTCGCACTTACGCGTTTAAATTGGAAGGTGATTTATCCTCTCTCCTCGCCCAGCTGGATAAGAATGGACATCGAACGACGGCAACTACTATGATGACCCGGATTGCTTTAGTGGGTGAGGGGATGAATTTGGTCCGTAATGATGGTAAGAAAGCAGAGGAGATTCTCCGGGGAACACTGAATAGAAGAAAAATTCCTATTTCCATGTACAGTGGCGCTCAGGATGCCGTTATTTGTTCTGCATTTATCCCTCAAGAATATACCCACCAAGCGATAACCTATCTCTATCGGGCTTTGGAATTTCACCGATTTCCCTGATTAAATTTACCCATAAACGGTTAAGCCAAGTTACATGCACATAAATTGACAGCACCCCCATAACCCTGTTACTCCTTTTGACAGTTCTTTGGTTCTTTCTTTTTCACCACCTAAAACTTTATAAATAACCCGCCTTCTTGAAATAGAGAAAAAAAGGTGGTATATGTATGTATAAAATTCCCTTGCCGGACATTAAAGAGAAATTGGTGAAGAGTGGAAAAATTTCTTCTCAGGAACTTGAGGAAAAAATAAAAGTAAAAATCAATGATCTTTCCGGTCTTATCAGCGAAGAAGGGGCAGCTCACATTATCGCCAATGAGCTTGGTGTAGAACTTCTGGTGCAGGGGAAAGAAAAACTTAAAATTAAAGAAATCTATCCCGGGATGAGGGGTATTTCTGTCACGGGAAAAATAGTGCGAAAGTATGATATCCGTGAGTTTACCAAAGGAGAATCTACGGGAAAAGTCTGCTCGTTAGTGGTGGGAGATGAAACGGGGACGATCCGTGCCGTGTTCTGGAATGATGATGTTATTAAAATTAAGGACGTTCAGGAAAATGATATACTTTCTTTGAAGCAAGTCTCTGTGCGGGATAACAAAGGGAATATAGAACTTCATTTTAATGAGCAAAGCAAAATTCTTATTAATCCGGAAGGAGAGACTGTCAATACCATACGCCAGTCCGCGAGCTATCAACGAAAAAAGATTGAAGAATTAAAAGAGGGGGAGGAAGGAGCGGAGATTTTAGGCACCATCGTGCAAGTATTTGATCCACGGTTCTTTACTGTGTGTTCCACATGCTCCAAACGGGCTGTGGAATCAAATGGCGTGTTTCAATGCTCAGAACATGGCACTGTTCAGCCGATGTTATCATATGTGCTTAATGCCATGGTTGATGATGGCAGTGGAGTTATCCGCAGCGTGTTCTGGAAGAACCAAACTCATCATTTACTCTCATTCTCGGAAGAGAAAATGGCGTTATTCAAAGAAAATTTATCTGCATTTGAGGAAGTAAAGACAGATTTGCTAGGAGAGCAGTTCCGCATGATTGGCCGGGTGAAGAAGAATGATATGTTTGACCGCTTGGAATTTAGTGTACAGATTGTGGAAAAAGCAAACCCGGAAGAGGAACTTGCCCGGCTACAGAGTCAAGTTGTACGCTGATGGTAGAGCTGACGACATTTTCGCTGGTAATTCTCAGTGGATTGGTGTTTTTCTTATTTTGGATATTTTATCGGTTAGGAGAATGGCGAAAAGAAGCAGAGTGGCAGCAGCACGTGCCTCATCTTCGCAGTGATATTGCAGACAAACAGCGGTCCGGCATCAAAGGAAACGTGGCAGAGATGTTTGCTCCTTACTTGCCCAAGTTTCCTTTTAAAGCATCGGAATGCAAGTTCATAGGAAATCCTATTGACTATGTGGTCTTTGAGGGACTGGATGAAAGGAAGATTACAGGGATTCATTTTATCGACGTGAAAACGGACAGCAGCGAGCTAAAAGCGCATCAAAAGCAAATCAAAGAGCTAATTTCCTCACTGGGCTCTCAGAACATTACGTTCCAGACGTTTCACTTGAACACCTCCGATACTACATAAAATGTTTTAATTTTTTGTAGTGACAAACATTTATATATGAGTTTGTATTCAGTAATGACAAGGTAAAAAAGAGGATGGTATTATTTGTTTCGGATGATGATGAGCCACCCCCTCCGGTGGCTGATGAAGTGCTAGAAGAACCACCTTCTCTTTCTTCGTTGGATGCCTACGTTGCCCATAAGCCTGAGAGTTCACAGGAAGGGTTATACAATATTGTGGTGCGTGAGGAAGGAGAACCATTGCCGTTTTCTGAAGCATTGTATCAACCATTAGGAGTAAGCAGTACAACTTATGGTTCATTACAAGGATTAGGCTTTGTAAGCTATGCTTCCCTGCCAGAATTGGAAGAAGTTGCGGAAGAGGCATCTTCTTCTGAAAGGTCAATGTCTCCTAATGCCGGAACGCCAGATATCTTTGAGCACCAGCTTCGCTATTGGGTCGATCCCGATGCCTTGGTGGTGGATGATGTTCACCCTTACACGGAAGCGGATGATGACTCAGATAAAGTGTTTAAATCCATGGCTGCAGAGATGGATGAGGCAGTACGCCGGGCAGAGATTGCGGCAGTGTATCAATGGACAAGAGGGGGGTATAGTAGGTTGAATTAGACATAACGTATGCGATCGCTGTTATATTCTCCCGTTAGGGATTGATTTTTAGTGCAACGTTCCGTAGCGGAGGAAAAAATCAAAGTCGTATTTAAGTTTCCAAAAAGAAGCGAGGTTTTACCGAGAGTAATATTTAAAGCTCTCTCATTACCAATCTAGTCTGCATCAACTGGCACAGTAGATTTCTCTTTTCTTAATAATAATCCCGCAACAAGGATTAATCCTCCTCCAATAATCATGTTCAATGTTATTACTTCTTTGAAGAAGATAGCACTAAATATTAATGCAGCTGGTACTTCCCAATATGTGAATAATGAATAATGGCTCATTTTTAATTTTTTCAATGCAAAAAAGAACAATAAGAACGCAACAATACCCACTAAAAATCCATATAAAGATGCAACGCCTGTTTGAGCAATTGTTGGTATTGGTTTATTGATAAAAATGAATGGTAGGAAAACAATTGCACCTACAAGATTTTGATAAAAGATTGTTTCTGTTTTGGTGTAATTTTTTAATTCTTTTTTGAAGATAACTGCTGTGATTGAAAAAATTATTGCAGAAAGCAACATAGCTGCCGTTCCAATGAAGTCTTTATTTCCAAAACTAATTTCTTTATTCATATACATAATAATAATTCCTAAGAATGCCACACCAATAAGTGATGCAGTTTTTTTTGATACTTTTTCTTTCAAAAATACTGCACTAAAAATTGTTGCAAAAATTGGCCATGTAAAGAGAATTATTACTGCATTACCAATTGAGGTATAAAGATATGCAAAGAAATAAAGGAACATTCTAGCAGCATTTAATCCAGAAGCTATTAACATGATTTTATAATTTCCCTGAAATAATTTTATCTTCTTCCAACTAAAATAAGCAAGGAGGAGGATTACTGGAATGAATACTCTAAAAAAGGTTATTGAAGTTGATGTAAGATTAAGAAGTTTAATAAAAACACCACTTGATCCACCGATTGTTGCTGCAAAGATTATTGCAAGATAAGGATTCAACTTCATAGTATATAGAATTGCGGGATTATTATATATAATTTTCTAACATCGTGCTTAATGAGAGAGCCGTTCAAAAACTTAAATACGATTGAATATAACAAAGCATTAAAACAATTCTCTATTCGCTCCTACAGAACGAAGCAAACTTTCCGCTGTTGTCGGGTTGTGTTCTAATAATTTGTCGTCTTTACTGCAGTAAGGGCAGGATAAACTGGAATTTCCCTGCTCGTTGAACGTAAATTTGTACTTGCAGCGGGCGCAGAAGTAGCGTTGTTTCTGGACGGATTGTTTTCTGGCAGTGGATGCGGGGACTTTACTGGTTTCTTCCCGGCAGGGGGCGCATAATGCTGTTTTCCCTTCCACACCTTTCGGTACATATTTCATGCTGGCGAGAGGAACGACGCTCCGGCAGCGGTCACACACCATTCTTCGTTGATCTTCCATAAGCTTAACCTCTGTTGTATCATCCCTTTATAGAATGGGTAGTATAAAAGTTTTTTGATGGTAGAGGCTAGGTGTATCATTAAAATTATCCCCACTGGACACTGTATCTTTGAGCTTATTTAAGCTTATTTTAAGAGCCACTGGACCACTGGTCAACCTCGAATCCAGTTTATATAACCCTTACTACAGACTACTTCTTGCAACCATCACATGGTGGCTGCCCTCACCGCGAATCTAATGGTTCGTGGTTTGAAATAAGACGCGAAAGCAAAAACGAGGTGTTCAACATGAACGCAACAACAAAAGTGGTGCAACAAGCACAAAAAGTAAGTGGGGCAGGAAATCTGCCAGAAAAAAAGTTCCGGGCGGGGGCAATCTCTGCCACGGTGTGGCTGAACAAAGGCCAGAAAGCAACGGGGGAAGAAACAGAGTATCGGACTGTCTCCATTGAACGGAGTTACACGGACAAGGAAGGAAAATGGCAGAGCACGAATTCTATGCGTGTAGGTGATTTACCTAAAGCCACAGTGGTCTTGCAGAAAGCGTATGAATCGCTTGTTCTGAATGAGCAAGATTTATTTAAAGGAGGTGCATACTGATGGCAGAAGTAATATTGGAAATGGATATAGAGGAAAAATCGGAACAGCATAGACCAGAACGGAAAGTGCGTATCAAAGTGGAACAAAAACAAATGTCAGTTCAGGACTTACCGGGAGTAGGAGCCGCTACCGCTGAAAAGTTGGAACAAGCCGGCTATCGAGATTTAATGTCAGTAGCCGTTGCCACCCTTGGTGAATTGGTAGAAGTTACTGGTATAACGGAAGCAGTAGCCCGAAAAATGATTAATGCCGCTCGGGACAGTATGAAGATGGGCTTTGAGACGGGTATGGAGGTGTTGCAGAAGCGCCAAAATATTACTAAGATATCTACGGGATCAAGTTCTTTTGATCTGTTGATGGGGGGCGGCTTTGAGACGGCAGCGATTACGGAATGTTTTGGGGAGTTTGGGTCTGGAAAGACACAAGTAGGACATCTCTTATGTGTGAATATACTTAAAGAAGATCCCGATGCCTATGCTGTGTATATTGACACGGAAAATACGTTCCGTCCGGAACGGATTATGCAATTTGCTAAAGGAGCAGGATTAACAGCAGAAGATGCTTTGAGCAGAATCATGGTTGCCCGGGCGTTTAATTCCGACCATCAGATGCTTCTCGTGGAGAAAATTGAGAGTCTTATGACAGAACAAAAGAAAAAAGTGCGCCTTGTGGTTGTTGATTCGTTGACTTCCCATTTCCGTGCAGAATTTATTGGGCGAGGAACCCTTGCGGAGCGGCAGCAGAAGCTTAATCGGCATATGCATATGTTGTCGAAGATCGCTACGACAAATAATATCTGTGTCTACGTTACGAATCAAGTGATGGCTAGGCCGGATCAGTTCTTTGGTGATCCCACCCAGGCGATTGGCGGGCACGTGGTTGCGCACGCCTCGACGTTCCGGATTTATTTACGGAAAGGGAAGAAAGGCACGAGAGTGGCAAAACTCATCGATGCTCCCGCCTTGCCTGATGGGGAGTGCTGTTTCGAAGTTCTGGAAACAGGATTGAGAGACGTGGCATAAAAACAGTTTTATTTTTTTCTTTTTATTCTTTTTATCATTTTTTAGACTAAACTTTTATTAATAATACGGGAAAAAAGATGTTATGGCTCTTTTTAGTCTTGATGATTTTCTTCAGGCAGAACGGGAAGAACAACTTCATGTAACAGAGCGAGAGGAGTATAGTGCGTTTTCGTTGAATGTTCGCTTGGGAAGGTTGTACCGGCGGCGGGAGGTAAGAGCAGCAACAATGCCGGAAACGGAGATGTCCCAAGAACAGTTTCTTGCAGAGATTTGTGAAGAAGTTCCTCTTCAGGGGGGAGTGGTTGCTCGTGCTGGCGATTTTTATCTTTGGCAACCTGTAGAAGAACTCTCTTTAGGTGAGGGGTTAGGAGGACAAGTTACTTCACGCAGCAGTTGGGCACGATTAGGAGTGCGAGTGGATTCCGTGTCTGATGCGTATTTTGGAAAATATTCCACCACCAGAAGATGGAAACCGTTATGTACGTTGAAGACATGGACGGATGTCCTTCTGAAACAAGGAGATGCTCTAGGACAATTGTTTGTCAATGACGGACAGGATTACTGTTCTGATGGGCATCTTCAGAGGATGGTAGCTGCGGGGGAACTTGTTCTGCGGCGGGAAGGGAGGACTCTTACAGTGAGTGATCTTTGTTTTGACCATGGCATGGTTCTTACGATGGGAGAAAATGTTCAAATATATAAAAAGGGAGTGATTGAACCAGGAAATTCCATAGAAAAGCATTTTACAAAAGGAGAATTAGGAAGGACAATACCAAATTTCTTTCGTCAAGGTACTTTTTTTCTCTCTGCCAGTGCAGAGCATGTGGAAATTCCTTGCGGATACGCAGGATATGTTGTGGAACGGGAACCATGGGGAATGTCTATTCCGTTTCATGCCCATAGTAATGCTCTTTATGTTGGCCCCGTGCCCGTGTTTCAGGGGAGAATTACGTTTGAGAATACTATGATTATCGATGGGTACATTGCGCCGGGAATGATGCAGTCAAAATTACTGCTTGTGCCGCTACGCAGTCCCATTAATGGCGGCGCTTCTTCACGATATAATAATCAAAAAGGGGCGACGTTAAGCCGGTTGTAACGAAAAACTGGCTAAAACCAGCAAAAGATTTATATACGTTAAAGCCCTGAAAACACCTAAGATATGATTGCAACGTTTTTCCTGAATAGGTTTGATTTTTCTTCTATTTTAAATAATGATTTAAGTATTAAAGGAGGTATCTATCTATGAATGAACAACAAGAACCACCCGTACAAGTGGGTGAAACATATACAGTGAGTATCGATGCCGTGGGCGGTAAGGGGGATGGCATTGCCAAAGTGAAAGGGTTTGTGGTATTTGTTCCTGGGGTACAGAAAGGAGATTATATCAAGATACGCATCACTAAAGTTCTCCAAAATGTGGGATTTGCAGAATTGCTGGAGAAAATAGAGCGCCCGGCCGGTTCGTCAAAATTTGCGATCGTCACGGAACGGGAACTGGATCAAATGAAAGAAGAAGAAAAGAAGTATGAAGATACAGAGAATTTTGGTGAAGAATAGTTAAGAATAATTAGGGATAAGTAAGCCATGAAACGATTATTCTTGGGAATACCTCTTCCTGAGGAAGTGAAGGAAAAGATAAAACTGTTGTTGAGAGAGATTTCTGCGTTAGGTGGCGATTTTTCATTTGTGCCTGTCAATAATTTACATATTACCGTACAGTTCTTGGGCGATGTAGCAGAAACAGAAATACCCTCTCTCTCAGAGAAAGTTTCTGTAGTGCTACGGAATCATCATCCTTTTTCCGCTTCCATTCAAGGAGTTGGCGCTTTTCCCCGGCCAGAACGGATTGCCGTGCTGTGGGGAGGAGTGCAATGTCCTGAACTTCTTCCGCTGCTGAAAGATGTTCATGAAGCGTTGGATTACGCTGAGAAAAGCAGAAAGACCCTGTCTTTAGATAGCGGTATGAATGCTAGTCTTTCTGCTTTTCTGGCGTCACAGAAATCCGCCTATCATAAAAAGCGCTTTCGGCGGATTTCTCATGACATTCGCAAAGAAGAGCGGGAAGATGTTCCGCATGTCACGTTATTACGAGTGAAATCGGGACGAAAGCAAGGGAAGTTACAGCATCTCTTACAGAAAGTGCAGAAGCTTCGCTTCGGCAAGATGATGATTGATCGTGTTGTTCTGTATGAGAGCCATTTACTGCCGGAAGGGCCGGTGTATAAAGTAGTGAAAGAGTTTACGTTTGGAGCGCAGTAACGACACATTAACTTTAAATACCTTCTTTATATCTTTGCTTTGTAAAGAGGTGTCTCATGTCCTACTGCGTCTGGTTTAAAGATCTTAATAAAGATTCTATAGCTATAGCGGGAGGTAAAGGAGCAAATATGGGGGAGATGATTAATCTCAGCATCCCCGTTCCGGATGGGTTTGCCGTAACGGCTCAGACCTATAAAGAGTTTATTGAAAAGACTAAAATTCAGGAGAAGATCCTGCAGATGCTTGTGGGATTGAATTATGAAGATACCACACAGTTACAAAATGTAGCTAATGCCATTCAACGGTTAGTTGTTTCTATACCATTGCCGGAAGAGATGGTGGAAGAAATACAGGATAACTATGAATTATTAGGAGCAAGCAGGAAAAGCGCCAGTTCTTTTGTGCGAGGGGAAGAGGAATTTGTGGCGGTACGTTCTTCTGCCACAGCGGAAGATTTGCCTTCCGCAAGTTTTGCCGGCCAGCAGGCAACATTCCTGAACATCAAAGGGAAAGAAAATGTGGTGAATGCGGTCCGGGCGTGCTGGGCATCATTGTTCACGGCGCGAGCGATTTATTACCGTGAAAAAAATAATTTTGATCATGGCAAAGTGTTTATTTCTGCTCTCGTGCAAAAAATGGTCAATGCCGAAAAATCAGGTATCATGTTTACCGTAAATCCTTCCACAAATTATGCTGATGAAATTGTTATTGAAGCAGTCTATGGCTTAGGGGAAATGATTGTAGGGGGAGAAGTCAATCCCAATATGTATATTGTTAATAAGCAGACGCGAGTGATTAAAACAGTAGAAGTGCGCAGGCAGGAAGTAGGTTTGTTCCGCAATGCCCGGGGCGAGAATGAAAAACGAGAGATTCCTAAAGCCACCCAGGAACGGCAAGTGCTTACGGAAAAAGAGATTCAGGAACTTACCCGCTTAGGGAAAAAATTAGAAGAGCATTATGGCAGGCCTCAAGATGTAGAATGGGCAGTGGAACAGGGGATAGTATTTATTGTCCAGACCAGAGCAGTGACCACATTTAAAGAGCGTACCTCAGAAGAACGGCCGTCTGTTATGGAAGAAGCAGGAAAAATCATTTTGAGAGGAGAAACAGCTTCTGCCGGAGTATATTCTGGCATGGTGCGGATTATCCGTGATCCTTCAGAACTGAATAAGATTCAAAAAGGAGATATTTTAGTCACGAGAATGACCACTCCTGATATGGTTCCGGCCATGCAGCGTGCGGGAGCAATTATCACCGATGAGGGAGGAATGACCTGCCACGCTGCTATTGTATCCAGAGAGATGGGCACGCCTTGTATCGTGGGAACAGAACATGCTACAGAGGTATTGCGCGATGGTGAAATCGTAACGGTTCATGCTTCCCGAGGTGTTGTATATGAAGGGCGAGTTGATGTCGTCGTGCCAAAACAGAAAGAAGTATCTCACGAGCATGGCGAAGAACCTATCACTGCCACAGAAATTAAAGTGATCTGTGACATTCCGGATTTAGCAGAACATGCTGCGGCGACCGAAGCAGATGGTGTTGGTCTCGTGCGCTCAGAAATCATGATTGCTGCCGGCGGGATACATCCTGCAGAGTACATTCGTCAGGGAAGAGAGGAAGAGTACGTTACATTGCTGAAAGAAGGGATACGGAAGATTGCCAAAGCTTTTGCTGGGAAATCAGTGTGGGTGCGATGTTCTGATATGCGCTCTGATGAGTATCGCAACCTGCAAGGGGGAGACAAAGAACCGCATGAATCAGATCCCATGATAGGCTGGCATGGAATCAGGAGATTATTGGATGAAGAGAAGATTCTTCAGGCCGAATTTCAGGCTCTTCGGGAGCTGCATTATGAGGGAGTTAAGAATGTAGGGGTGATGCTTCCTTTTGTCATTCGCGTGGAAGAATTGCGCAAGGCGAAAGAAATCATGAGGAGTGTGGGGCTGGAGCCACTAAAAGCCATTCCCTTTGGCATCATGGTAGAAACGCCTGCTGCCTGTTGGATCATTGAAGAATTATGTAAAGAAGGAATTAGTTTTGTTTCCTTTGGCACGAATGATCTGACGCAGTTGACGTTAGGCATTGACAGGAATAATGAGAAGATTGCTAAGCTGTTTGATGAAATGCATCCTGCGGTCTTGGGCGAGATCGCCAAAGTTGTCAAAGTGTGTAAGAAGTATGGGGTAAAGACGTCGGTCTGTGGGCAAGCCGGAAGCAGGCCGGAAATGGCAGATTTCTTAGTACATCAGGGAATAGATTCTATTTCTGCCAATGTAGATGCTGTGGATGCCATTCGCAGAGTAGTGGCGAGGGTGGAAAGGAAGGTGTTGCTGGAGAGGAGATAAATGAAGTTACAAAAAG
>CAYIBV010000003.1:0-29795 GCA_964361725.1 uncultured Methanosarcinales archaeon | reverse complement strand
GAAAGGCACGTTCCACAAAATTTTCCGTCCTGTGTTCCGTGCCGTCATCCACGGAAACGACATACAGGTGATGAGCATTTTGTTCTTTCATCGTAGCTAATCGTTCATGATATGGCCGGAGATGATTTAACACCTCACCAGCTTTTCCTCCAGAGAGGCCAAGTTTATAGGGGTTGATAGCCCGAGCGGATTGAAAAGGATTTGAGGCATGATATTCCATCCCTAACTCTTCCGCAATTTGTGCCGCTTTTTCTGAATGGGGATCGATTGTAAGGATGGCATTAAGGCCATCCCGCTGGAAGTCCACGAGCATCCTGCGTAACGAATCAAACTGAAAAAATCCTTTTTTACGATACTTTTCCACACTATGAGAACGCACATAGGCAAGATAGGGGGCAACGAGCGTTCTCTGCAGGGTCTCCACGTTAGAAATGACATCCAGAAAGCCACGAACAGTAGAAACATGATCGTTCACAGAAACACATTGAGGATCTTCTGGCGTTACTCTACGGCAAGGTGTCAGAAGATGTTCTACTAAAGCAACATGCTTTCCTCGAATGACATCTTTAAGTTCATTGGCTCCTATATTGACTTGCACTTCTGCATCAGGAAAATAATCAGCAACCAGGGGGTGGCGATGGGCTTTTGGTGTATCTTTATCTACTTCGGCACGGCGCTGGGAAAGAAGGACTTCTACCTGTCCTTCCAGACCATAATCCTCACGTAACGTCGTGCTGATATCTTCGGTAAGTTTGGCAGTCTCGTCTCCGGAGCAGGCAATGAGAAGAAGTTTTGTCTGGCTGGCCATAGAGAAAGGAAGCGCTTGCTTTGTTTTTATGCTTTTCGGGAGTTTATTATATAGATGGCGGAACTCTTTATTATTGAGCAAAAACCTTATAAAACCACTTTATATTTGTAGTTCCATGACACAAAAGATGTTAACAGAGGAAGAAGTAAAACAGAAATTCATGGAGTTTCAGATCCTGCAGAAGCATATGGAACATCTCTCAGAACAAGCAGAGGCGATGAGCCAGCAGCAGATGGAACTGGAAATTTCCAAGAATGCCGTACAGGAAATCGGAAAGGCTACAATAAATCAGGAACTGTTAGCGCCTGTAGCGAATGGCATTTTCATCAAAGGGGAACTCAAAGATACAACAAAATTGATCGTCAACGTAGGTTCTAATGTTACTGTAGAACGGACGGTGGATGAGGTGTTAGTGCTGTTAGAAGAACAGGAACAAAAAATCATGGCAAAAATGGCAGAAGCGCAGGAGATCTTGGAACAATTACAAGCACAGGCCATGGCCCTCTTTGAACAGATTAAAGACTACGTGAGTGATGATGAGTAGAACATGTTCGATAAATTAAAAGAGAAGTTACAGGACGCGTTAAAAGTATTTTCCCGCAAGACAGAAGAAGAAGCTGTAGAGAAAGTAATACCACCTGCGGCAGAAGAAAAAAAGAAAGAATCCCTCCCAGAAAAGAAACAACACACCGCACCGGAGAAAAAGAGGGAAGAGAAAAAAGAATCCCTCCCAAAAGAGTCCATACCATCAGAAGTTACAGAAAAAATAAAAGTAAAATCTTTCATCCCTGAAAAAAAGAAAGAAGTAGTACACCAAATACAACAAGAACCACAAGAAAAAAAAGCCCAACGAAAGGAAAAGATTAACGGCATTAAAATCACTTATTTTGTGCATGGCACTACCACCGATAATGAGCAAGGCCTGTGTACGGGGTGGAATCAGGGAGAATTATCAGAATTGGGGAAAAAGCAGTCAAAAGAGTTGCTGAATCTGATTGGCGATGTGCAGTTTGATGTTATTTTCTGTTCGGATCTGAAACGGGCTGTGGATTCAGCAAGGTTAACATTTGTCCATGATCCCTACAAGATCATTCAGGACAAACGCTTGCGGGAATGCAATTATGGTAATCTCAACGGAAAAGAAGAAGCCATGGTGAAGAAAGAGATAGCACAACGAGTGTATACTCCTTTTCCTCAGGGAGAAAGTTATCATGATGTAGAAGCGCGCATGGCGGAGTTTCTGAATGACATCTGGAGATCACAGTATGGAAAGCACATTGCCATCGTTGCCCATCAGGGACCGCAGCTGGCACTTGATGTCCTTCTGAAAAGAAAGACATGGGAACAGGCCATGCAGGAAGACTGGCGGCAGACAAAACAATGGCAGCCGGGATGGATGTATGTCATGGATAAAGAAGTTACTGTATCTACACCAGTTACTATATCCACACCACCAGTAGAGGAAAAGAAAAGCTTCTTTGGGAAAATTAAAGAATCAATTTTTAAGAAAGAAATTTCTGCAGAAGAGTCAATTAAAGAGACAAAAGCAGAACCAGTACAAGCATCGCCCATCGAAGAAAAAAGCTTCTTGGGAAAAGTTAAAGAAACATTGACCACTAAGATGATTTCTGCCGAGAAGTTTGAAGAATTATTCTGGGATCTGGAATTAGCCCTCTTAGAGAATAATGTCTCTGTAGAAGTTATTGATAAAATCAAAGAAGATCTTAAGACAGAGTTAGTGAATAAACCCCTTCCCCAAAATGTACCTGAGAAAATTCAGGAAACATTAAAACAGACATTACAGGAGATTTTATCCATACAAACGATTAATGTACTGGAACGGGTGCATTCCAAAAAGCCCAAGCCTTTTGTCATTGCTTTTTTTGGCATCAATGGCACGGGAAAGACCACGACGATTGCCAAACTTACCCATTATCTGCAGCAGCATAAAAAGTCAGTAGTACTAGCGGCTTGTGATACGTTTCGAGCAGCAGCCATTCAACAGCTGGAAGAGCATGGAGAAAAGTTAGGAGTAAAAGTCATCGCCCAGAATTATGGCTCTGATGCCGCGGCGGTAGCATATGATGCTATTAAATATGCAGAAAAGAATGCTCTTGATGTGGTGATGATCGATACCGCGGGGAGACTGCATTCTAATACCAATCTCATGGCGGAATTGGAAAAGATCATCCGTGTCACGAAGCCTGATCTTAAATTATTTGTAGGAGAGAGCATTACTGGAAATGATTGTATCGAACAGGCACGACGATTCAATCAACTGGTGGAGATGGATGGGGCAATCTTAACGAAAGCGGATGTGGATGAAAAAGGGGGAGCGCCGCTTTCTATATCGTATACGATTAAGAAACCCATTCTGTTTTTAGGTGTGGGACAGAGGTATGAGGATCTTGAAGAGTTTAACCCCGATGTGATTATGAAGAGACTGGGGTTGTGAATTTTAAGTATATTCTCCAAGGCATGGCAGGGGTATTATTTTACTCTTCATTTCTTAGAAAAATAGATGCTTTTTTCAATAAAGTAACAGCATTTTCATATGTTAATTTTTTTAAAGCATTATCATAATCCAGCCAAAGGTGCTCTTCTATTTCATCACAAAAATGTTCCACTTTTGAAGAGACCGCTTCACATAAAAAGAAAACTACTTCTTTTTTGACATTATGCAGATGGTCAATATAAGAAATGCTTTCTTTGAATCCATTTAAAAAATGCACTTGCCATCCCACTTCTTCTTTGATTTCTCTCCGAGCGGTATCTTCTTCTGTTTCTCCTTCTTCAACATGACCTTTTGGAAAATCCCAATGGCCACCTTCTTTATTTTTAATAAGAAGGTATTTTATCTGGTTTTCTCTTTTTATGAAAATAATACCACCACAACACTTTTCTGAGTTCATGATGGTGATACTTAAGTAGGCTTATTTATAATTATTTTGTATTTGGGCGTCCATAAATTATAGGGCTTGGGCAAGTAGATTCTTTTGGTTATTCTTCATCACCTAAAACTTTTTAAGCAATTTGGAGTTACGACAGAGTATGGGATATACAGGAGTAGGAACAGCATTAGTCACCCCTCGAAATACACGGGGAAACATCAACATCCCACACTATGTTTCTCTTCTGGAACGGCAAGTGAAGGCGGGTATTGATTTTGTGGTGGTGTTGGGAACAACGGGAGAAGCGGAATTTCTGCCTAAGCACAATTCATCTGGTGTTCGTACAGATTACCGCAGAGAACTGGTGCGAAAAACAGTAGAAACACTCGTTACTTTGGGTAATAGAGAAGACGTCCCAGTCGTCGTAGGGACGAGCGCTATTGACCCTGAAGAAGTGATTGAACGAACTCTTTCAGCACAAGAGCTGTTGGCTGATGCCGCATTAATTACGCCACCACCATACGTCAAGCCGAGGCAAAATGGCATTGTTAATCATTATCACGCCATAGCCCGGGCAATGGAAGATAGTGTAATAGAAAGCTTTCCTTTGATTGCCTATAACGTCCCGGGACGGGTAGGGGTAAACATTGAGCCTGAGACGTTACGGTTGTTGCTGAGAATTCCCAGCATTATAGGAATAAAAGAAGCGTCAGGCAATATGGAACAGATGGAAGCGTATGCAAGAGTGCGGAGGGAGGAAGGACGTGATAATCTTTATGAAGATTATTTTTACATCTGGAGCGGGGATGATGCTACAGCATTTCAGGCTGTTCAACAATATGGTGCTGATGGAGTGATTTCTGTCGTAAGCAATGTTGCTCCTAAACGAATGGGTGAAGTTATCCATGCTGGTATAAAACGAAAAGAGGAAGGACCATCTCTTGACCAGGCACTACAACCATTATACACCGCATCCATGCGTGCTGGTAATCCTCAGTCTATCAAGTATATGATGGAACGGGCAGGATTAAAAGTAGGATTGCCTCATTCCTCATTAGGAACACCAACACGAGAGGAAAAGAAAGTTATTGATCGACTCGTGCAACAAGCGGGAGAATTACGGTAAGTCTTTTTCTTTTTTACATCGCTCGTGGTATTTCTACTGCTTTGGGCCGTTCCAGCGTATGAAGAAGCTGGTCTACGTTTTTACTGGGAAGAAAGAACATGTACTCCCCACCCCCATAATTCTTATAAATCTATTTTGCCTCAATGGAGAATATGACAAGCTTCATTATAGAATCGTACGGGTGCGAGCATACCACGGCAGATGCCGAGCAGATGGCAGGATGGTTACACGAAGCGAAATTTGAGTCCGTGAAAATAGTGGAGGACGCTGATATCGTTATTTTTCATACCTGTACAGCGCAGGGGGTACCCGGTTCTTTTGTCGAAAGTAGAATTGAAGAAATCAGAAAGGAATACCCCTACAAAATAGTTATTCTTGCGGGATGCATGGCAAAGACGCAGCCAGACAAGTGGAAAAAGTTTCCTTATCTGGGATCGAGGCAGTTTCATCATATCGTTGAGGCTGTGGAAGAGCGATTGCATAATAATGTTGTCCATTTTATGGAGGATGAAGAATTACCACCACTTGTCGGGCCAAAAATACGAAAGAATCACCTGCGGGAAATCATCCCCATTATGCGAAGCTGTGTAGTGGGATGCGCGTTCTGTAAGAATAAAAGATCACTGAGCATTCAATCATATCCACAAGAAGATATCGTGCAAGCGGCACGAAAAGCGGTAGAGGAAGGAGTACGAGAAATTGTCTTGACAGGACATGATACGTTGTCGTATGGCATTGATCGAGGGATTTCATTGCCAATCCTGTTACAGGAGTTGATAGCCATTCCCGGCCGGTTTAAGATTCGTGTGGGGATGAGCAGTCCGGCAGCATTGCCGAGTATTAAAAAAGGGCTTATTCCCATACTGCGCCATGATAAGATGTTTCAGTGTCTTCATCTGACAATACCCACGGGAAGTACGACGATGCTGCGGGAGATGAAAGAAAACTATTCCACAGCAGATGTCCTTTCCTTTCTTCAGGAAGCACGAGTGGTTATCCCGGAATTGCAGGTAGTCATGGACCTTGCAGTGGGATTTCCTCTAGAGACAGAGGAGCATTATTGGGAAACGATGGAATTTGTGAAGAAATGTGTTCCTGACACTGCAAATATTGTGCCGTTTGCCCCTTTACCCAAGACAGATTTTGCTTCTCTGGAAGGACTGCCTCAGGATGTTCTGCAGCATCGGGTAACGATGTTACAGAACATTGTACAGAATACGTCTGTCATTCAGAATGAACGCTGGCAGGGATGGGAAGGGCCGGTAATCATTGAAGAACGGGGAAGAGAGAGAAGAATGTGGATAGGAAGAACCACAGCATATAAGCCCGTTGTTGTGGAGGGAGATTTTACTCTTGGGGATATTGTCAAAGTAAAGATTACCCGTTTTAATTCATCGGAGTTGAAAGGGGAAGTGATGAGATAATAAAAATGCGTGAAACCGCCTCACCTCTTTTAATAATAACAGAATCTTGTTTTCATTTAAATAATTTACCCCCCAGAGTGAAAAAATAGAAAGAGATTCTAGTGGCATAATGTAAGAAATTCTTCTTTTGTAAAACCTGCTTGTCTGATTATCTCAAGCAGTGTTCCTTTATCGATTTCATGATGCATGGGAACAACAGTGGTATACTTTCATTCTGGTGTCTCTTTCCTCAGAAAAACATGACTTCCTTTCTGCCGAAGAGGGATAAATCCTTGCTTTGACAGAATACGAATTACTTCTTTACCCGACAGCTTTGGAAGCTTTTCCAACTTCTGTCACCTCAATACTTGTCACAAAAGTGTCTTCATTGCTTACTCCTTCTGGTAAACCTTCTACTTCCACATACAGTTCAACAGCTTCGCGAAGATTTTGGATAGCTTCTTCGAGAGTATATCCTTGACTGACAATGTCAATTTCCGGACAGAGAGCAACATATTGTTTTTCTCCTTTTTTTATAATGGCAGTAAATTTCATAAATATCATAGAAACAGACGTTTTTTATAAACTTTCCTGTGGAGATTACCTTTTCCACTGTTCATTTTCCTGCATTTCTTTCTCAATATCAGCTTCTACCTCTTTGAGAATGTCTTTCTCTCGTGATTCTTTCCCTGCTTCTGGCCTATATGAGGAAAGAAGCGCTTTAATCTGGGCATAGACATAGGCGGTATCACTGCCTACTTCTCCAGAGGGTTCATCGAGATGGGGCATACGATAGACAAATTTCTGAAATGACATTTTAAAGAAGTACACCCAGGGCTTCTGGGCCCAGCGGTGTTCCCAGTCTGTTAATACCCATGCATCAAATACAACAAGAACATCACCATTCTGATATTTTCGTTTGGCATCATGAATGGTCTCTACTTTATCTGTAATATTATCCAGAGTTACTTTAATTTTTATCATGAGCGTGGTATAATTATTTTTCTCTTTGAATGGACGCAGTTCCACATATACTTTTTTTCCTCCAATAGTAACGAGTTCTTCTGATTTTTTCTCCCGTTTTTCATATCCCCGCGCTTCCAGAGCACGATTAATGAGGGAAAACAGTTCATCTGCCCGAAAGATGCCTTTGTACTTTAATTCCCGGTTGTTGATGACCAGTAATTTTTGGGTGTGGGTATCAAGCATGGGGTTACACCTGATAGGCATACTTAAACACGTTTAAGTAGCTTTTGATTTTGTTATGCAGATCATCAATGTCGCTCTTGATCCAGTCTTCATTCTTCGTAAAATGTTCTTTGTAAAAATATTTCTGCGCTAAGATATTGATCAGCCAGTACAGGGGCTTGGATTCCCACTTGCCATGGCGATCGCTTTTGACAAAACCGTCGAACGTGATAAAGATAACCCCTTGGTTCAAACGGAGAGTCTGTCCTTCATGTTCCACCTCCACTTCTTTCACGTCAGTGCAATGGACCCTGACACGAGCAATAATCTGGTAGTAATCGCTCACGTTCTTCCATGGTTCAAACACCCAGCGGATTTGCTTTCCTTCCGGTGTTACTAGTTCCTGATTGATTTTCTCATTCCAGTCATAGCCTTTTTCAAAAAAGAAGCCAGAGATAAGGTTATATAACTCAGGAAGGTTAAATACCCCCTCATAATTGAATTTCAGGTGATCTAAGACAATAACACGTTCCGTCATAATGGTACCCTCTTTTTCCCCAAAAACAGCCAGTAGATGGTCAGATTGGCTATGATGATGAGCATGACCAGCAGGGTGGTTTCCATTCTGGGAATGAATCGTTTTTTGCTTATAAATTATTCTGTCTGCTGGGGCTGTCAACAAGCCCGTGTTAGCGTGCTCCAGCCACGGAAAGGCTATCGCCTGCAGCACCAAAAACTTTAAGAAGCAAAGGGCACTTCTGCCCTGTAAGGGGTGTAGAAGAAAAAAGATGGTTCGTGCGTTTTTCAAAAATTTGTTTAAAAAGCTTAATTTTAACCCGTTTACGAAGAAGAATCATGTAAAGCTGGGATTATATGGTCCACCCAATGGAGGCAAGTCTACACTGGCAAATCGGGTATGTATGGACTGGCTAGGGGAAGAAATGTCTGTAGTGAGCCATATTGCCCACGAAACACGGGAGATTAACGTAAAAGAGCAGGTGAGCATCAAGAATAAAAAAGGAAAAGAATTAACATTTTCTCTGGTGGACACTCCCGGTATTGCCACAAGGATTGATTATGAAGATTTTATGAAAAAAGGGTTGAAGAAAACAGAAGCGAAGAAGCGGGCGAAAGAAGCGACGAAAGGAGTCATTGATGCCATCAAGTGGCTGGACAATATGGATTCTGTCGTTGTCGTTCTGGATGCTACCCAAGACCCGTACTCTCAGGTTAATATTACAATCATCGGAAACTTGCAGGCACGAAACATTCCCGTGCTCATTGCGGCAAATAAAGCGGATTTAAAAAAATCGAGCATTGAATCCATTAAAAATGCTTTCCCTCAGTATAAAGTGGTGGGAATTTCCGCAAAATATGGCAAGAATATTGAAGATTTTTATGAGCAGTTGTTCCAGCTCGTAAACTAAACATTTAAAAAGGCAAACTATTTACTGCAGAACATAAAAAGAGGACGTGAGGATGGTAACATTTCAATTTATTCCGTATCATGAGATTGAAAAATTAACCTCTGCCAAGAGGGTTCACAAGCTCATAAATATTGTGAAAGATAATCGTATTGTGATTATGGAAGGGCGATTGCGTAAAGAGGAAGAAGGGGATCTTATTGAAATTACCATGGAGCAGATCAGCCCTAAATTCAAAGGAATTGAATTGAGTGTGATTAATCCTAATAAAGATAATTTAGATACGTTGCAATTGATAAAGAGCACATTCGCAAAAGTTCTGTTGGGGGATAGGCAGGGATTGACTATTATTGGTCCAGCGTCTATCGTGAAGAAAATTGAGAAAGACCCGGATAAAATTGAGCTTTTCACCAAAGAATTGCGGCAACGCAAACGAATTCGGTAAAACTTCCTATGCCACACCAATGTGTTCGCTGTAACACGCTGTATGAAGACGGCGCTCAGGAGATTCTGAAAGGATGTAGCTGTGGCGCTCGGTTGTTTTTCTTTATCAGGAAAAAGCATATTGAAGAAGGGAAAGAACTCATCAGTAATCTCACGGAGGAGGAGAAGAAAAACATCGAGGAAGATGTGGCGGAAATTCTCCATGTGAAATTAGAAGATCCTGATAAGCCCGTGGTGTTGGATATTGAAGCTATCCGCATCATGAAGCCGGGACATTATGAATTAGATCTGGTGCGGCTGTTTAAGAATGATCCTTTGATTATCAAGTTAGAAGAAGGGAAGTATATCATTGACTTAGGGCAGGCGTTTAAGAAGGAGAAAGAAGGACTTTAAAGCTTGCTTTTCTGTGCTTTCTCAGATATAATCGCGCTGTTTCCAGTCTTGTCTTCAATGATGATCTTTAATGATTCCTGCCCGGCCATGACGCGGTTAAGTTTCTTGATCATATTTTTGGCTTTCTTCTTGATTGTATCATCTTCTTCCGCATTAGCACTGCACTCAATCATTTCTTTTACTTTGACAAGAAGACCTTCTACGTTCGTGATATATCCATTCGATGCAGGACCGGGTTCGATGGTGATAATGTGAGGGATCTTAACAACCGCTTCTCCAGACTTAACGACTTTGATGCTTAAATCCAGGTCAGAAGTGACGTCAAGCGTATATTTACAGGGTTCTTTCTGTTCTGCCGGTTCGATATCAGATTTCTTTGCCCCACAGCCTTCACAGTCCATAGTAAGGACAAATAATCGTCCAAAGTGTGGCACTTCGATCTCTTCCTCCCGCAGGGTGGCTTTCTTTTCCTGACAAAAAGGGCAGGATTGGCTTTTAAGTTCTGACATAGGCCTGTGAAGAAAAGAAGGTTTAAAAAGATTTTGTTTCTCAAAGGTATAAGTTTTCAAAGGAAGGAAATTTTATAAAGTGAATGCAAATTCAACAGGAATGTGCACCGGTGGTATAATGGCTAGTATCTCAGCCTTCCATAGTAACCAGAGGGTTGATAAAGGCAGACTGCCTTTATGATGACAGCTGATGATCCGGGTTCGAAAGAAGAGGTTAATGTTGTAAAATCCAATTGGTTAGCCTTATGGTCGTAAAACCTGTCTCGAAAGTCCCGGCCGGTGCATTCCCTCTTTTTATTCAGTTATCTGTTTCAGAAAAACTTTAATAGATACCCTCTACTTTAGTAGAGGAAAACAAATAGGCACAATTAGTGTCCTCAGCTAAAAATCCGACAAATTTATAAACCCTTTCTGGTTTTCTTTCTGTGATATGGGACAAGAGCAGTATCGAAGAGTTCAAGTGGATGTTAATCCGAAGAAGCCATTGATTAAAGAAGAGATGACCATCAAGATTCGTCCCTTGCCTATTCTCAAAGGGGTTTTTGTATTTTTAATAGTAATAGCAGCGTTTTCGTTAGGGCGATTTACTGCTGATGGGGGTTCTACCATTACGGGAGGGGTTGTGGCAGAAGATACTTCTGCTGATTCTGAAGAAGACGTTGCTGAAGAGCCTGAAGACACTTTGGATTTGAATACGGTGAAACTCCTTCCCTCTGAGAATGCTGTGCAAGCACCAGCAGTGGCAACGGGGGCGGTAACGGCTCAGCCTGTGGCAGAAGCTGTACCAGTTGAGGGAAGTGCCCCGGCAGAAGAAGATGTTGGTCCTATTATCACTACATACACCAAAGTAGCTTTCTCATTAAGCGGAGTAACAAAGAAGTGGATGGAAACGTGGGGAAAGGTCACTCAAGTAGAAATCACGATTAAGAATAACGAAGCGGGAACGATCAAGCCGTCTTATATGATTATGAATATGGAAGGATATGATGATTATGACAAGAAAATTCAATTGCCATTATCTTCCCAAACCATAAAAGCGGGTCAGACTCTCTCTAAGACGGTACTTGTGCCGAAAGGAGGATTTGATTATAATGAGAAAACGGCAGGAAATCTGGCGGATGTGATCATTACACTTACTCTCTATGATGGAAATGACAAGCAAATGGCCCTGTATAGTAGGTCAATGAGTTTGAAAGGGTAAAGATTTTCTCTTTGAGTACTTCTTCTTTCTTTACGCTTCAATTTGAAAAAAATAAGTTTAATACTATTTAATACTAACTCTCTCTTAAATACCCTTTGTAGGAATGTTTCTTGGACTGTAAGTCAAAATATTTCTTAATGACAGCCTGAAGATCCCACTTGCGGTACGTTAATGTATCCCAGTGGATGGCCTCAATGTCTTTAGCGTAAATATAATTCCTGTACCATTCTCCCAGTTTCTGGGCAAATTTGCTGCCTTTGGCAAAGCGGTTCTGCCAGTCAAAGATCACATCACCAGTCATAATAATGTAAAGCCGGGCATGGGTCAATGCTTTCTTCTTGCCATCCACTTCCACTTCTACTTCGGTCATTTCCCACAGGTGTACTTTCATATAAATATAGTACTGAATGTAGTCTGTCGCGTTGGTGGTAAGAATCCATTCAAATTCCTGTTCTGCTCCCGCAGGAGAGGGAACTTTATGTTTATACGTTTTTTCCATCCACATATAGCCATAATTCTTGGCCCAGTCAATAACGGCAGAATACAACCCATCAAAGTCAAACACGCCTTTATACTTTACTGTTATTGTGGGTGTGGGAACCTTGCCTGCCATGTATGGGATGAAAGAATAAATGTATATAAACGTTTCTGAGGGAAGGGGAAAGAGTAGAGGAGCAGAATGAAGCTAACGTTTATCTGTTCTTGACAAAAATCTTATAAATACGACACTGGTCTAACACGGCGATGAGATTAATTCCTGCTGAACTGGCAATACAAGAACGCACCGCGTTGCTGCGCAGTTCATTTGTCTGGTATATGGACAGTGGAGGCGCAGAACTGTCAGATTTCCTTGCGAAAGTGCAAAAAGAATCACCTCATGCCTTTGGTGAGGGATGGGTTGAGGCAGAGTATGAAGATACTACCCATTTCCCAGAAGATTTTGCAGGCCAAGGACTCAGAAAAGTAGTAGTAGCCAGACGTCCAGTGATTGGCTATGGTTCCTATGTCACCCGTCAACAACCGGCAGGAACGGCAGCAATCCATCAAAAGCTTGCTGAATTAGGCTTACCAAAAGAAGACCTTCTATTTCATGCCCTCCTTAATACTGGAGAGGAACTTGTGATTTATCGAAAAATACAAGGAGTTGATTATACTGTTGTGGTAGAACAAGGCAATTGGCACGCATTTACAGAATTAGGACGCTCCCAACAAAGATATTCTCGTGCAGGAGTTCTTACACATGATAATTCCATAGATGACTGGATGTATGACGGAACACATGCTCTGAGAATTGATCTGGGAGCTGCTGAAGTGCATCACGCCGGTGCGAACGGAAATATTACTTTCCATAATCCAGAACCTTCACTTCCCATTCACAATCTTTTAGATTCTCTTGCAGAGTACATAGCACGTCAGAGAAATGGAAATTTAGATTGTTATCGTAACGCCGTGATTGCTTTTGAAGATGGTTTTTTTTCGGGTAATGGACTTGATGATTCTTTGCGTGATATGTTTATTCATGCAAATAGGAGTTGCTTACGCCGCTTAATGCATGGGGAATATATTGATGAGGACATTTAAGTGTTAAAGAAAGAAGTGTTAAAGAAAGAACATTAACTCACTTTCTCAAACCACAGGGAAAACTTCTCTTGCTTGACAGTAAACGTGCCGTTATGCACGTATTTCTTATTAGGATCCAGTAGACTCATCTCCAGGCGCCGGGCGCCCACTTTTTCCTGTATATCTCCTTTGTATTTCATAAATCCTGCCTGTAAGGCATTACTAACTTTTAGATGTACCACAATGGTATCAGTCTTCTGCAAGCTGGCATCTTTCCGCAACTGCTGAATCTGGCGCATCACTTCCCGCACGTAGCCTTCGATCTCAAGCTCGGGCGTGCGTTCGGCGTTAAGGTACACGAACCCGTTCCTGAATTCTGCTTCAAGATAAGGCTGAGGAACAATATGCTGAATAAGAAGCATGTCTTTCGTAATGGAAATTGTTTTTCTCTCTAGAGAAAAAGTATACGATCCTTCTTTTTCTATATGACTTAAAATAGTTTCAGGGCTGTCTACTGTCAGGCGTGTAATGATCTGTGGAGAAAGTTCACCATAGGCAGAACCTATTTTTCCAAAGTTTGGCTTGACTGTCGCTTTAAGATGGGGCAACTGAGAACGAAAGACAATGCTTTTTACATTAACCTGAGTGGCAATATTTTCTTTTAGGAGTTCTAACGTCTCTTTGAATTCTTTCTGTCCTGACACCACGACAATTTCTTTCACCGGCCAGCGTACTCCTAGTTTTGCCTTCTCCCTGGCATTAAAAGAAGCCTGAATGATGTGCTGCGCCAGTTCCATGTGCTGTTCTAACTTTTTGTTAATCCTTTTTGGGATTACTTTTGGCCATGAGTAATGAGAAATGCTCTCTTCCGGAAGAGAGAACACTTCTTTAAGATTGAGGTACATGGCTTCTGTGACAAAAGGAGCAATGGGACTCATCAGTTTCATGCTTTCCAGAAGAACGGTGGCAATGGTATAGATGCAGACTTCTTTTTCTTCTGGAGCGCCCACTGCGCTTTTCTCCCGAACTAACTGGATATATGTCCTGCTCAAATCTAAAAAGAGATTTTCCACAAGCGGGATAATCTGGTCGAGACGATACTGTTCAAAAAGTTCTGTAACAACTTTAATAGTGGAATGCAGGCGGGAAAAGATGTATTTCTCTTCTACATTCATCAGTTTTTCCATGGCAGAAGATTTGAGAGTAAAAGGATTACATCCATTCTCCCGCGCCAGATTGAGGAGAAGTTTATGGATATTCCAAAAGATAAGCAACGTGCGTTGCTTGACAGCACATTCATCCCAGCTAAAATTAATATCCTCTCCGGCAGCGGTCTGGCACATGTAATAGCGTAGCACGTCTGCTCCATGTTTATGGATAAGCTCATCAGGGCTGATGATATTTCCCAGCGATTTAGACATCTTGATGCCATCCACATCATTCAGAAAGCCGTGCATGTAGACGTTCTTAAATGCTGGTTTGTCTAACGCCAGGAAAGAAGCGACCATCAGAAGATTAAACCAGCCACGGATCTGGTCTTTTCCTTCCAGGATAAAGTCAGGGGGAAAGAACGTCTTAAAGAGTTGCTTATTCACAGGATAATCAAGACAGTTCCATGATACAGTTCCGGCATCGATCCATACGTCTAAAACATCAGGAATGCGCTTATAGGTTTTTTTATTTTTTGTGATGGTAATTTGGTCTATGTCAGGGATATGCATGTTCTTAACTTTCATCTTAGACAACTTTTCCAATTCCTCAACACTGCCTACCACGATGTAATCGCCATCCTCTGCCTGCCAGATGGGAACAGGAGTGCCCCAGTACCGCTGCTTGGTAATGGAATTATCACGAAGATTTTCCAGCCAAGACGTAAAAGCGTTCTTACCACCTTGCGGATTCCAATATACTTTTTCATTGGCGGCAAGCATTTTTTCTTTTAAATCTTCTACTTTAAAGAACCATTGTTTTGTGGTGCGAAAAATGACGGGTTGATGACTGCGTTCGCCGTGAGGGTACTCGTGGCTGTAGGGTTCTTTGGCAAGGAGGGAGCCGGATTGTTCTATGGCGTCAATAAACTTCTTGTCATCCAGTTTTGCTCTCCAGCCGGTAAATGGACCAAAATGAGTAAAGAGCCCTTCTTCATTGACGCAATTAAAAGGAGGGATATGATACTGATGACCAACTTCGTAATCTTCCGGACCGCAACCGGGAGCACAATGCACTAACCCCGTTCCGGAAAGGGCATCAACGTAGTCTGCACTGAGAAGAACGGAAAAGAGGCAGGGATTTTTCTGCAAGTCTTGGGGAAGGAAAGACTTGATGTTAAGAGGATGATCATAATATTGTCCTTCTAATTCTTTTCCCTGATATTCTTTACTTATGGTGTACTCTTCATATCCTGCGGTGTTCAACATGTGCTGTACACGATCTTTGGCAATGATCCATGTCTCTCCATTCACGTTCACTTCGGCGTAATATAATTCCGGATGGACCATGAGTGCTAAGTTTAATGGAATTGTCCAGGGAGTGGTAGTCCAGATAATAAAGAATGTATTCTTACGCGTGCGGTGAGGAAATTTCATGTAAATAGATGTATCTGTAACTTGTTTGTATTCCAATTCATGCTTGGCAACGGCAGATTGGGTGGCAGCATCCCAGTGCATGGTGCGCAGCCCTTGATAGAGGCGGCCTTTTTTATGCGCTTGTGTGATGAGCCACCATTCTGCTTCCATGAATTCCTTTCGGATGGGCTGATAAGGATCTGTAAAATCTAATGTAGAACCAAGACGGATGAAATCTGTATTCATCTGCTGCATCATTTCAGTACAGAATTTCTCACACTCCTCTGTGAATTTCTTGAGGCCAAATTTCTCGATGTCTTCTTTAGTCTTAAGATTCAGTTTGGCCATTACTTTTTGCTCCGTAGGCAAGCCATGCATATCGTATCCCATACGATCCCAGACATTTAGTCCCTGCATGCGTTTATACCGGAGAAGCATGTCTTTGAGGGCCATATTCCACGCCGTTCCCAAATGAACCCGGCCAGAGGTGTACGGTGGTCCCTGCAAGAAGTAAAATTTCGGTTTTTTCTTGTTTTTTGCCCGAAGTTTTTCCAGAATCTTATTGCTTTGCCAATATTGTACTATCTGCTGCTCTAGTTCCACATGCTTATACTCCGGAAATTTCATATGAGAGCAGGTAGTAATGGGATATTTAAAAAGGTTTAGGGTAAGATTACTATTAGGAGTCTTGATTAGCCTCTCAAAACCATCTTAGAAAGCTTTTGATAAGCTCAAATCGTACTGTTCAAGAGGGTTACAAAGAATGTGAAAACTATCACATTCTTGTACAGAAATGAAATCGTTGTCCACAGTGAAACATCGATTTCACTGGGACACAAATAAAGTCGCTGCTTTATTTTGTGTTTCATTTCTTGTATTCAAAGCTTTCTATTTCTTTAGTCATTCTTCAGAATAATCACATTTCCCCGGCCTTTCTTGACTTTTTCCACTTTTCCTTTATGTTCCAGTTCAGTAATAATTAAACTGACTTTTGCTTCAGAAAGATACAACATTTCTTTACGTAATTCTTTCTGGGAAATGCGCCCTTCGTGATTCTTAATAATCTCTAACGCTTTATTTACATATCCGGGTTCTTTAGCTAATTCTTCTTTATGCTGTTCAATGGTCTTTTTGCTTTCTTCCTGTACTTTTTTGCGGAAGATACGCAAGGGACCATACTTCTTGCGGGCTTTGAGGACACGATAGAGGCCAAAGAGAATAATGACCCCAGCAAGAACATAGCGCCAGAGAGAGTATCCTTCCTCCAGCGTTTCGTCCGTGACAAGATCTTCTTCTGTCTCTTTCCAAAGTTCATTCTCATCAGCAAAATCGGGAAGAAGAAACATATCAACCACGTACTTTCCTTCCGCCACTATGGGCACTTCTTCTGTGGCACGTATATCTGCTTTCCGTGCGGTCAACGTATATTTTCCCAAAGGAACGGTAAACATGTACGTTCCCTGTTTTGCCAGGTACTTTTGCTGTGGGGTGGTGTTTATCTCTACCAAGACGTCTTGTTCTGCTTCTAAGCGGGAATTATAGATTGTCCCTTCCAACGTGGCGGCCAAGACTGTAGTGCCCAGTAGGAATAATATGAAAAAGAAACTTAACCATTTCATATGGAGAGAGAGAAAAGAGGAATATAAAAATGTATCGGGAGGATAATATGGTAAAAAAGACAAAAATAGTCTTATTTCTCTATAAAATAGTTTATTTTTGTCTTTTTAAATATTTTGGGGTAAAATAAAGCTTTCTAAAGTTTTAATGTCATTTTTTTAGTTTCTTTAGAAGTTTCTCCAAAAGTATGCTTATAAAGAAATTTGTTCTGGAAGAATGTCATGACACAAGATAAACATAACAAACAAAATATAATGGAGGTGCGACCTATGGCGCAATGGATACAACGAATGGTTTCTGCCATTCTCTTAATGGTATTTGTGGCCAGTATTATACCTCTGGCATTGGCAGAGCGGGGAAGTGAACGAGAAGAACAACGAGAATTACGGATAGTAGTAGAAAATGCAGCGAGTGCTGAAGCAGAAGAAAACAGCACGGAAAGATTTCAGGAAAATATAAAGAATGCCCGGGCAGTGTTAGAACAAGAGCGAAAAGAAGCGATGCGTGATGTGCGTGAAGAGCGAAAAGAACTCAAAGAAGATTTCCGAGAAGCACGGGAAGAAGCACGAGCGGCGGGAGAAAAGTTCAGCGCACGGGGAAAGAATGCTGTGATTGATGTAAAAGAACGCATGGACAACCTGCGGGAAAAGTACATAGACCTTAAAGTAGAATATAAGCAAAAACGGCAAGAGTATCAAGACCATCGCCGGGATCTGAAACAAAAGCATAAAGATGCCAAAGAATGTGAGAAAGATTCTATAGAATGCAGAGAAAAGAAGCAGGAATTACAACGAGGCGTGAAACAACATCTCCTGAACACCATGGAGTTGATTGACCGTTCTTTAAAAAAGTTAACCAATCAAGTGGAAGCCTCCGAGAAGCTGACGGAAGAAGAAAAGCAGGCTACCATTCAGAGAATCGCCGGTTTAGAAGTAAAAGTAACAGGAACACGGGAACGGGTTGAGGCGATGAGCGCTAATTCCACAAATGCAGACCTTCGGGTAGCGATCAGAGATTTGAAGAACGTATGGCAGGAAATACGCGCAGAACAACGAAAGATCGTGGCTTCATTAATCAGTTTAAAGCAGGAAGTCATTGTAGAAAAGCACGAAGAGTCTGAAGCGGGAATGCAGACAAAAATTGATGAACTCCGCGCTCAAGGGACAGATGTGATAATATTAATAAATGTCCATCAGCGCTTTGCCGCCGAGGTTACGAAACTGAAAGAAATGGTAGCGATTGCCCGGGAAAAGTGGCAGGAAGCGAAAGAAGGTCAAGAGTCTCTTGAAGCATGGAAGTCTGCCGAGAAAGACGTGCAAGCACAGATGAAAAAGACAAAAGCAGTCATGCGAGAGTTCATTACGGAATACAAACGCCTAACGGGAGAAACTGAACTTGAAGCTGAGACTGAGGAAACAGCAGAAGTATCTACTTCAGAACCTACTGCGGAAGCGGGAGCAAGCAGTAAAGCTTCTGTGCAAGAGTAAGAGGTGAAATGATGGCAAAGATGATAGGTGTGATACTCGCTGCCATGATGGTCTCGACAATAGTCCTCTTCGGATGTTCGTCTCCCCCCCCACAGGAGAAGACGGTAACTGACGATACCACGCCGGAAGAAACGGAGTTGAGCGATACTCTGGATGACCTGCAGGAAATAGAGCAGTTTGAGGAAGGAGAATTGTCGTTTGAAGAGTTGGAAGAGATGGTGCAAGAATAAGAATACAATATTTTTTTTATTTTTCTTTTTTATGCCGCTTGTTTGTATTTGTCTTTCACTTTTTTAGTGGCCTCTCTTGCTTCAGGGGTGAGGTACACTTTCGTTCCCCATTGATTTGTTAATTCATTTAAATCATTGAGAGTAACTTCTCCTCTCAATTTATAAATGTCGAGAAGATCTACAATTTGTTCCACTTGCAGGTCGTGATCTTTCCGCATATGTTTAGCCACTCCAGTATGGGCAAGGATATCATCTATGTGCGTCCTTTCTAAATGAGCATGGCGCAAAGGCATTAATCTATCGTTCTGACCTTTTAATACTTTGTCACGCACTGATTTTTCGTGTGCTTCCTGGGTGTATTTTGATTTATTCATTCGTAAATACCGCTTTAACTCACCTGGAGTTATTCCCACATACCGCTGCATAAACAGTTCCTTCTCAAAATCATCTTTGGGTTTAGACATTCCTTTTGCTTCCACCAGTCGTTCCATAGCACCAGAAATATAAGATTCTACCATTTTATCCAGCATACTATCCTGGACTTTGGTATCGTTCAGCTTCTCGTGGTCGGGCTGACCTGTTTTTGCATCACGAATGGCATCAAGACCGGCAATGTAAGCTTTGGTATGTACTTCTTTCATTGCTTCCAGAAGCTGATCTACTTTATGTGATCGATCGTAAAACTCTATAATGTGCTTTGGAACGTCTTTCTTCTTTTCAGTCATATAACGTAGGAAGAACAACTACCATATAAATATTTCCTTTAAAATGAGATAAACACACTTATTCAAGCAGGTAATTGGGACGAAGTTCTTTATACACTTCCGCGACAAATTCTCTCGCAGGAACTTCCCCCGCAGAACGAGTGTCCTCTATATCTAATCCTCCTATTAACCGTGATCCTACCGCTGGACTTTCAGAAAAGAATGGTTGTAATCTTGAATCACAAAATGGCATCATGCTTATTGTTGATTGTACCCCTTGGACATATATGTGAGCACCATCTAAATCTTTGGCAGTCATTGTAGAAAGGTTTTGAAGAGAGACTGGTCTTCCATTAAGTTCTACCCGTAATTCCTCTGGTCCTTTAGCAAATGCACTATCTAAGCTGTCCATTATTCATTTTGTAGTGGTTGTTCTTTTTAAAATTTTCGTCCAATTTACCTATTGACCAAAATGTCTCACCTCCCTAAGAAAGTCTTATAAGTATATAGAATATATTGTACCCATCATGGGGGGAGTGTCACACATCAGATGGTAAAACAAGCGACGAAATCATTAAAACCAAAGCATATCAGTTCCGTTCCTCAAGAAGAAAAAGGGCAGAAACAAGATGTTCTGGTCCCAGCAGCAAATTCTGCGCCTAAATTACCCCCTGAATTAGAAAAAAAGCTGAAAGTATTGAAAGAAACTCTCGATTCATTTAAAGATAAAGTTCTGGAAAAGTTTGGAGATTATATTGTGGGTATTGCCTTGCTCCCGCCAGAACAACAGCCAAAGCCGGGAGAAGTACCTCCCGCTCCAGGAGCGCCATTACAGCAGCCCCCCTTACCCACGCCACTGCAGCCACCGCAAGACCATAAGCCTGAAGGAAAAGAAGATCAGAAAATCAACGTTCTCGTGGTTGTTGATGACACAGACAGTAAAAAGATGACGAAAGATGAGTTATACAATCGTTTCTCTACCATTATCAAGAAAATCGGCGAAGACGTGGATAAGAATATTGTTCCGCAAAGTATCCTGCTTACGGACATCTGGCAGAGTTGTTATGACGGGAAGTTCGACCTTAATCGCTTAGTTTCCGTAAGCGCCCCTATCTATGACACGGGTGTGATGGCCGCCATTAAAATTGCCGAAATCCATAAAGGGTTAGTGCTCCGAAAATTCGAGAAGTACATAATGAGTTACGTTCTTGCCGGTTCACTCACCCAAGGAAAAGCCACACCTACCTCTGATATTGATGTATGGATCGTCATTGATGACACGGATGTGAAGAAAATGACCCGCGTAGAATTAAAAGACAAACTGCGGGCGATCATTATCGGCATGGGTGTGGAAGCGGGAGAAATTACCGGCATCAAGAATAAAATAAACATTCAGGTGTACATCCTCACAGATTTCTGGGATTCTCTGAAAGAAGCAAACCCCATTATCTTTACCCTGTTGCGGGATGGTGTGCCATTTTATGACCGTGGTATTTTCATGCCCTGGAAGCAATTATTGCGCATGGGGCGTATCAAGCCCAGCCGGGAAGCCATTGATTTGTTCATGAGCACGGGAGAACAAAGCATTGAACGAATAAAGTTGCGGTTAAAAGATATGGGAATGGAAGATACGTATTATGCTATCTTAACTCCCAGCCAGGCGGCGATTATGCTGTATGGCTTAGCTCCACCTACACCGCGGGAAACGCCGGAAGTGATGGAAGAAGTGTTTGTCAAGAAAGAGAAAATCTTAGAGCGAGAGTACATAGACATTCTGCGGAAGAATGTGGAATTGCGCAAGAAAATAGAACATGGAGAAAAGAAAGAATTGTCTGGAACAGAACTTGATGAATATATCAAAAACGCGGAAAAGTACCTGAAACGCATTGGGGAATTGTTTAAAGAGATCGAAGGAAGACATAATGAAAAGACTATTCTGGTATTATATGAAGAGATCGTCACCATTATCCGGGATGTGCTAAAACAAGAAGGCATTGAACGGGCCAGTGATGCTGAGATTGTTTCTCTGTTTGAAAAAGAATTGATTGTCACGGGAAAGGTTCCGGCACGCTATTTACGCGATTTACAGGAAATCGTGGATGCCAAGAAAAAATATGATCAAAAGAAATTGGAAAAGACTGATATCGAAAATGCCCGCAAAGGAAGCGGAGGATTGTTGAAATTCCTTGTGGAATACTTACAGCGCAAACGAGGAAAGGAATTAGAACGGGCACGCCTTCGGGTAAAACATGGCGAAAAATATGGGGAAGTGATGCTGTTTGAGAAAGTGGCGTTTGTCACTTTTGATATCGATGCTAAAGAGCAGCGTATTGAGAAAGCAGTGTTAAATGCTGACGGGAGTTTAGGAACGCTGAAAGACAGCAACTTAGAGGAATTTGAGAAAGAGCTGGCAAAAGCGACGTTTCCCAAGCGCGTGCTCATCAAAGAGCCCATCTTTGAAGACCTGAAGAGAATTTTCGGAAGAGATGTGGAAGTGCTGATGAATTTTTAGAGATTATACTGCTTTTCTAACCACATAAAATATCTCGTTCTCAAATTCAAGAATGGTATAGGGATATCCTATCCTTTGACACATCCATTCCACCCATCTTCTTCGTGGAGCGGTCATGGGCTTGCCGCTGAGAGTCTTGGTGGAGAAACTAAGTATGACATATCGCGCCGGAATGGCGCGGATAAGTTGTTCTGAAGCGGTGTGACCTTTGTTTCTATCTAACGCGTCTGTGACTTTAAACAGGAAACAAACATCGGCGCGGGGAAGATGTTTCACGGCAGTGGTATCTGAAATGTCGAGTATAGATGCTTTTCCTATGAAAAATGGATGGTCTTTTTTCCCCTGTGTGAAGAATTGGGAGATTACATGTATCTCCTGAACATTGATGTCATAGGCATAATACGTTACTTTTTCAATGTTCATAAATGGCAAAGAGAGTGGATTAAGACCGCATCCAAGGTCGAGGATAACTTTGGGTGTTCCCGTGATGGCAAAGAGTTGGGCATACAACCGGGGATAGAATGAAAGACGCTCTGTGGTGGAAGCATGAGTCTCAAGAGTGTCTCCTTTTATATGTTTAATATGTTTAGAACGAAATACCCCAGACACTTTCCGCAAGCGGGCACGGACTTCTTTTATAATAGTCTTGTATTCTCGTGAACGGGAATTGCCAAGGTGGAGTATCTTTTGTAATGCTGGTTTCTGGGTAAGAACACGATTAATCTCTTTTTCCACAAAAGAATCATGAACGGCTTGGAGTTCTTTTTTCTTCTTAATGTCCTGAATCAGCGTGGAAATGGTAATTATCATGTGATATGTTTTGTGATAATAAACATACGAGGGCAGAAGAACTATAAAAACCTTTTTAAACCATAGAAGAATGCAAGAAAGATGAGTCAGTTCAAACGATATGCAAAGAAAGCATGGCATTTCTTCTGGCATGAAGATTCTGTCGCCAGCTGGATTGTAAATTTAATCATAGCGTTTGTGGTGATTAAATTTCTGGTCTATCCGGGATTAGGATTGTTGTTTGGCACGTCCTTTCCCATTGTGGCTGTAATCAGTGAAAGCATGGAGCATGGACTGAGTAATAATCTCATCTGTGGACAACAATTTGAAGAAATGAAAGAATCGTTTGACAATTATTGGGATCTCTGCGGCTATTGGTATGAAGGGAAAGGCATTACCAAAGAACAGTTTCAAACTTTCCCGTTTCAGAATGGGTTCAATAAAGGAGACGTGATCATTCTCTGGCGGGCAGATAAAAGTAACTTAGAGAAGGGGGATATTTTAGTATTTCAGGCCGATCGCCCCCAACCCATCATTCATCGTATTGCGGGGATTACTCTGGATAACGAAAAAGTGTATTACCAGACAAAAGGAGATCATAACCGCGATACTATTGAACGGCCGTTAGGAGAGCATCAGATTGGTGAAGAACGAATTCTAGGGAAAGGAATTATACGCATCCCTTATTTAGGGTGGGTGAAAATTTTATTTGTGGATGCGTTGAGCGTGGTTGGTATTACTATCATTAGCTAAAAAGCACATCCAACTTTTCCTCAACTAAAGTTTGGAAGACATAACAGTTCTATGCATTACTTAGGTCTCCCATTATTTCAGGATACAATCTAGAGGCTGAACATAGACAAAGTATTTAAACATAACGCCAATTCCCTTCCGGAAACAGAGGAAGGTGATATTATGTTCTGTCCAAAATGCGGGTCGCTGCTCCGACCAAAAGATAAAGGGGGGAAAAAAGTTCTCTATTGTACCTGTGGGTTTACCAAGTCTCCGGAAGGAGAGGAGACCGGAGAGATTAAAGAAGCGGTCCATCATGTAAAGAAAGTAGAAGTGGTGGAGAATATAGAAATAGAAATAAATCCCAAAATCAAGATTGAATGCGAGAAGTGCGGCCACAATATCGCTTATTACTGGACACAGCAAACACGAGGAGCGGATGAACCAGAAACACGCTTCTTTAAGTGTGTAAAATGCAACCATACCTGGCGGGAGTATGCTTAATGACCAAAGCACCTACCCCTCAGGAGGTGTGGAAGAACCTTTCAGAATACCAATTGTACAAAGACTGGAAAAGGCAAAACAAGCATTGTTTTTTATCTCATTTCTTTTGTACCATTACAGGAGATTTTAAAGCGAAAACATCATGGGAAGTGGGATTTTATGATCCTGTACAAGAAAAAATTACGGTATTCTCTCTATTGCCCAGCAAGGAGTTTCAGATCAAGCCGGCAGATGACATATTTAAACGGGAGGAAGATACCGTAGAGTTGCTGGATATTTCCATTGTAACACATTCTGTAGATGAAGCTTTAGAAACGTTTAAAACTAAGATGCCTGAATATTTTCCAAAAGAGATATTAGGAGATGGATTTGTATCCCTGCAGACATTAAAGCAGCATACAGTGTGGAATTGTTGTTTTGTGACCAGATCGTTAAAGTTTGTGAGCTTGAAAATTGATGCGGCATCCGGAAAACCCGTTTCTCACGATGTCATGGAACTGATGGATAAAAAGTAAAAAAAGTAAACTATACATTGGAGAGCATTACAGGAAGAATATAGTTCCCCCTCTATATGTTCCACATTAATAGTCTTTATATAGTTCTTTTCATGTTAGAAAGATTTGTGATAGATGCGTGCAATTCCCGGGGGTTGCACTTTCTTCACAAAAGAGGTGGGATGTTTTCTTATTTTCTTTCATATGTCACAACCTCAAATTCTGGAAATGATTCTCTGTTTGTTACAGACCAGTCTGAATGATTGTACTCCGGAAAGTACGTATCTCCCTCATACTTTTTTTTCACATGAGAAAGAATCATACGCTCAGCCAATGAAAGAGTGGCTTCATACACCGCAGCACCGCCAATGACAAACGTTTCTTTTTCCAATGATTGAGCAGTAGAAAGAGCTTCCTCAATAGTGGAACAGACCATGATGCCTTCCAGTGGGGAGAGGGTAGTACTGAGGACAATATTGTTTCTGTTGGGAAGAGGACGGCCAATGGATTCATACGTGCGCCGGCCCATGACAACAGTATTTCCAGTAGTAAGACGTTTAAAATTTTTGAGATCTTCGGGAAGATGCCATGGTATTCTGCCATCTTTTCCGATGACACGATCGGCAGTAAGAGCGGCAAGGAGAGTGATCATGTTTAGACTTTTTCTTTTTATACATTATTTTCTTTTTTATACATTAAATACTCTTCTACTTTGCGAACAATGTCGATAAGTATCGCTTCTTTCTCCCGATTTCCATTAATAAACATAATTTCCGGATAATGCTGGGCAAGAAGCCTATAATTCTCTTGTATGGTTTGTAATTTTTTTTCTTCTTCAAATAATTCAAATTTATCTCTTCCCATGGCAATACGATGGACACACTCTTGAGGATCGACTTCAAGAATGAATACAAGGTCAGGAGAAGGAAAAAACTTGTTAAGTGTTCTTAGCCATTCGAAATCACAATCTAGGGATCCAAAGGCAATAGTGGAAAAGAAATACCGATCACAAATGATAGTTGTTCCCCGTTCCAACGCGGGAATGATATCTTTCTGCAGGTGATGGGCGCGGTCTGCTGAAAACAAGAGCTGCAACCCTTCTGGGTTGATAGTCCAATCTTTGGTGAGAACGCCTCTAATAAGGCCGCCAATGAGGTTATTTGTTGGTTCTTTGGTAACAATGACTTTCATTCCTTTGATCGTTAAATAATTCCTGAGCAGTTCGCATTGGGTTGATGAACCACTGCCATCAAGACCTTCTACAACGATAAAAAGACCTCTTGCCATCACACACCTCTTTTTTCTTTATCTTTATTTCTATCTTTCTCTTGTGGGAATAACGTATCAACATGACGCTGAATTTGTCCGGCAACATCATCAATGGAACGAGAAGCGCTGGCGTCAATAATTTCAATGCGTTGATAGGGACGGATGCGTTGCACGGCAGCACGATAGGCCAGAGCAACTTTCTGCTGAAAGTCTAATTTTTCAAAGTATTCTGGAGATGTGGAATCCGAAGCTCTGCGGTTAAAAGCAGCCTGAGGATCAATCTCAAAGTACAAAGTTAAATCCGGGCTATATAATCCTTCATGCATCTTCACCAGAGTCTCCATATCTACACCCTGAGCACTTTGGTAGGCTAGCGTAGAAAGCATATGGTGGTCACAGACCACATGACAGCCTTCTCTGACAGCAGGAACAATAATCTGATTTACATGAGATTTCCGGTCATTGACAAACAAATCCGCCCATTCTAAAGGATTTTGGGGCATTTCTTGTTCAGGAACTTCACCCTGAAGACAGCGACGCAGCCGTTCGCCCCACGGAGGAGACGAGGTGGGTTCACGCGTTAACACCACGATATTTCTTTTATCTCTCTTGAACAAATACTCCCCCAGCTTTACGGTCTGTGTGGTTGTTCCAGCCCCGTCTATACCTTCCAAGACAATGAATTTGCCCTCATAACGCATTTAGGAGGGAAGAGGTAAGATATTTATATCCATTTGTACACTGCATTAGCTGTATTACATTAGACTTTATGATTAAAAGCAAGAATATCTTTAGATATCTTCCAAGTATTCCATCATTTCCGTGGTATTTATGATTTTTACTTCATTCTGTTCTTTTAGTTTCTGGTCATCAGACCAAATAACACTTTTTGGATAGGCCATGGCACAGGCAATAAAAACAGCATCGTCAGGATCAATATTTTGGACAATTCCTAAAGCTTTCTCCCTGTAAGTAGTCAATACTTCTTGAGGAACGATGAAACACTTTTTTAATAAGAGTTGTAAAAGTCTCTCAAAATCTCCGGAATCCATCTTTGATTTTTGCATTAGTTCTTGTTTATGGTTCTCCATTTCTTCAAAAATAAATGAAGGAAACAAGAAGAAATCATCATATTCCAATATTAGCTTCCTTGTTGTTGAGTCTTTAATCAATGCAGAGAAGAGTATATTTGAATCTATAATAATCTTCATGCCAGAAACCTCTTTCCAGCAAGAGTTTTTATTTTTTTGTTGAATTCATCTACATCTTTTAGCGTTAGTTTACTTTTATCAGCAAGCTTCTCAGCCATTCTTAGCACTTCAATTTTTTCAAGTATGGCTTTTCTGGCAACTTCACTCCATTTAACTTCAGTGAAATGCTTCATTTCATGTTGTACATCATCTGGTATTGATAACGTCATATTTCCCATAGTGATCACCTACCACATAATTATGTGGTAACACATATATAAATGTTTTGGTTGAAAAATGGATTTCTTCAGAACATACAACACAGACATTTTTTCGTGAGTTTACACTGCCACTTCTGCTTTTATAGCCGGGTGAGGATCATATCCCTCTAGTTGAAAATCTTCATATCTGAATCTAAAAATGTCTCTCGCGTTTGGATTAAGATGCATCTTAGGCAAAGGACGAGGTTCTCGGGACAATTGCAGTCGCGCCTGCTCTACATGATTCCTATAGAGATGAAGATCACCAAACGTATGCACAAAGTTTCCTGGTGTACGGCCGGTAACGTGCGCCATCATCGTCGTTAGTAAAGCGTAGGAAGCGATGTTAAACGGCACACCTAAAAAGACATCGGCACTACGCTGGTAGAGCTGACAGGAGAGCCGTCCATCAGTATGAGAATAAAATTGAAATAAAGTATGACAAGGCGGTAAAGTAACTTGATCTGCCTCTTTGGCATTCCAGCCGGAAACGATAATCTTTCTGCTGAAAGGATTCGTTTTTATGTCATGAACTGCTTTAGCAATCTGATCCACCCCATCATCCGCATAACTACCATAGGGCAACAGCGTGGCGCCAAAGTTTCGCCATTGATGGCCATAGACCGGTCCGAGATCTCCTTCCTGACGTCCAAAGCGGGCAGTTTGCTCTGGCGTAGCCCATTCATCCCAGATGGTTACTCCTTTTTCATGGAGGGGAGCAACATGCGTTTCCCCGCGGAGCATCCATAATAATTCATGGATAATTGATTTAAGATGAAGTTTCTTCGTTGTAAGGAGAGGAAATCCTTCCTGAAGATTATACCTTACTTGATGGCCAAATACACTGGTTGTCCCCACGCCCGTGCGGTCGCTTCGTTCCTCTCCCTCTTTAAGAATATGTTCCAGCATGGAAAGGTATTGTTTCATCTTTTCTTCCTCATGCCGGTGAAGGACAAGAGGAGATTTAAATAGATTTATCTGTTGTGGCATATACTATTTTAATCCTCTCTATTGCACCATCATAATCATTTTAAAGATACCCTTATACCAAGATACTATGATCATCGGCATTACGGGCATGTATGCTTCCGGCAAGGATAGTGTTGCTCAGTATCTGGAACGAAAGGGATTCATTCATTACTCTCTTTCAGATGAAATCAGGGAAGAATGCCGGCGAAGAAAAACAAAAATTACCCGGGACAATCTCATTTCTGTGGCAAATGAATTGCGGGCAACATTTGGGCCACGTATTCTGGCAGACCGGGTACGGGTAAAGATGAAATTACAGGTGGAAAAGAATATTGTAGTAACCTCCATCCGCAATCCGGAAGAATTACGGTCTCTTCAGGAAGAAAAACAGTTTGTCTTCATACGCGTAGATGCTGATGCTAAAAAACGATTCCAGTGGCTAAAGTTGCGAGACCGGGAAGAGGACCCTCAGACGTTCAAAGAATTTATGGAGAAAGAAAAATTAGAGCAGAGTGCTGATCCCACAAAACAGCAATTGCATAAAGTGATTACGAAAGCGAACATTATCATCCACAATGACGGGACATTGGAAGAGTTATATCAGAAAGCGGATAAAGTACTTTCTGATCTGGAACGGAAATTGAGGGAAAAACGTCCGGGATGGGACGATTATTTTATGGGTATTGTAGACGCGGTGTCGAAACGAGCCACCTGTGATCGGGGGAGGACAGCAGTAGTGATCGTGCGGGATAAACGGATTTTGGCTACAGGGTATGTAGGAGCGCCCATGGGATTGCCGCACTGCGATGAAGTGGGCCATGAGATGAAGAAGCTTGTGCATGAAGATGGACGGATTTCCCAGCATTGTGTGCGTACCTCCCATGGGGAAGTGAACGCTATTGCCTTAGCGGCGCGGAATGGGGTTTCTATCGAGAGCGGCACGTTATACTGCAAGCTGGAGCCGTGTTATAATTGCGCTAAGATGGTGATCAATGCCGGGATTGTGCGGGTAGTGTGCCAGAAGAGGTATCATGCCGGACAGGAGGCACGGGAGATGTTAAGACAGGCAAAAGTACGCTTAGATGTGCTGGATGACAGAGTAGAGAAGTATGCCAACCAGTAGTTTTTACTTATTAGTGATTATTTTGTGGAAAAGTTTATAAAAGGTACTTTGTAATGATCCGATACAATGATGACACGACGGGCATTATTAGGCGCCGGAGTCGGAGCGGCAATAGGTCTTTCCATTCCACGCCACCTCAAAGTACTGGCGGGACAGCCCCAAACCTCGCAACGATTTGTCTGGAATCCAGAATACTCTTTTGCATGGGCACATCGCTTTCCTTACTGGCTGTTTACGGCAGCACATCCTTCTCCCATCGATAAATACGTTAAGCTGCGAGAAGCGCTTGTTGCTGAGAGCCTGATGCCTCCAGAAGTTCCCACTTCACCACCGCTCTTAAAAGATGATTTTCTTCGTGTCGACGGTGGCCATGCGCGGAACATCGGCGAGCAGGGCGATTTCGC
>CAYIBV010000002.1:0-31931 GCA_964361725.1 uncultured Methanosarcinales archaeon | reverse complement strand
GATCTTTGTCCCTGTTTCAAACGTATAGGGTTTATCGGAAAGGTTATGAACGACGATTTTAATCTCTCCGCGATAGCCGGAATCAATGACCCCGCCCATAGTCTTTAGTCCATAATTTCCCGCGAGGCCGGACTTGTCCCAGAGCAGGCCCACATATCCGGAAGGGATGGCCATGGCGATGCCTGTAGGGATCAGTTTTCGTTCTCCCGGCAGCAGGGTGATGGTCTCACAGGAAAAGAAATCCATGCCGGCGTCATGAGGATGAGCGTATGTGGGAATAAGAGCATGGGGATGCAGTTTTTTGATTTTTATTGTCATCTGTTACCACTTCCTGCAAAATGTGAGAAATCCCGTATGTCCCAGCATCTCAAACTCTGGTCGCATGATCTTGTCATCAATTTTCCACTTCCGTTCCAGAAGTTCAATGGTTTCTATCACAGCAATCTGTGTTCTGTTTGTGGAATCGATGAACGTTTTGACCTGATGGAGGTTAGGAAGGTACACGACGAGGAAACCACCTGTTTTCAATGACTGTTCCGCGTGTTTGGTAACTTGCCATGGTTCTGGCAAATCCAGAGTAATGAGATCAACATTTTGTTCAGGAATTCCCTGATAGATATTGGCTTGCTTCAGGATAATATTTTTAATATTAAATAGCAGGGCATTCTTTGCAATGATATCATAATGTTCCGGGTTGGTCTCATACACGGTTATTTCTTTACAGACATTGGCGAGAGATAGGCATAACGATCCTGATCCACCTCCGGCGTCGACAACAAGAGAGTTTTGATTAACCCCTGTTTTAACTATAATCAATCCGATGTCTTTCTGGATGAGCACTTGCGGACCGCGCTGCAGCTGTTCCCAGAGATCCGCAAACGTAGGATCTATAAGAATAAACTTTTCTCCTTTGGAAGAAGTTAGGGTTGTTTTTGTGGATTGCATATCTTTTGCGGTGATGATCCCGGAGGAGGTATGAAAGTCTTCTTCAAGAGTTTTGACGGGATATTTCTTTCCGCTCTTATGTTCAATGAGGATCTTAATGATTGGGCGCATGGTTATTTTGCACAAATGGGTTATTTGATAAATGTTTTGGTTTATTTTGTCCAAAAATTTATTAACTGTTATTCTTCTCACTAAAAGTTATGCCTTTCCCCAACGAAAAGAAAACGTTCTTAGCGAAGCAGGATAAGAGTAAAAAAGGCTCTCTTGATGAGAAAATCATTCCTCTTATCACGTTGATCAATTCAAAAGAGCGCTATTATACCACTTCTTCCTGCTCAGGAAGAGTTTACTTTTGGGGTGGATCTGGCAAGAAGAATGAGACGGAGTGGCTGAGAGTGAGCCATGATGTGATCTCTGCTGATTTTTTAGACGTGCCGATGCAGCAGGGAGCGCTTTGGCTGCGTCTGGAGGGATTTATCCTCCATGTGGCATGCAAAGATATGAATGCTGCAGAGGAGTTGCTGGAGATAGCGCAAAGAATATACAAGAAGAGCTATCTGTTGAGTACAACAAATAAGATCATAGTGGAAATGCGAGGGGGAGAAATCATGGAAATGCCGTTTATGATAGATGGCAAAGTGGTCTATACTGGAAGTACAGAATGGCTTGTGGAATATATTAATAGAAAGTTTACTGTTATTTTTCAGGGGATAGAAAAATTTGAAAAAGTTGTACAAGAGAAATTAAAGTGAAAAAATAGAGTAAATTAAAGTAGAAATAAAATTAAAATAAAAAAGAGAAAAGAATTATTTTTATTTCCTTTTCAACACTAACACTGCTAATCCTAACACCATGGCGATAAAAATGAATACGATTAACACGCCTAAGAGCAGGAGGTAGGTGTTGCTTTCCCGGAACGTTGCTGTTACCACTGGTTTCTGCGGCACGGGCTGGGCTTGCCGTGCTTTTAACTGTTCCTGTAATTGTTTAGTCAGTTCATTTGCGGCCTGAGCCTGTACTTTGGTTGTCTCTTCCAGGCGTTTTGTGGTTAAGCATTCTTCCACGACGACAGTCACCGTTTCTGTATCTGTTACTTTGCTATCAGCAAGAACTTCGATTGTTACGGGATAACTTCCCGGCTGTGCTTTTTCAAAGTCAATGCTGAACGTGGATTGGTAATCATTGTCGCTGTCAGAGTATTTGTCAACGCTGATGTCTTTTCGTACCTCGTTTAGGTTTAACGCACCATTGCGGACACGGATTTCTACATCATCTTCGTCGCTCTTTCCTACGTTCTCTACGTCAACGTCTATCGTTGTTTGCCGTAGGCATTGCAATGTGGTGGCGGAGGCAGCAACACGCTTCAATGCTACTTTGTGCCGCTCTCGTTGCACCTTCACGGTCTTGGATTCAGATGCTTGATGTTCAGAGCCATCGTCTGCTTCACTTTCTACCGTAATCTCAAGAGTGTAGTCGTCTTCTTCCAGCGTTTCTCCAGTGAGGTCAAACGTTAACGTTGTTTCTTCACTCTTGCCGTTTTTCAGTTCGAAGCTGTCGGATTCTTCTTCCAGATCATCGCTGTCTACATTAAGAATCTTAACTGTTACTACCACGTCATCCATATCTTTGGTGTATTCATTTTTGACTTTCACTTCAATTTTGTTCTCTTTGTTATCGGGTTCAAGCTCTCCACCCGTTTTTCCGTTAATCTTGATGCTTTCAATCTTCAGGAACGATTTAGGTGTTACAAACAGCGGAACAACTGTTTCTGCTGTTTCGGCGCTGTCAATTTTGAGACTGCCAATGGTATGCTTACCGGCGTTTTCATCTTGAGGAATGGTGACGAGCACGGTCACAGTTTGTTCTTGTCCGGCTTGAAGTTCACTGGGAACATTTTGTACTTGTACGTTGTACTTAGCGGCAATGGCAGAAACGTCAACAGTAATCCCTGTCATGGGGTTGAGTGTTCCGGCGTTGCGCAGGACAAATGTGGTGTTTGTATTCTGTCCCCGAGTGACGTCATTGAAATTAAGTTCAGCGGGAATGACTTCCATACTTACTTCCCGTTCATTCACGGCTTGGTATGTTGAAAATCCTTGCACGTCAAAGACGAGAACGGTGTTATTATGGCTCACGACCTGACATTGAGGCGCTTCACAGCGTTGCCTTCCCTGCAGTTGTGCAGGGTTGCCGAAGGCTTCATATTGATAGATAAATGTTCTTCCCTGTGGGAAGTTGTTTAAAGTAATACGGGCAGGAACATCTAAATGGGATGCAAATTCACTATCCACGGAGACGAATCCTGATCCGATGCGCACAACATCATCAAGATCAACGAGGGAACGGATATCTACTGGTTCAAGGAAGTGGATCTGTCCGAACTGGTTCTGGATGGTGAAATCTTCAAAGGCAAACAGGTCGTCATCAGTAGCATCGTCAGGGACGTTTGTTTGCAAGCTTCCCGAGAATGATAGAGGGATGTTGGAAATGATAACGTCCCATGTATTGCTTTCGTCTTCGTCTTCATTGTATACAACATTAACATTGTAAGGAGCGGCTTCCTGCTGTTGAAGAGTGTATAAATTTCCTCCCTGCTGTATGATCTCATCGTTTACAAACCATGTTAAGAGATCAGCATCTCCTCCTTCTCCTAATTCTACGGAAAAGTCTAAAGGAACGCCTTCGTCAGAGAGAAGAAGCTCTTCTTCTGGGCTAAAAGAGACAATGCAGCCGTTCTTTGTTACATGAACGGTTTGTGGAGCAGCTCTGCTGGCAGGAACTTCTCCGGCAGCGTCAAAGTTGTACAATAATTCTATGGTGTAGGCATGATTGCCCTGTCCCCGGACAGGAATGCTGATCTGTTGTTGCTGGGTCTGTCCTTGCGCCAGGAGAAGGAACTGCCCGTTGTTTGCTTCTCGGGAATCATAGATGACTACATTTCGTTCTTTCACCTGAAAGACAAGGTCATCTTCATCTACTGATCCCGTATTAGAATATTCTGCATTGATGGTAGTTTCTGCTTCGCAGGTGAGTTCTTGCTCTTCCTCTGCCACTTCAGCAGCAAGGATGATTTCAGAGGCCAGGGGCTCAATTTCCATCTGGAAGTCAAAAGAGTCAGTTTGTACTTGATCATCCAATGTTTCTCCTTCCGCAACCAGTGAAAGGTCATAATCTCCTTCCGGAATATTTACAGGGAGAGTTACTGTGATGGTTTGTGTTGCTGATTCCTGATGAGCGTTGAGGTGAAGGTTAACATCTTCATCAAAGATGAACTGGAATCCATCGTTCGCATCAGTGTCTTCCAGAGTAACTTGGATACCGGTTACTGGTTCAGCCAATTCATTTCTCACGGTAAACGTAACGACAATATCCTGTAATGGTCTTACCTCCAAGTCTTGTTCTTCCAATTGCGCTTCCGTTAAGCCGTTGATGCGGATGTTGCGAAGTTCCAGAGCTTCGGTGACGGAAACAGTAAATGGTTCAGTTATTTCTGTAAGAATGACATCGCCATCAAGATAAGTCATGGTGACATTAACAATCGATTCTCCTACACTGTCTTGGGAAGGGGCCGTGCACGTTAATGTGGAATCGTCGTCTTCATTGACAGAACAGCTTACCAAATCTTTGTTGGTCTGTCCTGTCACAGAAAACAAAAGGGAATCTCCATAATCTCTGTCTTCATTAATGTAGGGATAATGAAGATCTTCATCTTCATTATTATCTGTGTCAAGAAGATCTATCACTTTGTTGTTGTTGCTGTTCTTGTTGAATGTGAACTCTTCCTCAATTTCAGAAGTGTTCAAACAGGAACCAACCGTTAAGGGGACAATATTTTCATGAACTTCAAATCCCGCATCTGCTCCCCGCCAGAAGAAGGGGCTAACAGTGTACACATATATATTATGTGTTCCAGCACTGAGGGAACTGAAGTTAACGTTATCAATAGTTTCCTGTCGTTCGTTGCCTGGGGCAATAGCATTGCCAAAGTCGTAACTGCCAAATTCAGGAGCGCGGTCAAAATTTCCGTCAGCATCCATGGTGGCTTGAGCGTCAAAGATCCATGCTTCCGGCTGCACGTCATTTTCCCCGTTGTTGGTCGCTTCGATTCTTATATCCGTTGCTCTGGTACAGGTTAAGTTATCGTCAGCAGCAGTAACTTCATTGATGTGAATGTCCTGAGCATTTCGTACCAGTGTAAGTGTGATAGTTTGGGTGTCTTCGTATTCTATCCCCTCTTCATCCTCATCGCTGATGGTGATAGTGAGGTCAAAGCCTGTAATGACAGTGTAAGGAACAGTAAACTGAAATTGGTGAGAAGTAGGAGTTGCCGGGAGCAAGGCCCATTTCTCTGCGGTATAATTTATAAAATCAGGGTTAATATCAGAAACTGCTTCGATTACGACATTACCAATAAGAATATTATCCAATTCGTTAGTGTATTCAATATCAACAGTTACCACATCTCCTGGACTGACATTGACAACAGGCTGTTCTATGGCGGGGTCTTCAGAGAAGTTTGTGATAGCAAGGCCGTTAATCGTGATGGTTGTTTCTGAGGCATTCAGGTCTAGATCACCATCTGCGGCTAAGGCAGAGCCAATAGTAATCAACAGTGCTGCCACTATAAAAAAAACGTTTAGGATGTTTTTATATTTCATTTTGGTATAACCTCACTATTTACTTTATCATCATTATTTTATTTACTTTATATTTTATCATTATTATTTTACTTTATCAGTATGACAAAAAAGATGACGATCATCGCTAAGATGAATATGCCCACGACAATGATTACGCCCAGCAAAATGTCTTCTATTGTATAGGGCTGTTCAATGGTCTTAAGGACTGGAGCAATCGTTGATGGCGTAGTCGTTGTAGAGGATGGTTGCGCCGGGGCAGTGTCCTGTTTTCCGGCCTGGGAAGGTTGCAGCTGTTCTGTAGTTTGATTTTGATTTACCGGCTGCTCTTTCTTGGCGGGGGCAGCAGGCTGTTCTTTAGGTTGTTCTGCAGTGGGACATTTCTCTACCACAAGATTTACTTTTTCTATATCAATTTGTTCTGTTTTTTTGATGTAGGCAGTAATATCTAAAGGATAGGTTTTGACTTTGATCTTTTTCTGATCGACAGGGAAAGTAAACACTCTTTCAAAAGTATCATCACTTTCTGAGAAAGATTCTAATTTGATGTCCTGGATGTTTTCATTGATTCCTAATTCTTCGTTGACAATAGTTAGTCCTGTAAAGTCTTGCTGCTTTGTTCCTTGATTTCTAAGCTGAACATCAAGCTGGAATTGGGCTGTACAAGTGGTTATTTTTTCCGGCTGAAGCTGGGCTTTGCTGATGCGCACATCATTTCTGCCGCGCTTGACTTCTATCTTTAAGTCTTTCTCCAGTTTATGGAGTGCGCTTTTCCCGTCTTCTCCTTCCAAAGTTAGTTCAATAGTATAATCGTCTGGGTCAACATCGTCGGCAATATGAAAAGTGATGGTTTGTTCTCCCCGTTCGTTGGCTTCTAAATCATCAAAAGAGTAGTCGGTTTCTGCATCGCTCCCAAACAAGTCGTCATCGACAGGTTCCATGGTAAGCTCGATGTCTTCTAAAGAGTTAAAGTCATCATCGTAATTGCGGTCAAAAAGGTTTTTGATCTTGAATGTGAATTTGACTTCCGTGCCGGGCTTTACGCCTTCTTTCAGTTTAATCTCATCATCGCGGTCAAAGTCATCGCTTTGTGATTCGCCTTTTTCATTGGTGTACTCTGCTTTTATATCACTGAGTTCAAGCATAGACTTCGTGCGCTGAGTAATAGTAGCGTGATCGAGTTCTACATTACTGGCATCACGTACAGCAATTGTTCCAATAGCGCGATCACCAGAGCTTTCTTTATGGGGGATGTTAATGGAGAAGGTCATATCTGTCGTGCCGTTGGCGGGAACTTGAACGTCAGAGAGGTTTTCTGCAGTATAATCCTGAGGCAGGCCGGTAATGGCGGTTTTAACCGTGACAGCTTCCGCGCCGGTGTTTCGGAGCGTGATGGTAGCGCTTTCGCGGATGCGGGTAAGGTCTTTTGAGTTGAATTTATTATAATCTGTATTTAGAATAACGTTATCTACAGTAATTTCAACGGCGGCATGAGCGGTCGCTACTACAAGCAAAAGTATAAAGAGTCCTGTAAGGTATTTTGTGTTAATTGTGTTAATGGTGCTCACCCCAATAGTTTTTATTTAAAAGTAGTTACTTCTTTTTTAAATATTTATATACTGCAGTATATATGTTGACCCCAAAATAGAAGAAAAAGAAAATGAGGTTTATTTCTTGTGGCCCATGTAAAAGAATTTCTCGATAGAAACATCTGCTTCTGAGTAGTTTCCCGAGCGGGGATGAGAGGGGGCGGGGTTACTACCGGAACTGCCGCCGGAAGAGGACATTCCTCGGGCCTGTGTCTGTTGCTGCGCTGGCTGTTGTTGTCTTGCGGCAGATTGTTCTGCGGTCATACGGGCATTATCTACTTTGGCACGGAGGGTAGACATTTCTTTTTCCACAGAATCTACGCGCTCCTGAAATTCTTTGAATTTCTTGACCATAAATGAGGCATTTAGCTCCAGAATCTCTTTAATTTTCTCTTGCGAGAGATCAACCTGGGTTACTACTGCGGCTTGCGGCGGCTGCCGGTCCTGTTGCACTTCATCCAACGTCTTACGTATGGAAGAATAATCAGAAGAGTCCTGATTTTTGAAGAATCGTTCTGCCTGCACGACAGCATCAGCACGGTCTTGCGCCAAGCCCTGACGCATTAAATTAAGGGCCATTTCGTTTATTTTTTGAATTTGTTCGATATCCATAGTTTTCAACCTCTTTTGTGATGCGTTGCGGATGTGAGAAGGGTTAATAATGTTTTCTATTCTGGTGTGGTATAGTTCATCTAGTGAGAGAAAACAATATCAGTACAATAAGAGATAGAGCCGGAAAATCCTCGTTCTCGAATCATTCTTTCTAGTTCCGACTGGGCTTCTGGAGGAACAGCGTTAACTATTGTTCGTCGTGCTCTGGTACGGGAGTCGTGGGGGAGGTGCTTTCTCGACCCTGCATTTTCATGACTTAGTAAAGAATATGGTGTTATCCGCACACTAAAGGTATGGTAAACGGCAGAATTTGTTTTGTGCCCAGAAGTACTAGCACTAGACCAGCGACAACTCCGATAATCATGCCCATCATGAAATATTTGAATTCAATTAATCCTAACTGACCTCTTTTTTGCATGCTGTAGGGATTTTTTGATGATTTATAAATGTTTCTGTCAATTTTGAGCGAAAGATTTATAAAAGGTTAAGCCAGATCATATTTAAATCTGTTGGTGGTTGAAGTTCTTGAGGCCTATAGGATGATTAGGAAAACTATTAAAGAATGTCCGGAATGTGCCAGTCGAAATATTTACCGTGATGCAGAGAAAGGAGAAACTATCTGTCGGGATTGCGGGTTGGTCATTGAAGACCGTATGGTAGATTTTACGCAGGAATGGCGTGATTTTGGTGAAGATGGCGATGAAAGCAGCCGGCGAAGGACGGGGGCACCATCCAGCCAGACGCATTTTGACATGGGATTAGGCACAGAAGTGGGAACAACCTCTGATTTTTATAAGCTTGGTTCTGATCGGGAGAGAGATAAATTTTTCCGCTTACGTAAATGGAACATTCGTATCAGCACGGCCATTGAACGGAACTTAAAAGTAGCGTTGGCGGAGCTGAAACGGGTCAGTTCATTCTTAAAATTGCCCAAATCAGTAGAAGAAGAAGCAGCGGCGATTTATCGGTTAGCAGTGCAAAAAGGTCTTGTCCGTGGACGAAGTATGGAATCAGTGGTAGCAGGAGCGTTATATGCAGCGTGCAGACGGCATGAAGTGCCCCGTACGTTGGATGAGATGGGAGAAGCATCGGGTATTGAGAAGAAGGAAATCGGGCGGACGTATCGTTTTGTGACTAGGGAGCTTGAGATCAGCATTAAACCCAGCAATCCCGCTGATTACATCCCGCGCTTTGCCTCGGCATTGAAGTTGACGGCAGAAACGCAGTCGAAATCAGTAGAGATTCTGGAAATGGCGCGGGATATTGAATTGACCTCCGGACGAGGACCGACGGGCATTGCTGCGGCGGCGTTATATGTAGCATCGTTGATCCATGGAGAGAAAAGAACGCAGAGGGAAGTAGCGGATGTAGCGGGAGTTACAGAAGTAACGATTAGAAATAGGTATAAAGAACTGATTAAGAAACTGAAGCTGACGAAGTCAGTGGAAAAGAGTAAGAAGAAGTGAAAAAGTATACCGAAAGACATAAATTTTTATACAAATAGTTTATGTCTTTCGTATATAATAACTGAATTGTTGCCTAAATATTAATGTCAGTTACTATAGTAAGAAATGATGTTCTGGTAGCTGAGGGGAGTTTACATTTATATGACACTACAAAATTTAGTACGCTCAACGGGAGAGTTTGTTCGCACTAAGTCTGGACTGCTGGAACTTTTGCGGGATGCAGAAGGTATTGATGAATTGACGTTTGAGAATCTGTTCCCGAATCAGCCGGCCGTCCTGTCACCGCCTCAGGCATTGGGAGCGCGGGATCCTTTCCTGGATATTCTTTCCTGTAAAGTGCAGGTCATCCTCGTTGATACAAACGTACTTGATTCTACTAATGCTCAATTTACGGAAGAATTATACGAACAGCGTAATTATAGCCAACTCAAATGGGCAAGCATCGAGCGGGAAAAAAACAGCCTTATCGCTGTGAAAATGATTATCTCTGATCCGCGGGTGAAGACAACAGTACAAAACTTGGAGGAATATAAGAACTATTGGAATATTCTTAATGACCATCTCCAATGGATGGAACAGCAGTTCACTCATCTGTCTTCAATAAATAAAAGAAGAGGGCGGGAAAGCAAGTATAAGTTAAGCGCTACCAAGAGAGAATTATTTACCAGTTTGGTGCAGGCGGCAGGCGATACATTCAGCGCAGTGCAACTTTTCACGCCCGCACAGAAAGAGCTTTATCAATCAATGGTGGATCTTACGGTACTGGTCACAGAGCAAACACAAGCTTTGGTAAAGACCGCTCCTTTACATGGAGTAGTGTATCTTTCTGATCCTTTTCATGGAAGCAGGATAAAAAGAGTGGCTCATGCAGACGAGCATCTGGCCGCCGCTGCTCTCTATACTTCTTTGGCAGAGAATAAAGATGTTGCTATCCTCAGTTCTGATTTTGATATAAAAAAGATTCTCAATAATGTTGCACAGGTGCTTACGTCACAACACACGCGGTATGGCTATCATATGTTGCAGGGGCTGAAGCGAGCGCCTGTTTCCATGCATCCCTATAGTCAGCGGGAAGATGATCTTGGCTGGAAGCGGGTATTTCATATCAACGCTCTTTCTTCGTATATTGACAGATACAGAGTACAGTCGAATGTTCCAGAGCTTGTCTGGCGAGAGCTTGTGGGCAAGGCGGAGAATATTCAGAAGAGATTGTACGAAAAGACATAAAATATGATGATGGGGAAGAAGGGCAAAGAGAAGTAAGAGTTACTTTTTTTCATCAAATTACAAATAGTTTTTAAAAAGAATGTAATTTTATCCCTGTATGCAACTCACACCCGAATTGAAAGCACAACTGGCGGAACAGAAAAAGAATTGCGTGTTCTGTAAAATTGTATCTAAAGAAATGCAGGGCAAAGTGGTGTTTGAAGATTCTGCGACCATGGCTTTGCTTGACATTTATCCCGCAGTGAAAGGTCATACCTTATTCATACTGAAAGAGCATTATCCTATTCTTCCCTATGTTCCTGCGGATGAGTTTCGCCATTTTTTCTGGCTCGTGCCATCTATGGCAAAAGCGATGAAAAGTGCGATGGTGACATTAGGGCTGAACGTATTTATTGCGAGTGGGGGTGTCGCGGGACAGCAAGCGCCTCATGTCATGATGCATTTCATGCCGCGTGATGAGGGAGATGGCTTCTTTAACTTCCTGCTGAAGAAAGGAACTATAACTAAAGAAGAACAGAAGAGTATTTTGGCATACAACCTGCCGTTGTTTATGAATGATCATTTTACCAAGAATCCAGCGCCGTGGCATCAGGGAGCGGGGGAACAGCCTGCTTTTCTTGAGAAAGTGTACAGCAGTGGAACAGTATTGTATGAAGATGAAAAATTGATATGCCTACTGCCGGCACAAGGAGCAGTGGCGGGACAGGTGGATATCTATCCCAAAGCAGAGGAGAGAGATATTGCAAAATTGTCGTCGGAGGACAGCGTGCATGTATTTGCTACGGCATCTATGATAGCGAGCCTGTTATTTGAAGGATTAAAAGCGCAGGGGACAAATATTCTTCTTCGCTCCGGAAGGACAGATGATTACTCCGAGGGACGATTAAGTGTTTCTGTCTTTCCGAGGTTTCCAGAAGATTCATTGAAAGGGATGATTTGGGAAGCAAAACAGCCTACGTATGACTTGGATGGCATTGCTTCTAAGATTAAAGATAAGATGTGGAATGTCAGATATGCTGGGGAGGCAGTGAAAGAAGAGAAGAAAGCGGTTGTTGTGAAACCAGTTATAGAAAAAATCTTTGAGTCAAAGAACGTGCCACGGCCCATGACGCAAGAAGGACAAAGTCTTTCTGCACAGGAAAGAAAAACTTCTGCTCTTACACCTGAAGAAGAGATTCGCATAGCATTGGAAAAAGTACGAGGAGATTAGAGATTCTCGGCGTATATTCTGGCGAGCTTGAAGTATCGTCGTGATCGTCGTTTCGCCAGTGTTTGTTTTGACGCGGGAATATTGTTGTCTTCAGTCATTATGCCGTTTACCATGCCGCGCACAAACGCTTTATGACATTTGTAAAAGAGGAGAAGATCAGGGATGTTGTCCTGCGGATTGTGCTGGAAGTATTCTCTCTCCACAAGAAGGGAAAACTGAGGTTTGTTGTAAAATTCTAAATCCATGAGCAGGAAGGAAAGATCAGAAAGCACATCGCAGGAGGAAAATTGTTCATTAAAGACAATGCCATCAAAGATGAGAATGTTTTCGCCTTGCAGGGTGATATTTCCGGGATGAAGATCACCATGACAATGTTTTATTTTTCCATCTGCCATGCGTTGTTCAAAGAGGTCTTTATTCTCTGTGAGAAATGTATCTATCTTGTTTTTGATAAGAGTGTAATTTTTTTCAGAGAGGAGATGGGGTTTATATTTTAACGTGGTGGTGAAGAGATCATGCCAGTTCTGAGAAATAGATTCCCAGTTTCCCCAGCGGGTGATTTCAGGGGAGCAGGGGGCGTGGCGATGAAATTCCATTATTTTTTGTGTTAATTCCCTGATGATATGTTCCGGCACTTTGTTTCTGAGAAGGAGTCTGCTGAGAATCATGTTTTGACTGAATTGTTTCATCTTGATAGCGTATTCGATAATGTCTCCCTGTGTTCCGTCGATGGCAATGATGTTGTTATGCTCTCTGATTTCCGTAACACCCATATATAATTCTGGAGAGAGGAGGGAATTGAATGCCACTTCCTGTTCGCAGCAGTGCTTGCGCTTTTCTAATGTGGAGAAATCAAGAAAAGAGAGTTTGACGGGTTTGCAGATCTTGTAGGCAAATTCGCCGGTAAGAAAAACCACAGAGATATGGGTCTGGACAACTTTAATAGAGGTGGTCTTATGAGGATATGCTTCTGGTTTCTGTAATTCTATGATAAGTCGCTCGATCATTCTCGTTAATAGCGATACTGTTCTGCTTTGTAGGGGCCGTCTTTTGAGATGTTGAGATAAGCAGCCTGTTTGTCTGTGAGAGTATCAATGTGCACGCCGAGTTTTTGCAAATGAAGTCTGGCAACCTCTTCATCCAGTTTCTTGGGAAGGACGTAGACGCCTAAACTGTGTTTTTTTGTCCATAATTCTAATTGGGCGAGTACTTGATTCGTAAATGAAGAACTCATCACAAACGAAGGATGGCCAGTAGCACAGCCCAGATTGACAAGACGTCCTTCGGCAAGGAGGTATATTTCTTTTCCATGGGGAAATATGTATTTATCATACTGGGGTTTGATGTTTTCTTTTTTTGCTCCAGACTTTTTGTCTAACCAATCCATGTCAATTTCTAAATCAAAATGGCCGATGTTACATACAATGGCCTGATCTTTCATGCTATTGAAATGACGGTCAACAATAATATCCCTACAGCCTGTAGCGGTGATGAAGAGGTCTCCTTCTTTGGATGCTTCGTCCATCTTTTTTACTTCATATCCTTCCATAGCAGCCTGAAGGGCATTGATGGGATCAATTTCCGTGATGATCACCCGGCAGCCATAGCCACGTAATGATTGTGCACAGCCTTTTCCCACGTCTCCATATCCTGCGACGACGGCAACTTTTCCTGCTAACATCACATCTGTGGCGCGTTTGATGCCATCAACCAATGATTCCCGACAGCCGTAGAGGTTATCAAATTTTGATTTAGTGACGGAGTCGTTCACATTGATAGCGGGAAAAAGAAGAGTATTTTCCTGAAGCATTTGGTATAAGCGATGCACTCCCGTGGTAGTTTCTTCGGAAACTCCTTTGATTTCTTTTACCATCGTTGTCCATCGCTGCTGGTCTTCGGCATAAGTTTCTTTTAATAAAGCCATCAATTCCCGGAAATCTTCACTCTCGTTGCTGTGGTCTTGTTGAAGGAGGTGGGGATGATGTTCGATCTCAACTCCTTTATGGATCAATAATGTGGCATCTCCTCCATCATCTACAATCAACGTAGGTCCTTTGTTGTTTTTGAATGTGAGGGCTTGCTTCGTGCACCACCAGTAGTCTTTCAGCGATTCGCCTTTCCAGGCAAAGACGGGAATGCCTGCTTTGGCGATGGCAGCAGCAGCATGATCTTGCGTGGAGAAGATGTTACAGGACGCCCAGCGCACTTCTGCACCGAGTTGGGTGAGAGTTTCGATGAGAACGGCAGTTTGAATAGTCATATGCAATGAGCCCATGATTCTTGCTCCCATCAAAGGCTTTTGTTTAGCGTACTTTTCACGCAGGGCAATTAATCCCGGCATTTCTTTTTCTGCGATGATGATTTCTTTCCGTCCCCACTCGGCGAGGGAGAGGTCTTTTACTTTGTAGTCTTGTGCCATTATATTGGATTTGGAAGTTTTGGGTATATAAGGTTTTTGGAATTATGGTCTCTGTAGAAAGTCTCAAAAAAGTCACCTTGGCCGCTCGACACGTGCTCCTCTTGCTGTCAGATTCGTGAGGGAGCACCTACCAATAGATGCAGGCAATGGTAGTTCTTGCCTCGCCTCTTGGCCTAGGCGGCGACTTTTTCTACTAAGCCTGAACACCAGAATATTTAAAAAGAAGTAACGTATTTTTCATCATATGGCACGAATGATTTCTGCAGGATTGACCGGACTGGCGTTGCTTGTTGCGCCGGTGAAGACGGAGGCGCTGACGTGCAACGGAGTGGAGTGCTATTCCGATTGGACACCTGAAAGTGCAGGATATATTCCAAAATTAACCGTTGGAAAAGGTGATACACTCTTTGGTTTAGTAGAGAACTTGACCGGTAATGGACTAAATTATAAGATATTTGCATATTATAATGGTATCCAAAATCCAAATAGGGTAGAAGTGGGACAGAAGATAGAACTTCCTGGACATTTTGTTGGAAGGACAAAAGAAGGGAAGAAAGCAGTATTTGTTTGGAATTTGAATAAGGTAGCGTATGATAGGAGTGTTAGTTTTTAAAATATCTAACTCCAAACCACCCACTACTGATGGGCTCTGTAGAAAATCTCGCTTTGCTCGACCGCCACGAGCTTCTCACCCCTCAAATTTTACCTGTATTGTGCTCATCCCCGTAGGGGGCGACCCCTTTCGCACCTGCTGTTCCATTAGAATGGGCTCGACCTTATGCTCAGGGCGGACTTTTTCTACAGAGTCGGAATTATGGGACTCCCTCATTCCATCAAAACTTATATAAACTCTGTACGTCTTCTGGAAGAACATGGCGGAAGCAGGCGATAGAGTTACTATTGTAACGAAAAGAGGGAAAGAGGAGGGAATTCTTATACCGAGCTTTGAAAAGAATGTTGTCCTTCTGAAATTGGATAATGGCTATAATGTGGGATTTGAGAAGAAAGAAATAACAAAGATGACAGTTCTGGAAAAAGGGAAAGGAAAGAAACTTGAGGGAAAAGCTGTTGCGGTACGAAAAGAACTGCCTACTATTGCCATTCTACACACAGGAGGAACGATTGCCTCTAAGGCTGATTATCGTACAGGAGGGGTAGCGACAGCGTTTAGTCCGGAGGAGTTGCTGAGGATGTTTCCTGAACTGGAAGAGATTGCTAACATTCAGTCCGAGTTAGTTTCGCAGATGTGGAGTGATGACTTGCGGTTTGCCCATATGGGATTGATTGCTAAAGCTATTGAGAAATATGTGAAGAAAGGAGTGAATGGTATTATTATTGGTATGGGAACGGACAATTTAGCGGTAGGAGCGGCGGCTTTATCGTTTGTGGTGGAAAAAAGTCCCGTGCCCATTATCTTAGTGGGAGCCCAACGGTCTTCTGATCGGGGAAGCAGTGATGCGGGGATGAATTTAATCTGCGCGGCAGAATTTGTGACAAAAGCTGATTTTGGGGGAGTGGCCATGTGCATGCATGAGCAGTCTGATGACAAGAGTTGTGTTATTCTGCCAGCATGTAAGACATATAAATTGCATTCTTCCCGGAGGGATGCGTTTAAAGCAGTGAATGATACTCCTCTGGCAAGGATTAATTATGCTGACCGCGCCATTACGTTTCTCCGCAAAGAGTATACTCGACGGGCTGACAAACTGATTCTCAAACCGAAGATGGAAGAGAAAGTGGGGTTATTGAAAATCCATGTGAATATGTTTCCGGAACAGTTTGAGTTTTTTAAAGGATATAAAGGATTAATTATTGAAGGAACAGGATTGGGACATACTCCTGGGCAAGTGCCGAATCCCGAATGTGCGATTCACAAAAAGATGTATCCGGCTATTAAGAAGATTATCGATTCTGGGTGTGTTGTGGTCATGACCACCCAGTGTTTGTATGGTGGGGTTAATTTGAATGTGTATGATAAAGGGCGGGATTTGCTAGCGCTGGGAGTCATTCCAGGAAAAGATATGTTAGGAAACACCGCGTTGGTGAAATTGTCATGGTTATTGGGGAATTATAAGAAAGAGGAAGTGAAGAAATTAATCGGGGAGAATTTACGCGGGGAGATCAATGAAAGGTTAGGATATGAGAAAGAGTTTGGGTGATGGTTTTTAAAAAATTCATGTGGTTCTCTACGTTACCACTCAGTAACCAAAAAGCTGTTTTGCAAAAAGTGGGCAAGTGAGTATATTTTTCTCTTTTCACGAGTGGGGGGGGGTAACACACATTTATAAAGTTCTCTCTCTCTCTGAAAATAATAAAAAAGAAGGTGATGGTCATGAAGAAATTACTGGTGTTATTGTTACTGTTATTAGCGGTAGTTCTGGTGGTGAGTTGTACGCCGAAAGAAGTTCCTGAAACCGCTTCAGACACTGCTGCCGAGGAAGCTCCTGAAGAATTGCTGGGCGAAGAAGAAACGGGTGCCATAGCTGGACAAGCCATTAATCGCGGCTGTCGAACCATTCGTGTAGATTCCTGTATTTCTAATGATGATGGATCTATCACCGTAAAAGCAAAAGGAAAGACAACACAAAGAGAGACAAGAAATTATGGTGCCAAATGTGTGGGGAGAAACGCATTGACCTATCGCTGTCGAGAAGGAGGAAAACTAGGGTATGAATATTGCCGCACGCAGTGTGAAGCGGGAGAATCTTGTTCTAATGGGCAATGTGTACTACCTTGTAATCCCGTGGCTGCTACTGCCTGTACTGCCGGTGTCGGTTGTCCGGGGAATACGGTTATTCCTGCTGTGGGATGTCCTGCGAATCAACAATGTCAAGAAGGAGTGTGTTTAGCTGCTCTCGGTTCTCCCTGTCTCGCAGATAGAGAATGTGCTTCCAATATATGCGGCTATAATAATAGTTATCATCTTGTGTGCGAAGAGCCTAATAATCTTGGGGACATATGTAACTGGAATAAAGAATGTTCTCCGGCAATTTGTGGGGCAAATGAAGAAGAAGGCCGAAGTGTCTGCGAAGAACCAAACCAGCCACTAGGTGCTCGCTGTGCTAATCATTTTGAATGTGCCTCAGGTATTTGCTCATTTGATGATTATGGTGAACGCAGAGTTTGCTCAGAAAGGTATCGAGGGGGTCTAGGAGAACCTTGTGATGACCAACGCGAATGTATCAGAGACTTATATTGTGTGGATGGTATGTGCGGCCCCCCCTATGCTGCTCCTGGGGAAGCCCAATAAAGCTTTCCCAAACCTTTAAATAATTCTTTTCTTTTTCTTATGATATGAAAAAAGAGTGGATGATATTGTTTTTTTTAAGTGTAATTTTCATTATCTCCTGTTCTCCTTCCATACCTCTGGAAAAACAATGTATTTCCTCTTCTGATTGTGTTCCTGCAGCGTGCTGTCATGCCACAGAGGCAGTTAATTCTCAGTATGCGCCTGATTGTACTGAAGCAATTTGCACGATGGACTGCGCTCCGGGAACGCTGGACTGCGGACAGGGGGAAATTCAATGTATGGAAGGGAGTTGTGTGGTGGTGTTCAATGAAGAGAAGACGTGAAGATCTCTGGGGAAAAAATATCAGGGAGATTATCTTTGGGGTAGAAGATGGAGCGATCGGAAATCTGGGGTTAGTTATCGGGATGATTCAGGGGATGGCTTCTACCAATCTTATTATTCTGGCGGGATTAGCGACGATGATCGCTCAAGCCATTTCCATGTCTGCAGGGAATTATCTCTCCATAAAATCGGAGAAGGAATATTTTCAGGTGAGATCACAGGAGCGAAAGTATGGAAAAGAATATTCCAGACATAAAAGTCTGGTGAAGTCTTCTTTCGTCATGGGTCTTTCCGTGATTATCGGGGCGGCAATCCCTTTGAGCGCCCTCTTTCTGTTTGATGGAAAAGGTGGAATCGTCCCACCATTGAGCATTACGTTAGTGGGTTTATTCCTGTTAGGGATGGTGAAAGCATGTTATACGTTTCGCCATTGGCTTCGTTCTGGGATGGAAGTGGTGCTGGTTGGTTTTTGTGCGGCGCTGGCGGGGTATTTGATTGGGAGTGTGGTGAGATAAAGTGTTGTGGCACTTGTTCGTCAATTATCTGAGTTTGCTATCATTCAAAATGGCTAGTACATTTCCTTTTAATATACTCTAAAGATAGAAAGATTTAAATAATAGTTATGTTAAGATAATATTATGAACCGCACTGAACAGCTACAAGTACTAGAAGGATTGCACACGGTAGAAACAGTAGCGGATACGCTGAAGATAACTAAGCAGTCAGCATTAAACCTTCTGGTTAAGCTTAAGAAGCAACAGCATATGACTGTTTCTGGGGGAGGACGGCGCAAACGGTTATACAAAATCACTATGCGCAAGCAATTGCCTCGGGTATCCGGCATGTGGGATATTCTCAATAAATACAACCCTCATTTCAAGCTTAATTCTTGGTATGATCATCAAGTGCAGGGGAAATATACGGTGGAAGATGTGATTGTAGATGCTATTGAAACCAAAAGTTTCCGAATTATAGTCGCAACCCTGCGATTGTTTAATCATGTTACTAATTGGCCAAAGTTGTACCAAAACGCACAGAAAAAAGGGAATTGGCAAAAAGTAGGAGCATTATATGAAGTAGCAAAATTATTTTTTAAAGTGAGACAAATGCCGGAGAAATACAAAAAAAATAAAATGATTCGCAAGCTGTTCTTTTTTAATGAGCATGACACTACTACAGAAGAAATATTTAATCCCATTGAACATCGCTGGAAAGTACCAATACCTTTTAGAATAGGAGATTTACAGAAAGTGGGAGCATGATTACATATACAGATCAGAATGACCTCTTTACGCTTATTAGCAAAAAGCTTCAGCGTGATTTGGTCATTTATGCCTTTGGAGGAAACGCCATGATGTACTATGGATATAAAGATGAGACCAAAGATGTCGACCTTCTTTTTGAAATGTCGGAAGAACGAAATGAGTTTATTCGCATCCTGAAGCAGTTAGGATACTTTGAAACAAGCCCGATAACTATTTATATCCCTGAAAAGCTACGCGATCCTCATTGTCCACTGATGTTCAAAAGAGATGAAGGAAGGTTTGATCTTTTTGTACGTAAAATCTTCCGGACCATACTGAGTCCCAGAATGAAAGAGGACTTGTTTGCTGTTCGTGAATATAAAGATACGCAAACTCTGATTGTAAAAGTTTTAAGGAAGGAGCATCTTGTTCTATTAAAAGCAGTAACAGACAGAGAGAATGACTTTCGTGATATTCAGCTCATTGTTTCTCAAGATAAACAGTTTGACTGGCAATATTTCATTGACGAAGTCATCTGGCAGTTTCAGCACGGTGATGGCTGGGTCTTATTAGATGTAGAAAAAATGATGAAAGAATTGAAAAAATATGTTTTTATCGAAGAAAAGTATTTTAAACAGCTGTATGGGGTGAAGAAAAAACACCCATGAAGCTACTTCCTTCCTCATTTTTCACCCGTGACACAATTATAGTAGCCAAAGAACTTCTGGGTAAAATAATTTCCATCAATGGTTGTATGGCAAGAATTGTGGAAACAGAAGCGTATGGAACCGATCCTGCTTCTCATGCCTATACACGAACGGAGAGAAGTGCGTTGATGTATGATACACATGGGCATGTTTATGTTTATCTGATTTACGGAATGTACTATTGTGTTAATTTTACAACTGAGAAGGGAAAGCCGGGGGCGGTGCTGATTCGGGCGGTAGAACCTTTACAAGGGATCAAAGAGATGAAGCAACGTCGGAAAACGCAGAAGTTAACCAATCTTTGTTCTGGGCCAGGAAAGTTATGCCAGGCATTGGATATTAATACCAGATTTAATGGTCTCAAGTTAGGAAAAAAAGTGAAAGTGTATGATGATGGATTTTTCGTCTCGAAAATAGGGACGAGTTCACGGATTGGAATTAAAGATGCTTTGGATTTACAGTGGAGATTTTTTGTGGAAGGGAATGAATGGGTGAGTAAGGCAAAAGTTAATAAATAATCACCTTTCTGAGTATGTTCATGCGGAGGTGGCAGAGCCTGGTCAAATGCGCAAGGTTGAGGATGGTATATGATCAGCAAATGCCTTGTTCCTTAGAGCCTTTTAGGAAAAGCCTCGGGAAAAAGGCTCACCTATAGGTGAGGAGTGGATGCGAGGGTTCAAAAGCAGCGTCGCTACCCTGGGAAGCAGTCAAGTGCCATTTCACGGTGTGAAACGGCACGAAATATCCAAGAGGGTAAACGCTCTGAAAGTCCCTTCCTCCGCATTTTTTATTCAATGAAAATGGGTCAATACCCCGCAGTTCTACTGCGACCCATTTTCAAGAGTAAAAATCCCTTGCTTCATTGTTATTGAATGCCCCACAGCTTTGCTGTGATTGGGATTTTTACTTTTGAACAAGTTATGTTTTTCAGAAAATATTTTCTTTTCCAAAACTATATAAAGAGCAGAACTTTCTATTAATGCTATGAAACCAGAGTGGGAAATCATCCAGGAAATAAAAACGTTACCAAAATTGAATGTCCCCCTCTGTATCGAAGGGCTTCCTGGTATCGGGAATGTGGGAAAGATTACCACTGATTTTCTCATTGAGGAATTGAAAGCAGAAAAGTTATATTCGTTCTTTTGTTATAAATTTCCCCATTCCGTATTCGTGAATGAAAGTAATTTGGTGGATATGCCCAAGCTGGAGATGTATTACAAGAAAGGAAATGGGACAAAACGTGATCTGTTGATTTTGACGGGAGATATTCAACCCATCGATGAAGAGAGTTGTTATACGTTCTGTGATGAAATATTGAAGATAGTGAAGCAGTTTCAATGTTCCGAAGTGATAACCACCGGGGGCATTGGATTGCAGCACATTCCGGAAAAGCCACGGGTGTTCTGCACGGGAAATAATGCCACGTTGATGAAAGAGTATGTGACCAAAGAATTGCAGGTGGAAAAAGATATTTTTGGTGTGGTGGGACCGATTGTGGGAGTGTCTGGGTTATTGCTGGGATTGGGAAAGAAGCGTGGAGTCAAAGGAGTGGCATTATTGGCAGAAACGTTTGGACATCCCATGTATCTGGGCATTAAAGGGGCGAAAGAAATTATTCGTGTGTTAGAGCAGAAATTCCATTTCGGGTTGAATTTGGATAAAATGAGCAAAGAGATTATTGAAGTGGAGAAGCAGCTCCTGAAACGCTCGAAGGAAATGATGGCGGAACGGGGAGATGTCACGCAGGCGGGAGCGAAAGCAAAACACAAAGAAGCGAGTTATATTGGGTAGAGAAATTTTTGTAGTACTTGGTTTTATATTAATAGAAAGAATAACTGTTGTTCACTGATATGTTACTCAAAGCCCACTTCAGTACTTTAAAAGCAAAAACTTATTAAGAATACCACATTTGACTTACCAATATGGCAATTTTTATAGTAAGAGATAGAAAAGTTACAAAAAGCAAGATAAATAAGTTTCGGAATGAAAAAGAATTGCAAACACTATTTGAAAACAATCTCGAAGAAATATTTGGAATAAAATTTCTCGCTTCAGAATTCTCAACAACACATGGTGGTAGAATCGATACTCTTGGAATAGACGAGAACAATTCTCCCACTATAATTGAATATAAAGAAAGCGAGAAAGACAATGTCATAAATCAGGGTTTGTTTTATCTAGACTGGCTTGTTGACCACAAAGGCGACTTTGAAATGCTAGTTCAGAATAAACTCGGTAAAAGCGTAAAAATCAATTGGGATGAACCAAGACTTATTTTAGTTGCTCAATCTTATAATGAGTATGATAAATATGCTGTAAATAGAATTTCCGAAAATATTGAACTTTGGAGATACACTCTTTATGAAGAAAATGTTTTGCATATTGAAAGGATAAATTTACCAAAAGCTGTTAAAAAAGAGATTCAGAGAAAACAAACAAAAATAGTTTTTAAAGAATATTCCTATGCAGACCACTTTTCTGATAAGTCTCAGCGAATAAAAGAGTTATTTAATAAGTTAAGAGAAGAAATATTGAAAATTGACGAACAAATACAAGAAAAAGTAAAAAAACATTATATCGCCTTTGCTTTGGATAGGAATTTTATAGAAGCTGTTATTCAAGCGAATGCTCTCAAAATATATATTGATATTTCAAAGAAAGAACTAAATGATCCAAAAAATATTACCGAAGATTGCTCTGAAGTGGGGCATTGGGCAACAGGGGATTCTGTTTTCAAAGTAGTCCATGTTGAAGATATATCTTATGCATTGACTCTGATAAAACAAAGTTATGAAAATAAATTATAGCACATAAGATGACTAATTTTTTCAAGTCGTTAGAAATAGATGCTTGGTATATGGTCTTTGTTTATTTAGGGGGATTACTTCTTATTTTTTCTATATTTCTTCCCACACAATGGGTTACAAACAACTTATTTTATTTTCTTTTGGGATATTGCTTATTGGTCTTGGCGAATGGAAAAATCACAAAAACTGTTCTTGGATTAAACCACCAAATGCATACACTGGTCCAGCAACTGTTATTAAAACAAAAAGTAGAACTGCTGATTTAGTCGGTGTTATTTTTAATTTTATTGGCATTGTTTTAATTATTCTTGCTTTTATTGATTTAATAAAAATATTTTGATGATGGGGTCCCTCAGTCATACGCTTGTGCTCCTCACTTTGTTGCGGTGCTTTTGCTCCCGTTTGTTGCTCAATTGCATAACCAGCACTGCATCTTTTATACACAATTCTTAGAATAATCTGTTTTAACAATCTGCTGGTAAGAACTGTCATTGTTCCATAATCAAATTAATGAGTAAATTCAGGACATGAATTTATAAATAGGTCTCTGTTTGTATAGAGAAATGCGTTAATTAGTCAAAATAATAACGCATTTCCAATACATGAAAGACACGGTCTTTCAGTACATTAAAATGATATCCCCCATGAAAAAATTTAATCGAAACGATACCAACAGAAGTTCTGAGAGATCGCGTGATGACAGTCCCCGGTTTAGTAGAGACTCTCCCCGATTTGGCGGAAGAGATAGATATGAGGACAGAGACTCGGTTGAAAAGAAAAAATACTCGGCAACCTGTGCCAAATGTGCTGGACGCTGTGAAGTTCCTTTTAGGCCACGAGAAGGCAAACCAGTATATTGCAGTAATTGTTTTAACAAAAATGATACGTACGAATCATCCCGCCAGGATAATAAACCATTCCCAGATTCAAAAAGCGAATTAGGTCAGATAAACCAAAAGCTGGATTTAATCATGAAAGCGTTACATATAAAATAGTTGCTTTTCTTGCCATTTTCTTTTAAAAGGGAATGATCTCCCACCTTTTTCCCTCTCTATTTTAAGCTCACCTAACAACAACCTTTATAAATTAAGTAAGTATACTTTCTGCGATGTACAAAAAGAGGTGGAGGAGTGCTTTAAGTAGCTTGATTTCTGATAGAAAGGGGTTTCTTCCACGTACTATCCAAGGGCAGGTGACGGTGTTTATTATTCTGGGGATTGTGTTGTTGTTAGTGCTTGTCTTAGTCGTCCTTACCCGGCAGGAAATCCTGCAGTTTAGTCCGGATGAAATCATCCCCACAGAGAAAGGGAAAGTGGAGACAAGCATTCGTTCCTGCATAGAGCAGATGGGTGAGAAAGCAGTGCAGAAGATGGGGGTGCAGGCCGGATATATTGATGTTCCTCCGGATGTAGAACGGGATGGAAGCAGGCATCTGCGGGTTTCGCCATTTCAGGTCGTCCCGTACTGGGCGCAGGGAGAAGAGAGAAACATTCCCTCGCTTGAACAGATGAGTGAAGAGATCAATGTGTATATAGAACAGAATCTTCGTGGCTGTCTGCAGGCAGATGAGTCTTTTTCCCGAGAGTATGATTTCATGGAAAAGAGCGACATAGAAGCAACGACCAGTATTCTGAAAGAAAAAATTATGTTTACCGTGCGCTGGGAGGTAGAAGTACGCACGAAAAGCGGAGAGGTTGTGGCTGAGTTGATCAATCACGATGCACAGTCAGCTATTAAACTGAAGAATGTGTATGACACGGCTGTGCGTATCGTGGATGCAGAACTCCGTGAGATGAAAGTGGAAGATATCACCCAAGATTTACTGGCGTTAGAGCATCCGAATGTGCCTCTTGCGGGAGTGGCGATGGGATGTACACGAAAAGAATGGAGCGTTCATGACGTGAAGAGGACGGTACAGGATATGTTGCGGGTGAATCTCGCGCAATTGCGGGTGAAGGGAACAGAATTTGTGGAATTTCCAGAAAATCTTCCGTACTATCAAAACCATTACGTGTGGGATGTGGGAGAAGAGTTCGTTCAGCCTCATGTCTCTGTGCAGTTTCGCTATGAGAATACCTATCCGTTCCTGTTTCAGGTAACGCCGCAGGAAGGAAATTGGTTGAGGAGCAGTTCCGTAGGGGGAACGGACTTATTATCATTCCTGTGCGTGCAGACATGGAAATTTACGTATGATGTGGTCTATCCCGTGCAGGTCATCGTGCGTGATGATACCACAGGATATTTATTCCATACGGCATTTACTGTTCATCTGGTGCGGAATCTTCCTAATCGTGAATCGGAGGTTGTGGCGAGAGAATCACGGCCATTGAATTTTGTCACGGATGAAAAATTCTGTGCCAATCGCCGTGTGCCGATGACCGTGCGTACGTGGGAATTGATTGAAAATGAAAAGCAGGGGATACACAGTTCTGAACCATTGTCCGGAACGACGGTGAGTTATACGTGTTTGAAGTATCGCTGTGATATCGGAGAATCTACATTTAATTTTCAGAATACGGGATATCAGGCTGGTGTGACGGGAAATTTTCCCTATTGTGTGGGAGGGATAGTGCGTGCGGAAAAACAGGGATATACAGAGGATTGGAAACGGGTCACGGCGCAGGAAGGAGCGACGACAGATTTGTATTTAGTGCCGTTGTTTTCGTTTCCGGTAACAAAAGTGAAAATGATACAGCATGATGTGACTGATCTCCGCAGTGTGGGAAAACTTTTGGGAAAGCCATTACTTTCGGAGGATGTGGTGTTAGTGCGATTACGGGCGTTTAAGCAGGGGAAAGAATTCCATCATATAGAACAATTGGTAGGAGGAGCGCTCGATGAAAAAGCGTTAGGTAAAGTTACGCTTGATTTCCTTGCTGGAGCAGATTTTGAATATCGCTTAGAAGTAGATGTGTTTGAAAGAGAACGTCTCATTGGAGGATATCGTGGGAACTGGACGGCAGATTGGGATGACTTGAGCACAGCAGAGGAGATGGTCATTCACACGGTAACAACTACAGAACGGAGTGATGAAGAATTATTTGCATTTATGGCCGCACTGGAAGAGAACAGTAAACGTGTTCCTGTGCCTGAATTGGTTTCAGCATTACCACCAGCATTACCACGTATGGGAGGACAGCAATGAGAAAAGCAACGCGACAGGGAATGAGCCTCGTGATGATGTTCTTAGTTGTGACTCTTCCCATGGCCATGGCGTTGGAGATTTCAAATGTACGGGTGGAAAATATTCAGCAGACTAGTGCTGATATTGCCTGGGAAACAGATCAGCCTGCTGATGGGTACGTAAGTTATGGCGTGCAGCAGGAACAGTTAGAGACTATCGGCGATGCTATTCCACAACAAGAACATCGTTTTACTTTGCGTAACTTACTGCCGGAAATGACGTACTTCTTTACCGTGCAAAGCAATGAAGTGGTGAATGATCGTGGGGGAAGTTTTCATTCATTTACAACGTTGCCTCCGGATCGGGAAGCACCAACGATCAATGTTACCATTCCGCCGCGAGTGCAGGGAGAAAAGATAGATATTACCGGAACAACGGAAGCAGATGCCGATGTATCGTTAACAGTGAATGGGCAGATAGTACGCACGGTGACTGCAGATGAGCTGGGATCGTTTTCGTTTTCTGATATCGTTCTGGTGCGGAATGAGGAGAATACCATTACGTTGGAAGCACGTGATGCTGCAGGAAATAGCGGTTCTTTCACTGCTACTGTATTTGCCGATGTAGAGCCACCCGTGATTTCCCTTAGGGCATTGCCAGAAGTGGTAGCGGAATCAACACTGCCGGTCAAAGCGACAATTTCAGAAGAGAGCACCATTCAGCTGTTTGTGAATGATCGTTCCGTTGCAGAATTGCAGGGGACAGCAGTGGATCAACAAGTCGATCTACAGGAAGGAGATAACGTTATTCGTATCGTAGCGCGTGATGCGGCAGGATGGGAGACAGTACAGGAAGTCCATGTTCTTTCTGATTCGCAGCCGCCCAGAGTGCAATTTACTCTTGTCAGCGGAACGGAATATTTTGAGGGCAGGGCAGAGACTGATGTCAGCGGTCAGACCGAAGCAGGAGCGACAGTATTTTTGTATGTCTTTCGGGGAACGAGTGAAGTGAGAGATTTTGATCATGCCTTACAGAAAGCAACGGCAGATGCGGAGGGAAAATTTACATTTGAAGATGTGACATTTCCTCCCTCTGTGTTAAGCAGTTTACAACGATTGCGTCCTAAAGAAGTGCCTGCGGGGTTACAGGAAATTGTGGTTTCGCCAGCGGAACGCTTTGCCGAAGAACAGCGACAGGCCTACAAAGTAGTGGTCATTGCTGAAGACCGTACGGGAAAAGTGGGGTATGAAGAGAAGAGTGTGAACATCAATACGTGTTTTGCAGGAGAATTTTCGTTTACCATAGAGCCTTTAGCGCAGTTTCAGGCGCCGTTCCGTCTGAATCCCAGTGTGATGGAAGATGGACGAGAAACTATTCAGGCGGTGTTTAATCTGACGTATCGAGGCAATGCCGTGGCGTTTACAGAACCAATGGGGGGAGTAGGGGGAATCAATGGAATGGGCGGTGATGTGTTTGGATTTGGCGGAGTGCCCCTCAGCAATAAACCGTATCAAATTGTCAGTTCGCCTCAATTTACCAAAGCCTGTACCCGGGAGACGGCAGAAAGTGATGATTACAAATTAGGATGTCAGTTACTGCCCGCGCGCATGAACGTGCAATCTAATGCAGATAAAACAGCGTTTTACGTGACGGGGGCATTACAAAAAGCATCTGAGTTCCTGAAGAAAGAAGATAATGCTTGGGATGATTTTGTGAGCAAGCGGCAATTGAAATTTCCGTTACGGGTTACGTTAAGCTATCAGGAACGGGTAGCAATAGGGGGATGGAGTGAAACCAAGACGCAAGTATTCTGTCAGGATTTAGCATATTTTGTAGATGTTCCTGTTGATAGCGAAGATCTAGTGCCGGACTTTTTGGCCAATGAAGGCGTGCAGGCATTGAATGCTACTATCAATCAAATCGAGCAAGTCAAGCCGTATTTAGAAACGGCCATGATCGCTACCGGTGTGGGATGTGTGGGATCATTCCTGACAAAATTGGTCACGAGATTTTATCGCATCTTTATTTCTAATTTTGAGACGTGGACGAGACGGGCAGCAGTGGTGGGAGAAGATAAAAAATGTCCTTCCTCTGATCAGCAACAGGGGTTATATACAAAAGATACTATTGCCCATTGGAAAGAATTGAAGAATAGAGGTGGAACTATACCTCCTGAAAGTGGATTCCCCGCAACTATTGATACTCTTGATCCGGAAAAGGATTCATTGGAAGCACGCTGTCCGGCTACGGCAAGCGCATGGAGTCTGGAAGAGTTCTTTGACAAGACATATCGATGGACGTGTGACCGTTTCCTCTGCCGCTCCGTACCCGCAGGATGGACGGCGGGAGCAGAAAAAGTGGAAGTAGATAATGTGCAGTTACGTCAATTGCAATGTACGGCAAGCACGAATTGCGCTAACACTCTGGTGAAAGTAGAGAATTGCCAGGAAGAATTGAAAAAGAATCCGGCATATGGAGAAGTAGTGCGCGCCAAGCAAGATCGTGGTGAGGGATCATTTTCCTGCTGGCGGGATGCGGAAGGAACATATTATTATCGCTGTACGCTGGGTGATCTTGATGGGAATTGTGCGAAAGACATTGATGAGTTAGAAGTAAAAGGAATATGGCGGTTGAAACCCGTTCTGGGAATCGGACAGAGCAAGCCCTATCAACTGGTGTTGAATCCGGGAAATGCCGGGCAATTATGTGCGGCAGTGGATCGCTCTTGTGATACGATGTGCAAATCCAAAGGAAATTATAAAGGAGTCAGTGATGGATACAAATTGAGTGATGGAAAGATGGATTCGTCAGCTGTCGCAGGAAGTTGTTATGAAGAATTATCGAGCGGTTCCCGAGTAGCACTTCAGGGGAAAGGGCAGGCCACGATTGATCAAACCAAGATTCAGGCAGGCTACACTCGAGATTGTTTCATTGATGAAGATTCCGGGAAGAAATATCAATGCGTCTGTGAACAGATACAGAAGCCGACATTGCTGGCACAAGGAGTGCGTACAGCGATGAAAGCGCAGAATGGTGTGGCAGAGAAATGGTTGTACCGCGAAGCACGGGTCTATGAGGAGTCGTTGCGGACCAGAGGAACGTATTATCCAGAATGGAGATATTATGATGGGAGAGATTATTCTGCGGCATTTGGGTTAGATGCCGGGCTTGATAACTTCGTGCCGGATACAGAGACCAGTAAGAAATCATCAGCACGTGTTGATCCTCATAATCAATATGTGGGATCGTTCCAGACCATGTGTTTAACGACTATCAATGCGCATTTGAATATGTTACAGAGCACCCTTATTGGGCTGCAGAAGTGTATCGTGGAAGCGAAGCATACAGGAGTTCAGGATGCTGGATTGTGCAAGACATTGTTTACGCAGTATGTCTGTGGATTGGTGTATAAAGGCATTGCCTATTTAGGAAGCCAGTGTTCGCCGTTATCTCTTAAAGATATGGGGGCAGATTATTCACAAACAGGCGTGCCGGAATTTTTTGGTTCGGCGTTCAATGCCATCCCTCAAGCTATTGAAACTTCCGCGGAGGAAGTGAATAGTGATTATGGCAATGCCCAGTTCAGGAACTTCTTCCGTTCGGGTGCCCAAGGATTTGCAGAATCCATGTGTTTAGCAGCATTCGGCTATGATTTTCCTATGGGCATGGATTTTATTCAGGATGCAGCGCAAGCGGCATCGACAAAAGTGGATGTAATCTTTCCTGTTGCAGAGAGAGAGTTAGTGACATTTGACCCCGTGCGGGGAACGGCAGTGCATAATTATGAATTAGGGGGAGTGTTATTTCCCGGATGCCGGGTGCGGGGATATCGGACAGAATTGAAATGTATTGGATTCGAAGATCTGAACAAGCCCGGTGTTGATCCTACCTGCGGCGGGAAAGGATGTGATTGTGTCAATGTGCAGCAGCCGGAATTTTCTGGTGAGCGTGTGCATCTCGTGGAAGGGGGAACGAACTTTGGCGGGGTGACAAAACATCACATGCATGACCTACCCATTCCCTCACCGCAGCGAGTCAGTGCAAATTATCGGTATGATCATGTTGTATTCCATGTCCTGCTTGATCCTCTGGAAGATCCCAAGAATTGCTTTGATCAGGGATACGATGGAGGGAATGGAGAAGGGATATTTTATTTTTCCATTCAGGATGTTTCTCCTCCTGGAGTATTGAGCTGTTCCGTGCGACCGGAAACGGGGAAGTTTGTCTGTCCGCAGATCAGCAGTTTGTTCGGCGGGGGAGAGACGTACTTTGAATATCCTTACATGGAATGTTACGACAAGGCGCGGGAAGAGTTTGTGAATTGCCAGCAGCCGAATGTATTTATCTTTGGTGATCCGTTAGTGATCAAGCCGTACATTAATGTGGGAAATCAGAAAGCCTGTCTGAAGATACGGGATGCCACGGGAAAAATTGAAATTATCAAACCGCTGGAAGAGAACGTGCAGGGGTTATTTTCGCCACGGTTGAATCTGGGAACGGCTAGTCCGGAACTGATTGGTAATGTAGGATCGGGAACGATACGCAACGTGGCAGGCAGCGCTCCGGGATGTGGAGGTAATGGTGGAGATGTGCAGATTGTGGGCTGGCCTGGCAGTGGTCAGAGCGTATCATCACGACAGTTGCCGTTCCGTTTTACAGTATTAGGAAGCGGGAAGTATCAATTGGAAGTTCCTGTGGTGGTTACGGTTGAGCCTGGTGTTGATGAACAAGGAAGAGCGCGATACAGTAAAGATGCTAATGATTATTTGACATTTGATGGTCGTGTGGACTTAACGCGGGAAGAAATCAATACTGCGGTGTTTACGATTGATGGATTCCGTTTTACGCAGGTATTAGGCAGCGCCGTTCCAACGTCGGGAGCGAGCGGAGTATGTTCCTATGAAACCCTTGCGGCGTTAGGAAGCGGAATACGAAACCAGCGGGGAACAGTGCATCTGACTGCAGAATTATTACAGCCTGATGCCGGAGGAAATTGTTTTAGCGCCATGACACCCGTGCAGACCAGTTCGTTAGGACTGCCGCGAGTACAGGTTCCTATTCCTATTCAAGCGCAGTATGTGCAGCAATTGCTAGCAGAAGATCTGCATGAAGACTTCGAGCGAGGGAATTATGAAGGAGTAGAACAAAAAGCGCAGGTGATTGTCACGCAGCAGCAGACGACATTAGCAGATGCTTTGGCGCTGTATTATTGGATTGCGGCATTGGTGATGGATGGTAATGGGGTGGGAAAGAATCAAGTGCAGATTCGCAGCTTGCTAGATGTGTTTTATGGAAGAAGGTATGGGGGAGATGTCACAGGAGGTATTGAATACGGGAAAGTGTTTGTGTATCTATGTCAGATTGATGGTCAGATGGGCAATCAACATGCTGCTCAATGTCAAGCAGGAGTGAACGGCGCCAGTGCAACGGCGTGTGAAACAAATGCTCAATACAAAAATACACATTCCTGTCTCGATACGACGAGCTGGAGTAGTAAAAGTAATTGTGTCTCTAACTTATGTGAGAATACTATCTTAACGGCGCGTGGAGTTAGTAATCCTAATGATTGGATGTGTTGTCCCGTAACGACGTGTGAAAAAGATAGTAACTATAAAAATACACATAAATGTCAGGATACAAAAACGAGGTCGAATGGAAATACTGGATGCGTCGCTAATCTCTGTGAGAATGGCGTGTTAACAGCACGAGGAATTACTAATCCTAATGAATGGATGTGTTGTCCTACTTAATAAGGATGTAATACGGATGATGAAAATGATGTGGGAAAAGAAAGGAAGCATGGTGGTGGAAGTGCTGGTGTTCTTGGTAACGATAGTGCTCACGAGTGCGGTTATTTTAGTATTGGTGCAGAAAGGAATCCTGACGGTACGGGCAGAGCAAGGAGAGGAAACCTCCATTCTCAATACAGAGTTTATTCCGTTTGGTCGGGGAGGAGAGTTGCAGATTATACATATTCAGTTCTGTGGCTTTGTGGATGAACAGTTTCGCTGTGTGGATGAGAAAAGTACGTTCTCTTTGGGAGAAGAAGTATACGTGTTGTTTCAAGTGGAGAGTACATCGTATGAGGGTGATGTGATGCTGGCACGGAATTATCGCGTATTGAATCCTTCCGGGAATGTAGTGATGGAAGTGGAAGAACGGAATACATATCATATTGACGTTCAGACGGAAAAAGAACGGGAAACCGTGGTATTTTCTAATTTTTTTAAATTACCGGAAGATGCGGAACGGGGAGAATATCTCCTTGATGTCATTGTAGAGAATCCCTTATTAGAGAAGAAAGTGACGGTGAGAGCGCCGTTTACCATAACGACGTGAGAGCATGAAGACAAAACGGATGATTGTCGTAGG
>CAYIBV010000001.1:0-38549 GCA_964361725.1 uncultured Methanosarcinales archaeon | reverse complement strand
CTTTAGCCATGAGAATAGCGCCCTCGATAAGGGGGGCGGCATCAATAGTTCCTAAAGCAAGGAGCATACGGCACATGAGAGGGGTATAACTGCTATGAAATTTAAACTTTTTGGGAAATTGTGCTTCATATTAGCCCTGTAAAGCACTAACTTTTTATAGAAGTGCTTCCTTCATCCAGATATTATTCAGCTTGGAAATGTAGTAGGGCTATTAAAAAGAAAAGCGGTGGTCGAGTCGGCACTTCAGTTTGGTTCTTCTTTGGAAAAGAGAAACTATTATCCTCAACTAAAAAAACCAAAAGTTTTTAAATAGGCTTCATTGCTGAGCTTATAGGGTAACAAAAATCCCTCTGCTCTGATTTTTGGAACACGGAAAACAAAGTTTTCCGGTTCAGAAAGATTACGTCTTTCTTGAACAGAAAATTTCGCCCTAAAAAGCGGGACTATTAACCAAGCGAAATTTTCTTGTATCTTAATCACAAATCCGGGCTTAATACAATACTATGGCACAACAAGCAAAAGATCCAAAAAAGGTTAGTAGAATCAAAGGAAAGAAGAAGTTATGGTTTCGAATCCTTGCCCCAAAGTTATTTGGGATGAAAGAGTTAGGAGAATCATTCTTGACCCATGCTGATACGGCAAAAGGAAGAACTTTACTGGTCAATCTGCGTGATTTGACGGGAAATATGCGTGATCAGAACGCTTACATCCGCTTTAAAATTACGGCGACAGAAGGAAGCGCTCTGCATACCTCAATTATGGGTTATGAATTGACTCCTTCTTTTGTGAAACGATTAGTGCGCAAAGATACGGAGCGGTTAGATGATTATTTTACCTGTGTGACTAAAGATGGGAAAGAATTGTTATTTAAGACATTAATGATAACAGCATTCTCTGAACCGCGTTCTGTGCAGGGACAGTTGCGGCTGCAGTTCAAAGCAATGGTGTCAGAAGAGGTGCGCAACGCTGTGTATGATGCAGTTATTATGGACATCGTGGGGCAGAAATTACAGGGAATGTTGCGCAAGAGACTGGGAAAAATCACCCCCGTGAAAGATGTCTCTATTCGTGTGATGAAATTGCTGGGAGAGAAAGAAGTGCCACCTCCGGCAGAAGAAATACTACAGGTGCAGGAGAGCGAAGAACCATCTGTGGAAGAACCTCTGGAAGAGGAAAATGCAGCGGATGAGGAAGAAGTAGAAGTAGAAGGACCCATTGTGGCATAGTTCTAGGAATGAAATTTCTGGCATTTTCGGACGTGCATGAACAGAAGAAGTTTATTCTGGAATTAGTAGAACGAGCCAAGAGGCCGGATATTGATTTTGTACTATGTGTCGGTGATTTTTCTTCGTTTGGCCGGGGCATGAAATATGTATTGCGTCTGTTTAATGAACTGGGGAAGAAAATGTATGTCATTCCCGGAAACCATGAAGAGGGTGATAAGTTTGAAAGTATCGTTAAAGAATATCCCTATTGTGTGAGTGTGCATCAGAAAGCAATCAAAGTGGGTGATTATATTCTCTGTGGATATGGTGGCGGCGGGTTTACGACGGAGGATGTCCAGTTTAGGAAGATTGCCCGGGAGTGGTATGGGATGTATAATGGGAAAAAGATTATTTTCATGACTCATGGGCCAGCATATGGGACAACATTAGATGCATTACCCATGGGCCATGTGGGGAATAAAGATTATCGTAAATTTATTGAGCGTATTACGCCGAGGGTGGTGATTTCCGGGCATTTACACGAAACCGTAGGAGCGGTGGATCATATTGGCAAGACGCAGTTAGCTAATCCGGGATGGGAAGGGATGGTCATTGAGGTGAAGTGAGTTGTTATAATTGTTCCATAAACACTTTCTCTACTTTTATGGCAAGACCTTTCTCTAATTTATCTACTTCTTCTGCCGAGAGCAATGCCTCTCCCATGGCTACCAGTTCATTATTTAACGTCATCACGGCAACGGTCTCTCCTTTGTGAAAGTTTTCACATTTACTAATGCCGGGAAGGGCTACATCTCTGCCATGAGTAACGCTTTGAATGGTGGTATCGAGAATCCAGCATTTGGAAAAGAGTGAAATGGCGTTCTCAATAGGCTGCAGGCAGTGCATGAGAAGTTTAGAGTTCTGTTCCTGAGTATGGAAGTGATAGCCATCATATAATGCGTTGAGAGTTACTAACGTATCACGTTCCGTAAAAGGGCCAGCCTGAGTGCGACGTAGTTCAACCATGTGGGCGCCTCCTCCAAGTGTCTGGCCAAGATCATGACACAGCTTCCTTATATACGTTCCTGCCTGGCATTTAACGCGGTAGAGGACTTCTCGTCCTTTGATTTCCAGAATTTCCAGCTCATAAATCTCCCGTTCCCGTATCTGCCGCTTGACAGCGCTTTTAATGGGGGGAAGTTGTTTAATCTTTCCAATGAATTTCTGCACAGCCTGCTGAATGGCCTGTTCCGGGAAGTCTTTATGCAGGTGCATCAGGCAGATATATTCTTTAGGAGCAGTGAGAAGGTGTTGAGTAATTCGTGTCGCTCTGCCGATAGCGACAGGCTGTACGCCGGTTACGCCGGGATCAAGCGTGCCGGAATGGCCGGCTTTTTTGGTATGGAGGATTCTTTTGACGTAATCAGAAACCTGATGAGATGTTGGCCCTTTCGGTTTGTCGATGTTAATGATACTGCATTGCAGAAGCTCTTCTACAGTGCGTTGTTCAGGCGGCTTGCCGAAGGAACCGGTGACGTCTTTTTTGATGAATATCTGTGTCATGCCCTGACAAGAATCTACGCTGTTTAAAAAAGTATCCTCAAAGAATGTTTAAAGAAAACTTTGTGAAATTCCTGTTTACAGAAAGCATTGCTTTCTTATGTTGCTGTTGCAACATTTTGGCAAAGTTCTCTCAATAATTATTCTTGTTTTTCTGCTTTTATTTTCTGAGCAGGTTTCTCTTCTGCTGTTTCTGCCGGTGCTTGTTCCTGTTTTGCTTCTTCTTTCTGTTTTTCTTTTACTGCAGTCTTTTGTTTTTTTTTCGGCGCTTCTACCCCAAAGAGGTTGGCCATCACGATGCCTTTTTCATCTTTGAGGGCAGTAACTTTAATATGATGAGGAGGATTGCGGATGCCATGCTGCCACATTTTCAGGTTGAGTTCTTTTCCCAGCTTAACGGTGGGTGATTTCATGTGTTTGATGAGGAATTCACGAATGGCATTGACCGCTTTCTTTGTGCGCTTCCAGCGGGGGGCTTTCATGTATTCTTTACGAAGGGGAATATTATATGTCCGTTCCAGAGTTTTAGGTTGTGCTTTTGCCATGGTTTAATTTATACAGATTTATGCATTTATGCTTTGATGGTTGTCCTTCGCCAGCTTCGTTTGACTTCGGTGTGGCGGGATGGATGAACGCGTCGCCCTTTGCCGTATACTTTAAAGACGGTCCAAAATGGGGCCCATTTGGTCTGCGACGCTTTTTTGATAAGACGTTTCTTTTTAGCTGGTGATTTGAATGTTGCCATGTTATTGTGCTTTTTCTTTGTGTGCTTGTTTTGCGATGTCGATAGCGATTTTATCTAAGAAAGAAGTTCCTTTAGCACTGAGGATGCGGCCTTTATGTACGCCTTTGGATGCTTGTGCGATAAGACCAGCGGATTCTAGTTGCTGCATGATTTTGCGGATAATGGAGCCAGAACCTTTAGCGAATTCTGCGGGTTTATAACCGCGCATTTTTTTCCCGCCAAATTTCGTGCGTAATTTTTGTGTTCCCACAGGGCCAAGTTTTGCCACGCTGCGTAAAATTGCTGCAGCACGAGTGTACCACCAATCTTGATCATCGGGCAGGCGTTCCCGATGGGCGCCCGTTTTAACGAATTTTGACCAGGGCAATGGCTGAACGAGTTTTTGTTTTTTGAGCTCATCTGCCGCTTTTACGATAAGATTCTGGGGATTGACTCTGAGGATATTTGTCATGTTAAGCTCAGGAAGGCAGGGTATTTATAAATCTTTTGCGTGTCGAAGAGGGTATGGAATTACCGCTTAAAATGTGTTGTGGGGACATGAAAGATCAACGTAAGAACGTTTTTATTGCCATATTTATTTTGATCTGTGTCTACTTATTTTGAGTTTGGCAAAATTTCTACATCCATTAACCACAATTTTGTTTCCATCCCATAGCTCTTGATTGTGGGGATATTTTTAATGTAACTTCGTCTTCCAGTTGTCTGTAAAGTTTCTGTAACAAATTATCTTCCTCATAATCTCTTATAACTTCTTTGATGATTCTCACCGCGTCTGTAATGGTGTACGATTGATACAACACTGGCGCCTCTTCCATGAACTTACGAGCATTTGTTACTCTAAAAGAGAACTCCCAATCCATTTTGACTGATGTTCCGCTCTCACTCTTTATTGTTGTCCTAAGAGTGGGAGTTCTTACTTCTGTTTTGGGAATAATAGCCACATCATCGAAGAGAGGCCAACCATAGAGAACAGTTCCCGAAACTATTTTCACGATTTTCCCAAAGCGTTTATGTACACCCCATTGGTCATAATTCACTTCTCGTAACCAATATATAGGCTCAAAGCCAGGTTTTATTTGCATTTCATTCGTCATTTTGTTTAGATAGGGGTAGAGCCTAAGCTTTTAATTTGTCATTATTACTAATAAAAAGTAGTGATAGTTATAAATATTTTGTGATAGTTTTTGTAAATAACAGTTTTGGTTACTGAAGTATATTTGATTATGTCATACCATTTTTAAAGGTTAAATTTATTAACGGGAACGTTTTTCAGGTGTACAGGAAGAGTGTGGTTACATGGGAAGAAAAGTTAAAGATTTACGTGAGGATGCGGTAAAAGCTATCGGTCAGGCTGCGGCGGAATACAAGTATCTTCAGGAGGAGAAAGAAGATCTTCTCAAGTTGCAGATCGATATAGCAAAGAATCCCCGGCAGTCTAAACAAGATATTAAAGCAGCTATACGCTTATTCCGCACCCGCATCGGGCGGACGGAGCGGCGCATCAATCAAATTGATTTAGAGAAAGATATTGAAGAGTTAGAAGCGGTTCTTCCGGCTAATCTTAGAGTTTCTTTAGAGAAGTTGAAACAGGGGATGCATATTGCCCTCAGTTATTTTGCAAAAGAATTATCCCGGACTACGGGAACGATGCGTGATAATCTGGAGAAGTTGGAGACAAAGTTAGAGGTGTATGAGAAAAAGCCCAACCAACCATTATTTGATCAATTGCGCAAGGATACTGCGGCGTTAGTGCAGGAAGTGGGTGAGACGATTAAATGGATTCAGTCCTTTGAAGTAGAATTGCAGGAGTACGATAAATTCTTGAAGTATTTGGAAAATTTATAAGCAAAGTACAATTTTTGGTTAGATGTCTTTTAGTAATGTGACAAAAGGAATGCTTTTAACTTTGGTATAGAATGATTCATCAGCAGTAATCAACGTGAATCGTAAAGTTTGTGCAAGAGCGAGGAAATAAGCATCGTATACCGTAATATTGTAGCGGAAAGCAAAGTTAATCGCTGATTTCATCACATCCATAGTAGGGACGACAATTTCTACATTCATCTTAATGAGGCTTTCCACAGCTATTTTAACATCGTTTTCTGTAATGGATTTATTGTGCCTGAGAGCGTTAGCAACTTCATAGAGAGATAAATCAGGGAAGACTATTTCCGCGTTACCTTGACAATAATTTTCTCGCAGGGCTAATGCTTTTGGGGTATCTTCTTCCTCACAGAACCATTTTATGATTACAGAAGAGTCTATCACAGATTTTAATTCTGCTGACGCCATCGTCGGATCTCTTTTGTGCCTTCCCAAGCGCCGATTTTTTTCCGGATGTTGTCTTGTGTTTCCACTGCAGATTGTATGTTTTTGGACTCAGAGAAACGGGCACCTATCAGTAATTCGATACGCTTTTGGTATGTCTCCAAATCATCATGAGCTGTTTTAACTTCAGTGGTCATACTTTTGTTTTACGTTTCTTTCTATTTAAATGTTTCTATGATTTAGTTGACGACAATAGTTTCGCAGAGTGTATTTCCTCAACTAAAGTTTGAAAGACATACTGTTAATGGGCATTACCTGTGTCTTTCATTAATTTTTGGGTTGTCTTTGTGTTTTACGCTGCTTTCTGTTGCTGTGAAGTACAACCCGGAATCTGCGGCATATTCAGCACATCGGTAAATACCTGATGGCAGATCATACAAGTGAATACGCTTAGGTTCTGGTTCTGAAGAAGATGATGGCCCTGATCGGAAATGGCGACGAGTTTGACGAGGAGAGCGTACTGATCCAGCGTTTGTTTTGCCTGAACGTTTTGTGTGACGCCCAGACGGATGGTTTTAATGAGTTGTGTGATAATATCATGATGTGAATAATACTTTCCTACTGCGTTAAACCATTGTTCTGCCTGCTCCAGCCAGTGTTTGTATTCGATGGCAGTAAGGGCATACGAGAGAGGCTGCAGGCTTTTCTTTTGCAATTCCGTGCTGTACGCAGAGCATCTTCTTTTAATCTGTTCCTCTGAGAGTTTGGAAAGGAGGTTGAATGATAAAATTTCTTTTTCGGCAAAGGCGCTGAGCTCTGTCATCAGTACTCCTCCTCTCTTGCACGCGAGGGAGCGGCAGGGGCAGCTTCGTGACGAGGTGTTCTAGAACTTTTTCCGCCAGTTCTTCCAAATTTAAAGAAGAGAACAATGCCCGCAATGAGAAGACCCGCTCCAATGCCAATGGTCTTCCAACCTCCAAAAGAATGAAACGTAGTTTCTTCACACTTGTTGTTTTCACATTCAAAACCATCTTTACATTGTGTATTGTCACGGCATTCTTTACAGGTGTTGTCGGTGAGAATACATGCCCCCCCACCGCAGTCACTGTCGGTGCGGCATTGTGCGCAGATGTTTTTGTCAGAGAGACATTTTTTATTATCTGGCTTGTCCTTGCAATCAGAATCTTTAATGCATTCTACGCAGGTATTTTTATTGGTACATACTGAGCCTGCTCCACAATCTTCATCATCATCGCAAAGAACGCATTTGTTTTCCACGCAGGCTTTTCCTTTGTTGTTTTCTACACACTGTTCGTCTTCCGTACACACCACACATTTATTGTCATCACAGGCAAAGTTGCCTTCTGGACAGTCTTTGACGGTTCCACACTGCACACATTCTTTCTCTAAACAGATGGTTCCTTTAGTGTTGCCAGCACATTGTTCATCCGTTCCGCATTCCCAGCATTTATTTTCCACGCAGTTTGGTTTTCCCTCTTCTGTGGTACAATCATCATTCGTTTTACAGGACTTGCCGGTAAATGTTTCTGTGATTTTTGAGATTGATTTTACCGAAGATATGGGGTTGAGGTCAGATCCTTCAAAGGACCATTTGTCTGTCTGTTTCCAGCGGGAGACAATGTTAAAGATCGGTCCGAGAAGGAGGTAGAGGAGTAAGAGTATTATGAAGAACCATATCAGAAATCGCGTGAATCCAGACTTACCACCCTGTTGTTCTGCCATTATACTCCATAAAAATAATGAGGTTTATTAAAGTTATCACTTTGAGCTGAATTTTTTAATTCTTTGAAGATACAGAGAATATAAAGGCATCATGTTTTTCATGGTACGAAGAGCAATGTGGCGATCTATTTCGAGATACTCATGGGCAAGACGGTTACGGAAACCAGCAGTGCTGGCAAGCTGTCTTAGCTCTTCTTCTGTAAACAGAGAGAATCGTGAAAGATGGCTAAATGTTTCATAATAACTCAACGCAATTTTGCCTTTACTTCCCAGAATTTCTTGGTTAATAGTAACGGCTAATTCTACAATCTCTTCTGCTTTTTTTTCAGCGGCGTAGAGGAGGAATTCTTGCAATTTTTGATTTTTGTCGTGTTCCAGCAAAATCTGTTTTATTTTTTCCAAGAGATCTGCAAGAAGTTCAAGTTTTTGCTGTAAGAGTGTTTTATCCATGTTAGATGCTCATCCCAGCGATTCTCTGGCTAAGAAGCTTATCATGAAGATCATAATATTTCCTGAAATCGATGTAATCAAAATAACTTTCCCCTTTCATGCGGTCGTATACACCGTATTTTTCTTCATACACCACTTTTCCTGTATGAAGTATCTTAAAGCGGAGGTAGTGATTGTGGGTAGTAACGAGATTTAGGACATCTATGTCTTCACGTTTGAAGAGGGCGGCAAGATCATCGTACAATTGTTGTTCATTCACCGGATGTAAAGCATAAAACGCAAAGTCAATATCGCTTTTGGGGTGAGTTTTCCCCGTGGCATGGGAGCCAAAAAGAACAAGAAGACGAAGATGGTGCTTTTGTGCAATGCGTGTTATCGCTGTTCTATTGATATTCATAAAGTTATAAAAAGAGGAAGAGGTTTATTAATGTTATTATCATTTAAGATTATCTACATCTAAACTCTAGATAGTTGCGTGTAAAGATGTTCCAACCTATATTTAAAATCACTGATCTCTTCTTTTCCTTCCAGCTGATGGAGCAGACTTTCAATCTCTGCGAGATTTGATGTAAAGTCATGTTTTGATTCTTTGGCATATTTATCCTGGAGGAGGACGTAGAGTTTCTGGAGGATGGCAATCATCTTCTCATGCCAATTTCTGAACTCTAAAATAAACCCTACAAACATGTCTGCAGAGTGCAATCCGCTCCTGTTTAGTTCTGCTGCGTACGCGTCGTACCGTGCCCATAACTCATATTCATCTAACTCAAACAACGCCTGAAGCTTTAACGCTTCGGAAGGATGAAGACTTCCCACATCTCTCGTCATGAGCCACCTCTTTTTAAATTGTTGAGGAACCGGTCATAGAGCTCAAACTGGTCTGTCATGTGGTTTCCTACTTCTTGTTCAAGATCATGGAGTGTAGTGCGGAGTTCTGCCGTGAACTCTGCTTTATTTCTGTATGAACTGTTTCCGCCAGCTCTTCTGTTATATACTGATCGTCCTATAACCACTAAGACAAAGAGGAGAAGTACGCCTCCGGCAATTAAACCAATTGTACCCCCATTCTGGGCTAAAGAATGAAAGAATCCTGTTTGCTTTTTATACAAATCTGTGTTTGGATTTTGAGGGATATTTTCTCGTACTATTTTAGTGTTTTTGCCATAGCATTTATTGTCTGTTCTTACCCAGACAAAAGCGGCACATTCATCCATTCCATTACATTGACTGGCACATTCTGCATAAGAGGTGGCAGTAAAAATGGCTGGTCCACGTAAATCGAATGTGGGATAGAGCGTGTATCCCTCTATTTCCTCTGGTTTAATTTGTGTTGGCTGACTACTGATACAAGTAGACGTTTTACTATCACAAATTGAACCGGAAGGGCAGTTTTCGTTTTTTATACACTGAACACATGTTGTTTTTGTTTTTTCTGCGTTTTCCCAGATACAAATGGGTTTTTCAGGAAGACAGATTAACTCTGTACCACACTCACCTTCCATGCACTCACCAGAATTACAAGCTGGTTTTTCTGGAGGGCATTCACGAGAGGTAGTACATTCTTTTTTAGTGGGAGCGGCAGGTATTGGCACACATGTCTTTGTTGCGGTATCACATGTTTCTGTATCACTACATTCATTATCTGTGGTACATCCAGTTTTAGTTATGGTATTGACCACACATATTTTCGTAGCAGTATCACAATACTGGTCGGAAGAACAGTCTTCATTGGTGGTACATTTTTCTTCTTCCTCTAGTTTCGTTTCTTCTGTTTTCTCTTGAGTCCCTTCAACACATTCATTTTCTTTTAAGTCACATACTTTGTTGTCTTTACACTGCGTATCAGACGTACATTCTACGCATGATTTTGTTTTACCATCTGTACTCACTTTACAACTGCCACCATTGCATTCAGCGTCTGATTCGCATTTCTTTTTGAAGAAACCAGTGATAGAACTCCAGATGTCGCTTGCTTTCTTGCTGGCTTGGTCAGCAATACTCGGCCCTTCTTTTTGCTTTTCTTCCAGTTCTACTTCTTCACCCTCTTCTTCTCCTTCTACACTGATAGTCCTCGTAGGGGCTTTTGTCAGTCCGCGAAAGAAGTCTTTGGTTTTTTCCCATGCCCCTCCTCCACTAGGAAGATCGATCCGTGATCGTTCAAAACTAAAGTTGGCAAGGTTGAATAACAGCCATAACAAGAGAAGAGCGAGAATAAAGACGAGGATCCTTCCTCCGGCAGTTTCCACGTGGAAGAGTTTGACAAATATCAAGTACAGCAACACCACTCCCAGAAAGAACAGGACGTATTTCATAAATGGGCCCGCAAACGAAGGACTTAATCCTGCTTTTAATGCGGCGATGGCCAAAGCGATCGCTACAACGATGGCAATAGCCAGCGCGGGATTTCGTTGTTCTTTCTCTGAATAGAACGAGCGGATGGAGAGCCATGTTACCGCTAAGAACAAGATAAAGAAGATACCAAAATCGAGGATGTCTTTATGCCGGTCATAAGCCCCAAAGCCCGTACTGCCCACGCGGATGTTGTTGAGGAAATCAAACGGGGCGGCTATGACAGAGGGAACTATTAACAGAAAAAGTACCATACAAATCATTATTGTTTGTTTGTTCATGTTTGTTTATGGTTATACTTTCTTTTATCTTCTTTGTAGAGTTATACTTTTATCCTCTTTAATGACTTCTTTCCTAATTCTTCTCTGTTCACCACGACTTTTCCCATGGTTTTGATATGGCCAAGCAGTTTATCTGTTTCTTTTACCAATGTAAGATATTGTTCCAGATATGAAGCCACGCGCGGTTCTGCAGTGGCATCATCGGGGTTGACTTGCAGTTCCTGCAGGATGGCGGCGTTGATATGGATTTTATCGGCAAGGAGGGCAAGTAACGAAACGTATAACCCGGCAAGGTTTCCTTCCGCTGCCGCTTGTTCGTACAAATCACCCATCACTACTTCTAACTGTTGAAGGAGTCGCTGCGTGTTTGATTTGATACTGTCAATTACTTTAACTTGATGTTTCTGTAATTCTGCCTGTTCTCGTGTTATTTCTTGTAGCAGTGCGGTCTTTGCCTGCACGAATCGTCCCTGCTGCATTTCCGGCCTCTGCAGGGCTTCGATGATACGGATCAGGAGGACTTTTAATGGCCCGGGACGGGGAATGGGCTGGAAGTGTTCCTCGTTATGGTTCAGGTACTCTTCAATGTATTGAGCCATGGGGGGATCGTTAAATTCCGTGCGCAGGCGTTCGGGGATTTCAGTATGTAATGCTTTGAACATTGCCGAGGTTTGTTCTGCGGGATGGGCATTAGGGTCATTCCACTGTTGTTCTAACGTAGCAAGCTGTATTTCCAGTTGCTGCATCCATTTCAGTTCTTCCGGATATTTGGCAATGCCGGCGAGAAGATGACGAATCTTTTGCGTGAACGCTTCATCTTTGATGAACGCAAGGAACGCTTCCGTGCGCTGCTGTAATTGTTGAGGAGAGGTGAGAGAAGGAATTTCTGTGGCAAAAGTGAGGATGGCTTTTTTACGGTTGTGAAAATTCTTTACTTCTTCGAAATTGACTCGTTCTAAGAAGAAAGCGGCAACCCGATCGTTATGTTTCAGGGTTTCCAAGATTGTTCCTTTGTTGTCGAGGAATAACTTTAATGCGGCATCAGGATCTTGGTTGAATCTGTCTTGTAGTTCTGCCAGAAAGCCATATAAGTTCACTACTTTGGTCGCTGCAGAGTCAAGGGTCATTGCAGGAACCTCCGTTTCTGTTCTGGAAGGGAAGCAAGGAGACGGGTGTAGATATCTTCTCCTAATTCTGCTTTGAGTTGAGTCAGTAACGCTCTGTTGGAAGCAAGGTTCTGTTCCACGTTTTGTTTAATAGTCGCTCGGTTCATGGTTTTTATACCTCTGTAGATTCATTTATTTCCTCTCCACCTTTCTTTTTGATCTTTGCGTTAATATCTTCCAGTTGGTCTAACAACGCTTGAAGTTGCGATTCTACGGTTACTTTGTCAGCAGCTCTCGCTGAGGTGAGTAACGTTCGTAATCCTTTGATACGGCGTACGATACGTTTTGCGTTTGTCTGCAGATTTAAGAGTTCGGCACCTCCACGAGCTGTTGTGAGATCAGCGAGCGCTTGTTCTGCCCTTTTTCGTTCTTCTTCATTGGCAGCTTGTGCAGCTCTCTTAGAGGGCGATATTTTTTCTACGAGACGTACGCCCCAGCTTTCAAAGCCGCTGATGACTTCTGTTTCGATGGGAACAGAAAATTCTTGTCCGGCACTTTCACAAGTAGGGTTAGCGCAGATAATTTTGATTCCCTGCGACACACCGCGCATACCACATTTTGGGCAAGTGTAACTGCAGGTAGGACAAACTGTTTTTCCTCCTGCTTCTATTGTACACACAGAATGACACTTTTTACAGAGTTGAGTTTTTCCTTTGGTTCTCATGAGATGACCAAATATTCCTTTTCCCATACCTAAGAAGAAAGCAATGACGATTCCTGAAAGTGTGCCCATAGCGATTTTGTAGATGGGATCCCCTTCAAAGATAGGTGGTCCCATTGGTTTTAATGGATTAATAACATCTGCCAACAGTTCTGCGGCGACAAAGGCGCCCATCAGGGGAAAATATTTCTTAAACGTTTCATTCTGGATAACACTTACTTTATCAAGCATGCTTTTTACGGCGAAGAAGAATCCTAAATATGCCAGCCAGATGACGGAACTCAGATCAGTGCCGCTGTTGGCGGCCATGCCGGCGAAAATGATTAAGATAACATCTTTTCCCCCTTTTCCCAGCACACCCAAACCACTTTGCGCGAGTTGACCGCCGTAGTACGCTAATATTAATGAGAGGAGGACGTAGACGATGATGAGAACGGGAAGAGGATATACTGTTTTCCCTCCTGTGGTCACTTCAAATTTGAGAATGCCATATTGTGTTTTTGTTACTCCTTTCGCTGTTGCTTGATACGATCCGGTATGCCCACCGAGGGGATCAGCGACGGTTACTCGTTCACCCACAAGGACGTGTTCAGCATCTAAGAACGTTTGGTTCTCCCAAACACCTACTGCTCCGAGTTTGGAGGCGATGACCACGCTGATGATGAGGGCTATGGTATAAAATGCGGTATTAGACTGTCCCCCAGAACTGTGTGTCAGTTTCTTAATGGGTTCATACCAAGGAAGAACAAAACAAATGAAAATCCAAAAGATAGCGACGTTGATGAGAGGATTGTAGGTGAAGTTTCCTCCGGGTGCAGGGGCGTCAAAAAAGAAATCATGAATCAAAGGATAATCATACAGGAGCTGGTTTCCCATCTTGTATGCGGCGAGAATGGAACCGGCAAGAATAAGGAAAAGCAGAATATATGCAGCCATCTTGTCGTCTCCTTTTCCTCTGAGGGTGTCTTTAAATGGAGGGACAAAGTAGCCGATGAATAACCCAATTCCTGCAAGGATGCCTACATTGATCCAAAATTCTTTGACTTGAAGAATCTTCCACAGGTCTGTAAACGTTTGTTTGGTAAACCAGCCTTGTTTGTATCCCAGGAAGCCTACTAAACCTAGAATAACTAAGATAAATATAATTAGTACTACTTTGGCGGTGCCTCCACCTTGTCCTTGCGCCATACAAAAACCAACTCTTTTTGAGGAAAATTTCCCTCTTTATTATATAGTCAGAAAAGAAACTTAGAGTATATAAATATTTACTCCATGTAGAATGTCAAACTCACCTCTTGGCTTTTGCCTCCAGAGATAGTATGTATACTGAAGGACGCAAATAATTAAGCAAAATAGTTGCGTCTTTCATATATAGTAGCGGCTAATTAATGCTTACTTATTTATGTCCGCCACTATACTTACTCAATGCGGACTTTTTGTCCTAATGATTGACCTGGTAGTCCTTTAGCGGTAAATAAAGCTCTTACGGATCCATTTCTACCATGGAGAGCAGAAATTTTCCCTTTGATTTCATTTCCGGCAGAAGAAGTCCAGGTAACGGTCTTGCCGATGAACTTTTGCGCTCCTTCTGCAGAGTCAGCTATTTTAAGAATCATCTGCCTAGTATTCTGCGTATGCCGTCCACGGCGAAAACTATACACTGTAGCCTCCATAGTTTATATCAAAAGGTGGCTGTTTTATAAATATTTCTACTGAGAAATCGGTACTATACCATTGAGAAATGATTCAAAAACTTTATTCTTCTTCCAGTACAGCACGAAGTAATCGATCTATGCCCTGTAATTGTCTGGTAACGCTCCGTACGCGGGGAGCGACAGCCGGGGGAATCCATCTTCCGGAAGGACGAAGCTTCAACATTAATTGTTCTTTATACTCAGCCTGTTCAGTACGTTGTACCGCTACTGATAACAGCGTTTGCGCTTCTTCTGCAATTGCTTCAGCGATCAGTACTCGTTCTGTAAGAGTTTCCATTTCTCCCTGAAGAGGTTCATATTCTCGTTTCATTTCCGCGAGGCTTTCTGGTGATCCTAATGCACGATATTTTCTGAGAAGTTCCCGATCTCCCCGCAGCTGTTGTAATTCTGCGTTAGTACTGGCGGCTGTTCTTTCTGCTGCGGCAAACCGGGCACTCCATTCACGTTTTTGTTGTAGTAGTTCTACGAGGCGTGCTTGTTGTTCTTGAACGCGTTCCTGAATAGAAGCAGGTGTTCCCAAAGCACGATAGGCGTCTAATTGTGTTCTCACTTGTTGTTCTTCTTCTCGAATGCGATTGATTTCCTTCCGCTGGCGAAGAAAAGAGTCTTGAAGAAATTGAATAGATACTTCTTGTCCTCTTCCTTTTCGAAGGCTGGTTTCGAGAGCATGGTGAAACATATATCGTACTTCCTGACTGTCAATAAGACCTTGCAGGTAGCCTCCATTTCTTTCTGTCTGGAGTGCCTGATGGTGGAGTGCACTCTGTAATTCTTCTACAAGAGAATCATGGCTTTGTGGATTTATGGACTCTGCATGTGCGGGCTGTGCTGGCTGTGGTGAATCATCACTCTTTGAAGCAGCACGGTGCACTTCTTCTACCAGTGATCTTTTTTCAAAGTATATGGTCAGTTTTCTGCATAACGCTGGGGATCTCCATTCTGCCGGCGTCTCTCTGAGTTCTTGTACATACCATGCTAAAAGAAAAGAATAGGACTTTTGATGGGGTTCAAATACTACATCAAGATTTCTTCTGTCTGTTAATACTTTGTATGCTATTTCCACCTGATGCAGAAGATCCGCCGCTTCTTGTTGTACTGATGCAGGGAAAGATTCATTGGCCTGAGGACTTAACACAGCGCGAAGGCCATGATATTGGGCAGTGATATCTCTCAGAAATCGTTCTGTTTCCTGCTTGTATGTCCCCTGTGCTGCATCTTCAACAGAACGAAAAGAAGAGGTTTCTGGCAGAAAGTACTGAGTAGCATCAAGATCGAAAACTTGTAATAAATTGACGCGTGCAGTCTGGACAGTGATTAACTGAGTCATGTTGTGGTAGTGTGTTCATCTTCATTCACAGTACACCATTTTTTGTAGGCAAGTATTTTTGAGGGAGGGATAATTATCCCTTTTGAGGAATATTATCCAAGATGTTGGCAATAGATGCTGCTTGTGCTGCTCTGGCGCGCTCGGCGGCCAGTTTCTTTTCCAGCAATTTGGTGTTCGTACTTCGCAGAACAGCTTGTTGCTCGGTCATCCTTGTAATGCGCTGTTCGGCGGCAGCAAGCTGTTGCTCTAAAGATTGTGTTCGCGCCTGTTCCAACACATAGTCTGCTGATTGTTGACGGTAATCTCCCTGTAAAGTATCGTGTTCTCTTCGTAACTGCCCCTGCACTGCCGTTAACTGTGTATGCATATCAGTAAGGCTGCTATGAACACCATGTAATGTATCATAATCTCCGTTGAGGGTTGTATAACTTGTCTCTACGTCGGCAAGTTGCTTTTGCAAGGAATGTTCTCGTTCCAGAGCAGTTTCTAAGTCGCTTTTCTTTCCAGAAAGTTCATCTTCTGTCTCTCCATGTATTCTTTCCAGAGTTTCATATTCTTGGCGTGATTGTGCTAATGTTCCTTGCAATTCTGCTAATTCTCTTTGTAAACCCTGATATCTTCGTACCAAATCTGAGACTCCTTCTTCCACAGATCCGGTTGCTCTTTCTAATTCTCCTACAGCACGACGTTCTCCCTCGGGATCAGGAGTACTCTCTGAAGGAACAATGGAATGATATAATACATTAAGAGTGTCGAAATTATCCCGTGCGCTGTCTCGTTCTCCAGTAATACTCGCAATGTATCCTCCTAAAGTCTGTTCCCGCACAGCTGCCGGGGCAGTTCCGGAAGCGAGATCTGATACCACTCCCTGAACTGATGCTAAGTGCTCATATCTTTGCTTCGCGGTATGGAGCGTATCTTTAATTGCAATATGCAGAGGTGATTCTTCATCAGCAAATTCGCCTTGCAAAAGATCAGCATGTTGACCGTTGCTGGCATCCTGAAGGACGGCCGTACAATATTTCAATTCTGTGAGAGTGCTTTCTACTGCTTCTTGGAATCGTGTCCTGTAATGGTCAAGGGGAAGAGTGGAAGAAGCATCGTCTGGTTGGGTTGATAATGCCTGATAATCCATGCTGGATTGCAATGCTCGTCTTTGGTATTGTTCAATTGCCATTGATAAAGGGTTCGGTAAAGTGTCCATTGTATCAGGGCAAAATAAACGCTCATTTATAAACTTTTTGGTACTTTTATTTCTTTAAAGTAGTAAATAAATTAAATTGGACGAAGAGGAGATTGTGGGCGTGAAGCATGCAAATTCTTAAAAAGGTGAGATATGCCGTTGCAGGCATGATCAAAGGACAGGTCGTTGCAGGAGATTTCGGGAAGATCGTGATGCGCATTAAGTCTTCCGAAAACGTGGAGCTGGGAGAATTAGTGGTTATTGAACAGAATGGGGAGAAGTTTATCCTGCAAGTGTATGACTTAGTGTATGGCAGCCAAATTTCTCCCCAAAATTTAGAGATGGTGGCAGGAATGAATTTAGAAGAAGGAGATGTTTCTCTTTTGGATGAGCGATTACGCACGTATCAGTTAGCGCTGCTTAAGCCCGTCCTGACTGTAGGAAAGGGGAGTGTGACGTGCAAGAAACTTCCTCCGTTTTTTTCTAAAGTGCGGGAAATTGAGAAAGAAGATCTTTCATTTATTACGACACCGAAGATGCCGTTGTTCTTAGGGAAGTTACGCAGCGGAAGCCGGGAAATGGATATGGATATCTTTGTTCCGGGAAAAGAAGTGTTGCGCCATCATGTGTTGATTCCCGCGTCCACAGGGAAGGGAAAAAGTAATTTGATGTCCTGCATTTTGTGGAATATCGCGCATCAGGAATATGCAGGAATGCTGGTGTTAGATCCTCATGATGAATATTATGGACGGACAGGATTGGGGTTAAAAGATCATCCTCGTGGTGATACCATAAAATATTACACTCCTATCGCTCCCCCACCAGGGGCATTTACTCTGAAAATCCATCTGAAAAAACTAAAGCCGGAACATTTTCAGGGAGCAATAGCGTTATCAGATCCGCAGCGGCAGTGTTTGTATGCCTATCATCGGAAATTTAAAGAGGAGTGGATTTCCGCCATTGTGGAAGAACAGCGCATCGAGGGAGTGTTATTTCATGAAGATACTATTGCAGTGGTGAAAAGAAAACTCATTTCGTTGTTGGGGTTAGAGGTAGAGCAGGGGCGCATGAGCAGCGAGGGATTGTTTGATGTCGTGGCCGGTGAAAATACGATTTCTGATATCTGCCGGTTTTTAGAGCAGGGGAAGATTGTTATCATGGACACGAGTTATTTCTCCGGAGCATTGGAGATTTTGGTGGGGAGCATGATTGCCTCAGAGATCTTTGAGCGATATAGGCACTATAAGAAACAAGGGAAGCTGGAAGAGAAACCCGTTGTTTCCATTGTGTTAGAAGAAGCTCCCCGGGTGTTAGGGGCAAAAGTGTTGGAGCAGGGCAGTAATGTGTTTGAAAGCATTGCTCGAGAAGGACGGAAATTTCAGGTAGGATTGTTTGCCATCACCCAGCTGCCTTCAGAAATTCCAAAGAATATTTTAGCGAACATGAATACAAAAATAATTTTGGGATTAGAAATGAATACAGAACGGCAGGCGGTGATGGAATCTTCCCCCCAGGATTTGAGCCAGGACAGCAGGAATATTGCTGCCCTCGATAAAGGAGAAGCGATCGTGACATCGACGTTTACGCGGTTTGCTGTTCCTATCAAAGTGCCGTTGTTTTCGGAATTTGTGAAGAAAGATGTGGAAAACAAAAAAGTAGAGCAACAGTATGTGGGATTTGGATAATCGTAGGATTTTATGCGAAAAAATTTCGCAGGGTGTAAAACCCCGCCCTTCAGTGCGAAATTTTTTGCATGCAAGAAATAAGATAACAATCTTATTTCTGCACAGAAATACGATATTTTTCGTATTTCTTGTGCTAAAAATGTGTAGTTAAGAAACAAAAAATGAAACTGCGATTTCATTTTTTGTTTCACGCATTTTTATCATAATCTTACTAGACTCTTTTAAGAATAGCTCTCAGCCGGATTGCCGCTTGTTCTGGATCACTAGAGAAAAAACCGTAGGGGGGTGTTCTTGTTCTTCCACTGGTGAGTTCTGCGAATAAGGCAATGGCTGCTTCTCGCTCTTCTGCCTGAAGTTGTACTGCATCCAGTTCAGTTTGTACTTGTTGCAAAGCAGCGCGAAGAGTGCCCATTTCCCGTAGTTGTTCTATAAGTTTAGGAAGGCGAATGACTTCCTCCGGGCTGCCGAGAATTTCATATTGGGAAAGAATGCTGGAGCATCGTTGCCATCGTGTTTTATAATCTTCTGCTTGTGCTCTTGCCGCGTCAGCAGCAGCACGTGCCTCAGCAGCTTCTCGTTGATCTCTCTCTCTGTCTGGTGAAGGGAAAGGTTGTTGTTGTGTAGCGGGAGTGGGATCAGTGATAGTACGAAGTTCAAGAGTCATGTTTTTTTTTGCCAGCATTAATTCCACATCACGCCGCGCGGGGTGGTCGCGAATGCGCAAGCCGGTAGCGTGTAAACTCTGCACGTATTCCATCATAGGAGATGTTGGTGGTACTGTGTCGTGTGGTATGACTTCGTACCGTTGAGGATCAATGAGAACTTCATATACTGTTGTTACGTTAGTAAAGACTTTTGTGGCTTGGCCTATCAGTTCCGAAGAAAATCTTTGTAACATATCGGGATGGAATTCTCGGGACAGGTTGCGATATTCCCCTTTAAGGTTCTCTTTGAGTTTTTGGTCTTGTGTTCCCATCCAGCGAAGGAAATCATCGGGGAGAGTATCAGGATGGAGAAGAGCAGTAGTGAACGTATAATAATCATGAGGATCTACATCAAATACGGCCAATGCATCGATGCCTTTTCGTGTCCATTCGCGCCAGAGGTCATCATGTGTCATCGTAGAATATTTATTTCTTGGCTCGTGCAATGATTTCTTCCAGAGGAATTCCCGCGGCTTCAAGACCGGACAGCACTCGACCATGACGTTCCCGAAGTTGTTGGAGTGCCAGGTCTCGATCTTCATATAAATATTGATATGTGTCTAGTCCAGTGGCAAGTTCTGCTGCCCGTGCTTCTGTGACGGCAACGGAGGATTGTAGTAGTCTATATCTTTCTTGTTCTGCTTCTACCGTGCGATAGGCTTGTCGTAATTCTGCTTCTCGTGTTTCTGCTTCCTGATGGAGGCGGGCATTCTCTTCTTCTGCTGCGGTCATACCCTGTTCTGATGCTTTATAATCTGTTAGTTCCCGTTCTACGGCGTCAACACGCCCTCGTAATTCATCACGTTCTTCTTGAAGAGCAGTAATGGTGCCTGTGTTGAGACCAGACTCGCTTCGTAATCTTTCTACTTCTATGGCGAAATCCCTATCAAATCTCTCGGCAGTTTCTGCCCGGGCAAGGACTGCCGATTGTTGTTCTTCTATCTCCTTATATTGTTGCCCTCTTTCAGAATATAATCTAGTTGCTTCTTCCACTCTTCCTTCTGCGGCATGGAGGTCTGCTTCCAGTGTGCCGGCACGTGCTACTGCCGTAGTTCGTTCGTCATTTGCTGTTTCGTACAACAAATTTGCTTCTGCTGCCCGTGCGTCTGCTTCTCCCGCGCGCCGTTCTGCTTCCCGCACTGCCGCCTCTGCCGCTGCCTGAGATGTTTTTGCTTCCTCTCGCCGGTGAAGAAGGTCGCTAAGGGCATCGTGTGCCTCTGTCATTAATAGACCATAATCTCTGTCAGATCTTTCTTCAGGCGGTTCACGAACAGCTGTTACATGGTTGAAAACTGTATTCAAATAGTCTGTTCCTTCTTTAAACCATTCCCTGACAGTGGAAAGAGCTTGTTCTTCTGCAGTCATATCTTCCAGCAATTCTGCATATGGTGTAGATGTTTGCCCTTCTGAGGGTGCGGCAAGAGCGATGGTATCCTCTCCAAGCGTGGTGAGTTGGGCGATTCGTATGCTCAGTCCCTCTCGTTGTTTGTACAGAATGTCAAGGCGTTTTCCTATGATGGAATACACTCGTTTTGCAAGAGGTTGGTTCACTCCGTCAAGCAGTTCTGCCCACTCTAGAAAAGAGCCAAGTTTGTTCTGTTGCGCTTCAACGAGAAGGTCTATGCCAGATAATGTATCGGCAAATTCCGTGAACTTGGTTTGAATATTATACGCTGCAGTCTGATTCAGGGGAGAATCTCCTATTCTTGCGGCAAGTTCTTGCAAGGCCATTACAGTCTCATACAGATCTCTATGTATAGAAGTAAGACCACTGGTTCTTTCCGTAAGAGTTTCTGGTGTATACATGGAAGTTGAATGCATAGGACGTTTGGGAAGAGACTTCTTTATAAACTTTTCTTACTTTATTCCTCTAAAGTAGTTAAATAAATGAGTTGTAGTGCTTGTCAATACTTTAATAAACTCTTCTTCTTTTTCTCAGTGGGTGAAACACACTCCTATGGTCACGTACGTTCTTCTGGGCATGTTTTTAGCGGCGCAGTTTATCGGCTTAGGTGTGGTGTATAAGTACATCGATCCGGTGAAGAGCGTTGAGGCGGGAGAGACAATATTCAAAGACTTGCCTATCGGCGAGAGACCGCCCATGGATGAACAGACGTCGTTTATTCCGATCATTGTGGCGATCATTGTGGGAACGGGAATGTTATTGCTCTTATTGACGTATCATCTGGATTGGATATGGAAGTCGTGGTTTTTTGTGGCGGTGGCGGTTTCTTTGACGGTAGCAGGAAGTGCCTTTATGTGGTCGTGGCTTGCCGGAATCTTTGCGGTTGTTGTGGGGTTATGGAAAGTATTTCGCCCGAATTTCTGGGTGCAGAACATGACAGAATTATTTGTGTACGGAGGATTAGCGGCAATTTTTGTTCCGTTGTTTTCATTATGGTCAGTGAGTATTTTATTAGTGTTGATCGCCATCTATGATGCCTATGCAGTGTGGAAGTCAAAACACATGGTGATGCTTGCCAAAGCTCAGGCAGAGGCAAAAGTCTTTGCAGGATTGTTAATACCGTATGTTGCGGGGAAAGTGGTGGTGAGCAGTACGACGATTGTTTCTCATTCTTCTGGAACGAAGAAAACGGCGAAAGCAGCAGTTCTGCGCACGGCTATTCTGGGAGGGGGAGATATGGGGTTTCCGTTGATTTTTGCCGGCGTGGTGATGAAAGAATTAGGGGTATGGCAGTCGCTGGTGATTCCTTTCTTTGCCTTGCTGGGGCTGGGTGTATTATTATGGTTCAGCAAGGAAAAAAAATTCTACCCGGCCATGCCGTTTATTGCCGCAGGGTGTTTTCTGGGATGGGGAATGGTCGCTGTTATTGAGATATTAATTTAATAAATTTTTAATTACTTATTAGTAATAAATTATAAAAACATTTAAATAAGGGGGTCTTTCTTAGACAGTTATGTCATTAGACAAACTGGTGAACGGGGCAACGGAACAAGTGGGGACAAATACTGTGGAATACGGGTTAGATGATGCTCTCTCACGAGCGGCAAGTTTTGTGGGCAGTATGCCGACGAGAGCAGTATTAGCAAGTGCTAAAGTGGCGGGATATCCTCGTGAGGAAACGCAGCAAGATATCGCCGCGGCCATTCCCCAATTAGGATTAGAGAATACGACGGTACGTCTGGGGTACAGCCGGGTTCTGCATGATACTTATCGCTTATTTACGGATGAGAAACTTAAAGATATTTCGTTAGTGGGAAGAGTGTTGTTGGGTGTTCCCACGACCATGATCACAGGATTATTGGGCAAACTGACGAGATTGGATTATTATAATCCTTTTACAAAGACAGTAACAGTTTATTCTGACGTGCCGGCCATTGCCCGTCATGAATTAGGACATGCCAAAGATTTCCAAAGTGGAAAATATCCTTCATTATATGCCTTGGCGCGGGGAATTCTTCCCATTACCTGGTATCAGGAATTGAAAGCGTCATGGATCGCTCATCGCTCTCTGGGTGCAGAACAGAAAGGACAGACGGGGCGATATTTGATGCCGGCATTTGCCACGTATCTCTTTCCCGCAGCACAGTACGTTGCCGGAATAGCGTTTCTGCCGTTCATGTTAGGAGCACACGTCATGGGGAATGTCTATCGGGGAATACGGGCTGTTCCGGGATATGTAAAAAAGTTGTTTACCAAACCGCAATCGAAAGAGAAGAATAAGAAACCGGCACCGAGGTCACAGCAACAACCACAGAGAATACCTCAATCGCAGGGAATACCAACACTCAGACCAGCAGGAGCGCCGGCATAGACTGGCACTTTACTCATACCCTTTCACATTGGAGCGGTAATTGCCAAAATGTTCTGAAGTGAGAATTAATCCATCTTTAGCGGCGATGGTCTGCACGCCGGTTATCCGTTGGATCTCCCGTGCTTCTACGACGGGATCTGCTTTGAGCATTTCTAATCCAAAATGTGTCAAGACAGCAAGACGAGGCTTGACAGCGGAGACAATTTTTAATGCTGCTTCACAGTCGAGATTAAGACCTTTGGCGGTGTTTCCCGGATAAGGAACGTTGAGGATAAGGACAGTGGATCCTACCAGTTCCTGGAGCAAACGGTCAGTGACAATAGTGTCTCCGGTATAACTGAGGGTAAATTTTGGACAGAAGAATTTGAACCCCACGGCGTGAGGATCAGTATGTTCCACAGAGAGAGTATTTACTTCAATGAGTTCAATGCCTACTTTGTGGTTTTTTTCCAGAGGAATGATTTTTTCTACGAGCTGCTGATGAAAGCGGGTAATAAATGGGCGATTCTCGTCGAAGTTTTGCAGAAGGGATTTACTGCCGAGGACAATGCCGCGCTGTTCAATGCCGCCATGAGTCATGGCATCTATGATTACATTAAGATCATTACAGTGGTTGATGTGATTATGAGATACCAGCACAGCGGTGGTATTTAATGGGTTGATGCCATATTCTTTTGCTTTCACCAATGCTCCCGGACCGGGGTCGATGTGAAACTGCAGGCCTTCAATTTCAAAGATAATGCCTCCTGAAGAGCGCAACTGCCGGTTCATCACTGCCGAACTTCCAGCCGTGCCTAAGAATGTAATACGTGCCATTGCTCTATCCCTCGTGCAGCTTAAGAGGAAGATTTGTTAATAAAGATTGTGATGCTAGAAAATGTGTTTCATATTTTCTGCACAGAAGGCTTCGCCTTCTTGTAGTAGAATAGTGAGGTTTTTGCATACGGTTTTTTCCGTAAAGTTTATAGAGCAAAGTTATTTCACACGGGTATGGGCATTATAAAGAAGTTAGGTGGTGTGGCTTTAGCAGGTTATCTGTTGGGTTCATGTCATGCCGTTACAAATCATGCAGTTACGAATCTTCCTCCGGAAGACCAAAGAGAGTTTGAGTTTGTATTTGAGAGAGGAAAGACAGGTTCAACAACGTATGATTCTATCGCAAACATAAAGAGTGCCACATTCGTGTATTCTGGGTGGGGTCCTCCAGCAACGACGGCTCTGGAAGTCAAAGTTCTAGAAAGAGCAACACCAGATAATCTCGCGGAATTACTTCAGAGGATGGGAGTTGAGGTGAAGAGTGGAGATTTAGTTCGTGTACGAGAGGGTGATATCTTGCAGTATGTTCAACGATTTATGCCATCTAGTCCTATTTATAGTATTTAATTTCTATATATAGTATTTAACCTCCATAATGTTTATAAAAGTAAAAGCGTATTTTCTGGAGAATTGGGGTGAGGAGCGAGTGGTTAGTGATTAGTTAGTGAGTAGTTAGTGAGAAAGTTAGGAGGAAGCACTATGTCAAATAATGTTCAACCTATTTTTATTTTACCGGAAGATACTAAACGGACAACGGGAAGGGATGCTCAGCAAAATAATATCGCGGCAGCAAAAGCAGTAGCGCAGGCTGTGCGTACTACTCTGGGCCCAAAAGGCATGGATAAGATGATCGTCGATTCTCTGGGAGATGTAGTGGTAACGAATGATGGGGTAACTATCCTAAGAGAGATGCAGATTGAACATCCTGCAGCGAAAATGGTGGTGGAGGTTGCTAAAACACAGGAAGATGCAGTAGGTGATGGAACGACTACTGCAGTGATTATTGCTGGGGAATTGCTGCGCAAAGCAGAGGAGTTATTAGAGTTGAACATTCATCCCACAGTCTTGGCGCGGGGATATCGCCTAGCGGAACGAGAAGCGCAGAAATTGCTGCAGGCTATGGCAGAACATGTTTCTGTTGAGGAAGAAGAAGTATTGAACAATATCGCTATTACCGCCATGACGGGAAAAGGGGCAGAAGCAAATCGGGAACAGTTAGCGCAGCTTATTGTCAATGCGGTCAAGCGTGTGGCAGAATCTAAAAACGGCATGATGAATGTTGCCCTTGATCACATCAAAGTAGAACGTGTGGTGGGGGGAAATGCCGATCACAGTGAACTTGTTGAGGGAATAGTGTTGGATAAAGAACGGGTACATCCCTCCATGCCGCAACGGGTAGAGAATGCCAAAGTGGCATTATTGGATAGCGCGTTAGAAATCAAAAATACGGAGATTGATGCGAAAATCCACATTACCGACCCTCTGCAATTGAATTTATTTCTAGAACAAGAAGAACTGACGCTGCGGGAGATGGTGGATAGAGTAAAATCAGCAGGCGCTACTGTGGTCTGTTGCCAGAAAGGGATTGATGATATTGCCCAGTATTATTTGGCGAAAGCAGGGATCTTGGCATTGCGCAGAGTGAAGAAAAGCGATATAGAGAAATTGTCTCTGGCGACGGGAGGGAAGATTGTCAGTAACTGGAAAGAATTAACTGCCAGTGATTTGGGGTTTGCGGGAGTGGTACGAGAAGAGAGAATTGGTGAAGAAGAAGTTATTTTTGTGGAGAAGTGCCGCAATCCTAAAGCGGTCACATTGCTTGTTCATGGGGGAACAGAGCATGTGGTGGAGGAAATTAAACGGGCCGTCGTTGATGCTTTGGGAGATGTTGCTGCCGCCCTGAGGGAAGGAACAGTGGTGGCAGGAGCAGGAGCAGTAGAGATGGAATTAGCGAAAGGATTGCGGGCATATGCCAGCAGGTTAAATGGAAGGGAACAGTTAGCAGTGCAGGCATTTGCTGAGACCATGGAAATCATTCCCCGAACGTTAGCGGAAAATGCGGGGTTAGATCCCCTTGATATCATTGCCAAATTGCGTTCTGCTCATGATCAGCAGCAGCGATGGGCAGGAGTAGATGTCTTTAATGGGGGAGTGATGGATGCCTGGAAGCAGGGAGTGATTGAGCCTTTGAAAATCAAGACCGTTGCGTTACGTAGCGCGACAGAGGTTGCAGAGATGATTTTACGCATTGATGATGTCATTTTGGGAGGGGGGCAGAAAAGTTCTGAAGCGAGGAGGATGAATCCTACAATGGATGGAATGTGAAATCTTTTAAATGAGGGTTGTTTCTCATTCTTTATGACAGTTTCTAACTTTATTTCATTGTTCCGTGTGGCAGTGTTGCCGATACTGGTATATTTGGTGCTGCAGCAGACGGCATCAGCGTCATTATGGGCCATTTTTGTGATGATTCTTGCCATTCTGAGCGATGTGCTTGATGGATATATCGCGAGATGGCTGAAAGAAGTGACGGCTGTTGGTTCTTTTTTAGATCCGTTTGCAGACAAGCTGTTGGTAGTGGGAATGCTGTTTCTCTATGCTGCTCTGGGAGTGTACTGGATCAGCGTTCTGCTCATCTTTATCGTGCGTGATGTTGTTGTTGTTATAATACGACGACTCAGCGCTAAGCAGAATGTACTGCTGGAAGAGTGGAGCTCTCAGAAGTTGTTTATCTATTTCCAGTATGCTATTGTGATGGGATTATTGGTTGGTGATTTTTTCCTCTATGAAGATGCTTTGATATTACTTGTGCCTATGGCAGAAGGAATTATTGTGGTATTTACGATTATGGCTTTGGTGTGGGGAATGTGGTCGGTGCTGTATTTTACACTGCAATATCTGCGGGGAAGGAATAAGAACACGTTGCCGGGAAAGGAGATACAACGGGAAAAGATTGTTGTTCTTGCCAACAAACGGGCAACGAAATATCATGACGGCTATCGCCGCCATTTGTTGCGGGTTTTTGCCCAACGAAGGAATGCTCCCCTCATTTTTTTACCTCAGCACAAGAATATGTATGAAGGAACGATGAAACAGTTGAACAACGTGCAACATATTATTATTGCGGGGGGAGATGGATCATTTGAGAGTGCATTAAGTTATAAGCCATTTCATACAAAGAGTCTGGGTTTTTTTCCGTTAGGAGCGGGAAACGCCTATTACTCTTATTTTTACAAAGGAAAGCGGTATGAGTATCTGCGTTCCCGGTTTCCGTTCCGGGAGACGCTACTGGATGTGGTGGAAGTGCAATGGGATAACAAATTGTTTGAAACCACATTCCTGAGTGTAGGAGTGGATGCGGAAGTCATTCGCATGACAAAAGAGCGGGGGAAGCAGGGATTTGTGGATTATTTTATGGCGGGAGCAAAAGCGGCAGCGCAGGCAAAAGCACACTATGCATTAGAATGCCGCGTTGATGGGAAAAAATATTATTGGAAGAATTGTGTGAATCTTACGTTAGGGAAAGTGCCGTATTATGGATTTACCCTGCGATCGTTGGTGGGAAGAGTAAAGTCTGATGATGGATATGTGTATGGGTTAGCGTGTGTGAATACGCATACCTCTTTTATCAATAAAGCAGTACGGTTATGGGCATTGGCGTTAGCGGCATTTGGCATGGAGAAGTCTCCTCTCTTGTCGTTGAAAGGGAAAGTTATCACTGTGCGCAGCGATGTGCCTTTTCCCGTGCAGGCGGGGGGAGATTTTATAGGATATACCAAATTTCTGCGTGTGCGGGTTGTCAGGAAGCAGAAAGTGTTGGTGATTTGACAAGTAAGTTTTTTAAAGCAGAGATTTATTTGGTTCTCTCATGGCGGCTGTAGTATAACGGTTAGTATAGAGGCCTGTGGAGCCTTTGGAGGGAGTTCAACTCGCACTTTTGGAAAGCTGCACCAAACGGCGGGCGTAAAGCCCACCAAGACGAAACAGCTTGGTGCATGAAAGTCTCCCCAGCCGCCCTCTTTTTTGTTATCTCTTTTTAGTGAGTATCTTAGAAAAGTTTATATATTCCAACGTTTTTCTATTAGTTTATGATAAGCAAAACAAGTGATTGTCTTCATTGTCGGTAAATGTTTTGTTAGATTATCGTCTATTCTTGTTGAAAAAATAAAGATTGGTAGTTCTACTTCTGTGCATTGTCATCACCATAGGCATTGTTAGTCTTATTCATGCTTGCGGTGGTGTCCACAGAAAAACAACGATTTTTCTGGGACGCCGAAGGGATCGTTGTCCCTTCGTGCGTAGTGGCAGCATCTCAGACTGTGGCGATGAAAAGCGGAGCTTCTGGGCTCTGCTGTTGCAGATATCTGAGGACGAGAGTTCAATTCTCTCCCGCAGGCCTTAACAAGCCGGCCGGGCTTAAAGCGGGGAGAATATGAAAAATGCCACTTTATGAATATCAATGTACTGGGTGTAAAAATGTATATGAAGTACTGAAACCGATAGAGGAACGTAATCAGTTGCCCCCCTGTGCTGTACAACGTTGCGATGGGCAAACAGAGCGGGTGGTTAGCATGTTTAATCTCATCCGTGAGGGGAGTAGGGAAAGTTGTGGTGATCGTCTGGGGGAAAGATGGTAATACAAATAGCAGAAAGGTGATGTCATTATGGAAAAAACAAATGAGTTTAAAATAGAACCAGAGGCTCAGGCACAACAAAGTGCTGATTGTCTTCACGGGAGTAGATGATAATAGAATAAAAATTCTTTCTACTATTGCTCGAGTGAGTGGAGGAACGTATGAACCAATCTTAGAACGTACACGGCAATGGCGAGAAAATAGAGGACAGAATTTCTCCCGAAGTGATAAAGAGCGTTTCTTGGAGAATTATCTTACCCCCCTGCTTCGCTGCGGAAAACCGCCACGTATTGAAGATGAACGGTGGCTTCTCAAGTGCCTGAGCAACGACCAGACGGCATTTACGGGATTTACATCTCTTGTAGACATTGTAGAAGATGGTCTTTTAGGATACGATGGAAGAGTTACGTTACTTCCCAAAGCGGCGTTTGCAGAGCCGTTTGTTCTCCGACGCATCGATGAGCAGAAACAGCAGAGATTAATGGATGTGCAACGGCAAATCCAATCATTAGATTCTACGAGAATTGATGAGATTAATTTTCTTCTTACAGAGGCAGAAGCGCTCACTCCTACAGTAGAACAGCGAGCGAAGGGAAAAGCACCAATTTTCTTTTACAGTGTGACTGATAAACCTTTTCTTTTGCCACGTGCCCTTTTTGAGCGAATGGAAAGAGCGACGAAAGTGCTTTGTGATGGCCTTTCCGAAATTGCTCAGAAATTCCAACAATCTTTGGAAGAGGCATTGTTCTCTGCCTCTTTGGGGGGACGGGAACGACAGTTCTTTACAGGTTCCATAGATTTTCTGGTGAGTGGAAATACAATTTATGTCATAGATATAGGTTCACCTGCTGTGGGGTATGTTGCAGACATTGTGTTTGCCAGTGAAGCGTTAGGAAGGAACGCAGAGATTGGTGTAGAAGCGTTAGCACAAGCAGCGGGAAATGAGATTGTGGTGTATCAGGGAAATTCCCGCAATCTTGGTTTTTTTGCGTTAGAGAATAAAGTTTTAGTGGATGGACTGCGTGGGCGGGGGATAAATGTAACGGAAGAAGAGGGGTGGAGAGAAGTGGCATTGAATGGAATTAAGTATCCTTTAGCATCATATGATTACCTTACACGGAACCAACCTCTACGCAATAAAATTATCCAAGCAATGCAGTGGAGACTAGAAGATTTTGGAGTGAATCTCCCTAACAGTGTCGTAACATATCCTGAACGGGGTGACTTACAACAGTGGGAAGAGCAGGTTCGTTTGGGAGATGATTATGGCCTTGTCGTGAAGAAAAAAGTATTCTTTACGGAATACGATGAGAGGGGAGCAGGCTATTTCAAACCGCTGGTCACCCCTTTATGGAGTCCGGAGCTCAACGACGATTTCCGGCGAAGCACTTTATTTGAGCAGTTCATTCCAAGTTTTGTTGATGTAGAGGTTGCGGGAGAGCGTACAGGAAAAAGGTGTTACGAAATACGCCTGTACTACTGCGTGGAGGGGGAACAATGAGAACAACATTTTTAAACGCAGAGAATCTTCCAAAGAACAGTATGCCACTGCAAACTGCCAAAGGGGTGCGGGATATCCCGCCGGAAGAGAAGATCATTACCAATGAAGTAGTGGAAACTATCCGCAAGGTGTTTGAACTCTCGGGCTTTGCGCCTTTGGAAACTCCTATTTTAGAACGGTACGAAACGCTCGCAGCGAAATTTGCGGCGGGTGAAGCGTCTGATGCCTTGAAAGAAATGTTCAAATTAAAAGATCAGGGAGATAGGGAGTTAGGATTACGATTTGATTTAACCGTTCCTTTGGCCAGATACGTGGCGATGAATCCTAATTTAAAGATGCCGTTCAAGCGCTATGAAATGGGCATCGTGTTCCGCGATGGGCCGATTAAAGCAGGTCGTGTGCGGCAATTCTGGCAGTGTGATGCGGATGTGGTGGGCAGCAGTTCACTACTTGCGGAAGCGGAATTATTAAATCTGTTTGAGCGCGTATTTGTGCAGTTAGGATTGCCTGTTATTATCAAAGTAAATAATCGAAAAGTACTTAATGGCATTTTAGCCCAAGCGGGCGTGCAGGATAAAGAAAAAGCAATTGTGGCCATTGATAAATTAGACAAAATTGGCAAAGAAGGTGTGAGTAAAGAATTAGAGCAACGAGGGTGCAGTACGAAACAAGTTAAAGATATTCTTTCGTTGATCAAAGAGGGCATTACACTCACAGAACTGAAACAAAAGTTGACAAATGAAGAAGGAAAGCAGGGCATTGCGGAATTAGAAGAGTTGTTTGGATATTTGAAATTATTCGGCGTCACTTCCGCGGTGTTTGATGTGTCGTTAGCGCGGGGATTGGCGTATTATACCGGAGCGGTATTTGAAGTATTTATGAAAAAAGGAACGATTACTTCATCTCTTGGTTCAGGGGGAAGATGGGATAACATGATCGGCAGTTTCATGGGCGGGGGAAGAGTCGTTCCGGCAGTGGGGGTTTCTTTTGGGTTAGTGCCCATTGCAGAAGCGTTGAAAGAGAAAAAGACAGGGGAGCGAAAGACACCTAGTATGGTCTTAGTTCTTCCTATTAATACAGTCAAAGAAAGTCTTATAGTGGCGCAGGAGTTGCGGGAAGCGGGAATCTGCACAGATTTTGCTTTGGGAAAAGGGGTTTCCAAGAATTTGGAATATGCCAGTGCGTTGAAGATTCCCTATGTGATTATGTTGGGAGAAAATGAATTAAAGAAGAAAAAAGTATTATTGCGGGATATGAGCACGGGAACGGAGCAGTTGCTGACGGTGAAGAATGTGGTGAAGAAATTAGCTCATGAACAGTAAATCGTTAAAATTAGCAGGGGTTGTTTTGATTGGGGTGGTAGTTTTGAATTTAATCTTATTTTCGTTTACGATTATAGATTGGAAAGTGTTTTTGGTTATTCTGGCTGTGATAGCACTGGTAGCATATAAAGTAGTGCCGAAGATGGGGAAGTGATCACTTAATCTTTCTGGCAATCCGGACTAACCCATAACCTCCCCAATAGACGTCAGACTGGGGTTCCGTTATCTCCACCTGCTCGCTGAGGTATTCGCCAAAGATGCCTGCTCCAAGTTCTATATTGCGCAGGAAGGGGATTTTCGTCCAGTAGGCAAGGGGATGCGCCACTTCCAGCCGAATTCCCGTGCCTAAAAGAAAATCTAATTTTGGATCTCCGGGAATGTTCTCCCCCTCCACACTGAGAACATTTTTGTCCAGTTGAATGCCACCCATAACTTGGCTATCAATCCTCACTTTAAATGAAGGTATGTTCCATCTGTAGAGTGCGTACCCAAAAATAAAATTTACTTGGTAGGTGCGGAATTGTCTTTCTCCTTTCATGTGCAGTCCGGCGACGGACAGTGTATCGTTTTCTTCCCGTTCCACAATCTCTTTACGGAAACCAACTTCAATCAGGAAATCATCAATCCCCAAAGAAGCGCGGCTATCATGGAATGAAATATCTTCTCTTCGTGAACGGCCATATTTCAGGGAGAGATCAGCAGCAGTTTCTTTTTTTGTTTCAGGGGTCGGTAACTCTGGTTGTGGCAGTGCGGGGGTACTTTCTGTAGCATAAGAATATGCTGGTACAATGGTAATCAATGCCGCAAGAACTAATTCCCGTAAACCCATAGAAAATAAAGTAGTATATAAAATATATAAAGATTGAGGTGGTGGAATATTTATGAAGTAACTTAGCTCTTGTTCTGTCAAGCCTTCGCTCGCTACTCGACCGAGTATACCCTGTCAGGACAAAGCACCACAAAGTAAGTAATACTTAATAGTATTAATAGTACTATTATTTTAGTTAAATTTATAAAGCAAGCTTGAATTTTAAAGACTTATGGACAAAATAGCATTCAAAATTCTAGAATTACTCTCACAAAACTGTAGGATAAGTACTGTTGAGATAGCTAAGCGTCTACGGCAGCCGCGGCATAGAATTTCGTATTATCGTGAACAGTTACATAAAAAAAGGGTTATTATTAATCATGAACTGTTACTTAATTTTGAACCGTTAGGTTATACTGAATATTTGATCTATTTGATGCTGTTTCAGTATTCAAAGATTAAAAAAGAGATCTGTGCTGATATTATTTCTCATGCTCATGTGCGCTGGTTTGTCGAAGTATTTCCTCATTTTCATTTAAGGATCGCTTTTATTGCTAAGCATGCTCAAGAAGTAGAGCAGTTTATCCACGAACTGGAGCAGAAGTACGGATCTCATATTCTCAAAAAAGAAATATTGGTGACAAGGGGTTTTTTAAAAAAAGAGTCTTATACCACTAAAGTTAATGAGGACATCAAAGAACAGAGATATGAACTTTTAAAATTATCAGCCAGGGATAAAAAAATAATTTCTCTCTTGGATAAGGATCCTACTCTTCCGCTTGTCGAGATGGCTCAACAAACAAATTATTCTATAGAGACTGTGCGGCAGAAAATAAAGCGCTTTCAAGATAGTGGGTTTATTGAACTTCTCTCAACCAAATGCGATATGAGTAAAGTGGGACTTCATTTTTGGTGCGTCGTCCTTTTAAAACTTAAGAACCAGAAAAAGCATAATTCTACGTTAAAAACGCTTTTTTATTCTGATATAAGATTTGGTCGAACACGCAGGACGTTTGGTGCATGGGACTTGGAAACCACTATTTATTGTGGTTCTTATCATGACTTACAAGTTATTTTAGATCAACTGGAACACTTCTTTGGGGATGATATGGGGGGGTACCAATTACAAGTCTATCGAAATAATTTCCCAGCAACCAGCGTGCCTATTCAAAGTTATGTTCCCACCCGATTACCCCCTTGTATCTTTTAGGATATTTACTTGCGGGAGTAAAGAAGCCACGGACTGTTTGAAATGCTGTTACATTTCTAACATGCCAAAAATCTTCGATTTTTTAGCATTAAGTCCGTGGTAAGGCACTTTCCCGCGTTTTCATGACTTCTTCCCAGGATCTACTGTAAAATTTTTGAGTATATCCTCTATTCTACCATTGCGTAATTTTTTCTTGAAATGTTGAGACTTTCCCAGCATTACTAATAAATATCCCCACTTGAGCGAATCTATCGGTGAATAGGTGTTCTGATAGTTACGATGGCCAAAATTATAGTTAAGAATATCGAAACATTAATGTTGAATGTTTTACCTATGGAAAGAACTCCTACATCTAAAGGAGATTTAGCAATTCACCCGTTTGTTGCAGCAAAATATCGGGAAAAAGGCTATGATACAAAGCCTACATCACCTACTGAGGCTGATGCTCGTGGAGAAAAAAGCTTTAATGGTCTCATGAGTTCGCTTCCGGCTATTCGTGTTTATCCTTCAGAGGGGAATACTGTTATTGTTGCTGATATCGCTCCTACACGTTATCTTATTGGAGAAGCTTTGCGTGATTTAGCGAAAAGCGGGATTTATACTTCAGAAGACATTAAAGAAATGAGTCCTAATATGGTTGGTGTTTCTTTAGTTGTGCCAGTTAAGATAAAAAGTCAATATTTTCTCCTGTCACAAATTAAAGGCAAGGCTTTAGGCAGTGGCCAGATTCATGCAGCTTTAGTTGCGGGAAATATTGATGCAGAGTATTTACAGTATGAAAATCCTCTTACTATTGCCTTACAAAAAGAGAGTTCAGAAGAGCTGGGTATGGATTTGAGTTCTCTTGACCCCACTTCAATTGTTTATATCGTTGATGAGAAAGAAACTGGACAAATAAACTTTGCTTATGTAGCTAAAAATGCTAATGCCATAAATATATTAACTGCGTATGAAAGAAATGTTACACCGAAGATCCTAAAAGGTGAAGAATTAGAAGTGATGGCTTTAGCCAAATTGCCTGTTGCTGGCATTGCTCTTGTTCATTTATCTGATGGCTCTTCAGGATTGAAAGATGTGTTGTGTTACCATCCTACCGCGCAAGGCTTAACGAAAGTCGTCGAAGATCGTGGCGTTCGGCCTTACACTCAAGCTACTATTGATTATCTTTCCAAGCCGGAGAACGTTAAGTTCTTGCTGGAGAAAGCAGGATTTTAGTTCGCTTTAGAGGAGCAAGGATTATTTCAATGGGTAAACTAATAAAAAAATGACACCTGAAGAAGAAACAAGAGTAAATATCGCGAGCTATGCTCCACTTGAAAAAAGACTGTTGCAGGAAAGTTCCGAAGTTCATCAACTTTCAGATCAGAGGCTGCCATATTTTCTTAATACTTTTGGCTGGAATGGACAATTTTCACTTTCTCCAGAGCGAGGTCCACTATTACTGGGGTTTGATTTTTTAATAGAGAGGGAATCAGGAAGACCAATCCTTTTAGAGATAAACAATGTTCCAAATAATATTATAATGTATATTGGTGCAGAGGCATATCAAAAAATGCCCGTGGTATGCGAAGGAAAAGAAGCACTCTATGGCTTCTCACAATATATCAGCTTGGGGAAGTTGATTGATATTTGGGAATCTTATGACGCTCAGCCAGCACCAGGCTTGACAATGCTGGCAGTTACTGCCAGAGATAAATTACTTACACATAAAGTCTTCCCTGAAGACATGGCCCCACTCGTAAGCGATCCTGCTGCTGAGGGAGAAGCGATAGTGTTATTGAAGCCGAGATATGGGTCAAAAGGAGGAAATATTTATATCGGCTCTGGTATTGACGCAATGAATAAAGATAGAACAAATCTTGAACGATTAGCTGATGATACGTTTAAACATTCTCGAAAGAGAGAACGCTTTGCTCCCGGAATGCATCGCCACTTATATCTATTTGAAAAATTTGTTCCCTCTGAGCTTCTACAACTTTCCACGGGCTTGCATGCACAATCATATAGGGTTGTATACTTTGTAGGTTTAAAAGGGGGAAAATATAAAGCTGAACATGTCGCAACGTACCGGCGTGTCTCTCAAAATCCAATAGATAAAAATAAGAATGAGAACATTGTAAATGTAAGTACAGGCGCCAGAAGAATGCCTGTCTCAGAAAGAGAAAGCACTTTGCTGCAACAAAAGATCGAAGATCTGATTCATACATTTTTTCAGCGGGCGGAAAGTACGCAAAGATATAGCGAACTTATCCATACCCCTTTTTTCTTCTTATATACTGACGCGGGGCAGGACGACTTGAGCGAATCATGGGAACGATTTGTTGGTCGCGGCGAAGTGTTAAAATCTTTAGCAGACCAAGGAGCATTATTTTCATATAAACATTTCCGTGATACAGAGCGTGATGAAATAGATTCTGCAGCGCGTGCGATTAATGATATTAATCCAGAATTGGCAATAGTCAACAGTCATCTTGTTGAGGTGAGTGTACAAGGATCTCATGATTATTGGTGGTTGACGCGAAAACCTGTTGGAGAAGAAATTTTGTGGGAGAAGTTATGCCCCGGACGTAATTTGCTTATTTATCCCTCAAATGGAATGGATGCTCAAGAATTAAAAGACGAAATCCAGAGAAAGATGGGGTAATAGCATGATTTTAGAAAATAGATCAAGAGAATTACTATGGCCCAAATGAACGCAAATGATGTGGAAGTTTTAGTCTTTGATTACGATGGAACACTGCGCGATTCTATGAATCCCGATGTTCCGGGAACAAAACCCAGTGCTTTTGCTAGGTCTGTAGTTGAGTATCAGCCATCATTAAATGGGAGAGAAAAAGAAATCGCTCAAATTTATTTCGATACTAGTGGCACCAATAGGGTGAGACAGCTTCATATTGTAGAAGAAAGATTAAGAATTACTGCTCCCGTTCCTGCAGATCAAGAAAAAGAATGGAGCAGATGTTTTGATTCATACATAGATGAGAAAAAGATGCCCTTATTTTCCGATGCCTTACCAGTAGTTTCTGCACTTAAACAGAGGGGGTATACTCTATCTATCGGATCTTCAGTTCCACAGGCACACTTGGAAGAGGTAGTTAGATATAATCTAAATCTTAAAGCTCATTTTGATTTTATTTTAGGCAATCAGAAATGGAATAAAAACCCAGGAGATGGTGCTAATTTTATCAAAGGACTTCCTTACATTGCTTATGTCTGCGGCAAATATGGTGTTATACCTAATCAAGTTGCATTCATTGGTGATGCTCCGGAAGATATGAAAGAAAGATTTGAAAGCGGTACTTATACTGTAGGTAGGATTGATACTAGAATTCCTGGAAGAAGAGAAGTACTAGCTGTGCATTCGCCTGATTTGTTAGTGGAGACTTTAACTGAAATGTTAGCTATATTTCCTGGAGTTAAAAGATGACTAGCTCGAATAAGATTTTAGTGTTTTATAGAGGACTTTGAATAACCCCATTTTACTGCGATATTCAAAGTACTTCTTAGAAGGGTTTGAAGTATTTTTGATGGTTAATCAAACCCTTCTATAAATGGTAATTTCCCCAGAAGTCATAACTAATGGCAAACAATCCAATTGTCGTCATGTACCCCGATTATCGCGGGGAAAGTACGAGAAATAGCTTTCTTCCAGATCAAATTAGAGCTTATCTTCCACAAGCGGCTATCATCCCTGTATTTAACGGAGCAACTGTTGCGGGTTTGGACTTTTTAGTAACTGAATCCCATGCTCTGGGCTTAGATGGTATTAAAAGCGAACAGCCCGGATTAGCTTCCGCGTTGATGACGGGCTATCGTCATTGTTTGGATCGTTATCTGGGGGCAACAGTAGTACGATTGGATACCTCCGAGCATGATGTTCGTTATTTGTCAACGTTGGTAGACCGGGCTACTGAGATGGGAGGGTTAGTCATCGGTAATCTCTCATTTGAGCCTGAAACTTTAGAAGAGGGATCTTTAGATGAGTTAATGCATTTGGAATTATTTCCTCAGTTATACGACACTTTTGCGGGAATTTCTTTATCTGGCACTCATGGATACCAAGCCGTTTCTCCAACAGTTTTTGGGGAAATATACAAAAGCGCTTGCAGAATTATGGATCAGGTAGTGCGGAATATTGCCCAAGTTCCTACGTGGGGTTTTGACGGTGCGATGGTTTTATCTGCTGTAAACCAGGGGATTCCTGTTACCGTAACTCCTATCCCTGCACAAGCCAGGCGTAGCAGGTCTAAAGAAAAAATTCTCGCACAGTATAAACAGGCATTGCAGGTGTGCAGAGCGGCTGAAAGACTTTTTCAATGTGTTTATTGAAAATTGTCTGGGTATAAAACCCCGCCCTTTAGGGTGACAATTTTCAATCCCGAAAACCGCACGATTAAATACCTCATCCTTTAGGATGAGGATTAGTGCGGTTTTCGTTATTAAATCGCTTTTAAGCTAGTGTAATCAATAGTACTCCCATAACCATGACTACTGCACCAAAAAATCTTTCTTTTACATTTTTTTCGTGAAAGAATAAATATCCCCATAGTGTGCTTAACACTAAACTAGTGCGTTTAACAGAGATGACGTATGAGACTAAAGTCATGCTTATGGCAACCATCTGAAGTAATCCCGTCAACCCTTCCATGATCCCCAAGGGGGCCAAAGCTTTAGCTTTTGTAAATATTAAAAAGAAATTCTTCCTATTTCTGTGAAGAGCTATCGGTAGGAGGATTATCACTACCAGGATGGCATGTATAGTCCATCCAAAAATGGCAGAAGAGTTGCGTACGTAAATCTTATCAAAATTAGAACTGATGCTAAAGATAAACGCTACAGCCAGCATAAATCTTGATCCCTGATCATTAAACAAAGCTTTAATCGGCCCCCAAAAACCATTGTAGCGTTCTTTAATATTCAACAGATAGGAGCCGACCACAATTAATATGACCCCTATTAAACCAAACAGTTTTGGGAATTCTCCCAGGATCAGGGGCGAGGTAATCAACAGAAACAGGGGAGTAAATGCCAGGAGTGGCAGCACCAATGACATATCTGAACTTTTTAGTGCTTTTATGTACAGGATTGAAGCTAAACTATTTAAGAGAGCGCTCACTATTACCGCTCCCCAAAACGTGCCATTCACGGCAGGAATTTCTATAAAAAAAAATAAAGGCAACAAGATAAATAATGAAAAAAAGTATGAAGAAAACGCCACGAGATATTCATCGATCTGTTTTAATAAAATTCTCTTACTTAAAACGTCGCCAAAAGATTTACTTAATGCTGTTAACAATGAAAAAAGCAACCAGACCATTCTTACCACTCATCATCTTGATGCTTTGTATATACTATGGGTTTATCTTTGACAATCATGGAATGTTCAAACTGTGACACCATCCCTCCAGAAACTTCTGCAAGCGGGGGGTAGGCCTGAATA